>CAZSOD010000003.1:47395-103348 GCA_964608255.1 uncultured Ardenticatenaceae bacterium
GATCTCATCGTCCTGGACGTTGTGCTGGGCGAAGGCGCGCATCCCGATCCGGCGGCTGAACTCGCGCCCGTTCTCGACGAGGCTGTCCGGGCCGGCAAGCGCGTGGTGGCGATTGTGATCGGCACTGAGGAAGATCCCCAGGGTTTGGGCAGCCAGGTTGAACGATTGACCGCCGCGGGCGTAGTCGTTGTCCCAGGCGTGAGTGAAGGGTTGGGTTACATTTACAATCGTCTGCCACCCCTCGCGTACAACTATCCTCCCGTATCTTTTCCTACGGAGGGTTTGGCGGCGATCAACGTCGGCCTCGAATCGTTTTACGACAGTATACTGGCGCAGGGCGGAACGGCCGTCCAGGTCGAGTGGCGTCCTCCCGCCGGGGGGGACGAGCGGCTCATGCGCATCCTGGCGAAGATGAAGCTGCAACAGACCGCCGTGACGCCGTGAAAGAGATTGCCAGCGTATGATCAACATTGAGCAGGCGAATGAGACGGCCGTCGGCCGCATGATGTCCGCCCGGCCTATCCTGAAAACCGTGGCCCCGGCGCGTGATGTGATTCCCGGAATGAGGGACAATCTTCTCCTTCACGCCGGGCCGCCGATCACCTGGGAGCGGGCATCCGGGCCGCTGCGCGGGGCGATTGTCGGCGCGCTCATCTACGAAGGGCTGGCCGATGACTGGGCGAGCGCCGAGCGCCTCGTCACTTCCGGGGAAATCGACCTGGAGCCGTGTCATGAGCATAGCGCCGTGGGGCCGATGGCCGGCGTCATATCGGCCTCGATGCGCGTCTACGTCGTTGAAAACACGACTCATGGCAACTTCGCGTACTCCAACCTGAACGAGGGGTACGGCAAGGTCTTGCGCTATGGCGCCTATGACGAAGCCGTGCTGCGCAAGCTCCGCTGGATGAACGAGGAGATGGGACCGGTTCTGGCGGAGGCCCTGTCGCTCCAGGAGGGATTGGACATTCGCGCCCTGCTAGCCGAGTCCCTGCACATGGGTGATGAGGGCCACAACCGCAATAAGGCCGGTTCCATGCTTTTCGCCGTCCGTCTGGCGTCCGCTATTGTACAAGTCGGCGGGAATACCTCGGCCGCTGTCCTGACCTTCCTGGGCGAGAACGCTCTCAGCGTCCTCAATCCGGTCATGGCCGCGTGCAAGGCGATGGCCGACGCCGGGCACGGCGTCGCGGGCAGTACCATCATGTCGGCCATGGCCCGCAACGGTACGGACCTGGGGATTCGCGTCAGCGGCCTGGGGGGACGCTGGTTCACCGGGCCGGTCGGCCGCCCTGACGGTCTGTACTTCCCCGGCTTCACGGCCGATGATGCCAATGGCGATATCGGCGATAGCACGATTACCGAGACCGCGGGCATCGGCGCGTTCGCCATGGCGACGGCTCCGGCTATCGTGACCTTCATCGGCGGCACACCGGACATGGCCCTGAATACCACCCTGGCGATGTACGAGATCACGACCGCCGAACACACCGCCTTCACCATCCCCGCGCTCGGCTTCCGCGGGACGCCGGTGGGGGTCGATATTCGCAAAGTGGTGGAGCTGGGGGTTCGCCCCCAGATCAACACCGGCATTGCCCACAAGGACGCGGGCATCGGTCAGATCGGGGCGGGCCTGGTCCTGCCGCCGATGAGCGTGTTTGAGGAAGCTCTCGTCGCCTATGCGGAGACGTATCTGGAATTATGAAATTCATCGACCTGACTATCCCTTTCGGCATCGGCACGCCCGCCTGGCCGACCTATGAACCGCTGCAAGTGAAGTACTTCAAGCGCCTGGCCCCCAACGGCGCGAACGGCCAGCTTGTCAGCCACAGCAACCACGTGGGCACCCACCTGGACGGCGAGATTCACTTCTACACGCCGGGCAAGGACATCGCTTCGCTGGCGTTTGATTTCCTGTGCGGCGAGGCGGCCGTGGTCGATCTGAGCGACTGCTGCGGCGACTACGACGTGTATACCCCGGAGATGATTGAGGAACGGGTCACGGTTCGCGAGGGCGACATCCTCATCATCCATACCGGCTACCACCACTTCGGCTGGGATCAACCTTACGGCAACGAGGTGCGCTACATGGTCATGCACCCCGGCCCCGATGCGCGGTTCGCCAACTGGTGTATCGAGAAGAAGATCAAGTGGATTGGCGTGGATTGCGGCAGCGCCGATCACCCCATGAACACCAAGATCCGCGACTGGATGCCGGCCCAGGCCGAAGACGCCGACGCTCATTTCCGGGCCAAGTACGGCCAACCGCTGGCCGAGTACTTTACTAAGGAGATGTACCAGATGATGCACCTGTGGATGTTCGATAAGGGCATCATCCACGCCGAGTGCGTCGGCGGCGACATCGACTTGCTGGTGAATCAGCGCGTCCAGGTGGGCTGCTTCCCGTGGCGCTTTGTCGATGGCGAGGCTTCGATCGCGCGCATCGTGGCGATGGTCGACGACGACCGCTATACGGCCCTGATGGCCCAAAAGGACGCCCTGCCGAAGACGAAGTATGGCGATTGCTACGACCCGGAACACGTCCGCAGGCTGGGCGGCCGCGGCCGGGTCTATTGAGCGACGCGCCGTGGGCGACGCGATAGCAGCGAGTCACTGGAAACCTGTCAGGACACGGGATAAGGATGGGGCGCATGGCTCATGAACAAACGATCAACACGCTGGTGAATGCCCGGTGGTATGACCTGACCCAGCGCTTGAGCCTCTTCACCCCGCCCTGGCCGGGCGAGATGCCGCTACAGGTCCATTTCTTCAAGCGGCTTACCGGCTCGTGGGGCGGCGGGCAGGGCGCTAATGGCGAGTTGATCGAGTGGAGTAACAACACCGGCACGCACCTTGTGGGGCCGCGAGCCTTTCATTCCGGCTCGCGCGCCATCGCCGATATTCCCCTGACCGACCTCTGTGGCGAAGGGGTGGTAGTGGACATCGCCGACGCCGTCACGGATTACGGCCTCTACACGCCGGAAATGATCGCCAGCCGCGCGCAGGTCAAGTCAGGCGACATCCTCATCATCAATACGGGCTACCACAAGTACGGTTGGGATCAGCCCGACGTGCCTAACGCCGGCGCCCAGGGCGGCATCGAGAACAAGGAGTTCGGCTATTACCTGCGCCATCCGGGGCCGTCGCCGGAGTTCTTCCAGTGGGCGCTGGACATGAAGCTCAAGTGGATCGGCGTCGATTGCGGCTGCGCCGAGCATCCGATGAACACCAACTTGCGCACCATGCACCCGCGCGAGTTTGAGAAGGCGGAGGCCCGGCTGAGAGAGACGCACGGCAAGTCATGGGATGAACTCTTTCCGCCTGACTGGTATTACGAACTGACCCACATCACGCTACCCAAAGCCGGACTGCTCCTCGCGGAGTCGCTGGGCGGGCAAATCGATGAGCTCCGCAATCAGCGCGCCTGGATCATGATCCAGCCAATTCCCTTCATGGAAGTGGAGTCGGCCTGGGCGCGAGTGGCGGCCCTGCAAGCGCCCGACGGCATGAGCGAGGCGGACTTCTTCGACCTCATGCGCGCCGGCGAGATGACGGATATGACGCTGCCCTTCAGCGTGCAAACGCCGCAGTGGGCCAACTATGAGCCGTTGAGCGTGAAATACACCAAGCGGGCAAGCGGCCAGTATTTCGGTCTGGGACGGAACAACGCCCACTGCCGCGCCAGCTTCCATCTGGCGACGCACATGGACGGCGAGAAGCACTTTCACGCCGCGGGCCGGGCGATCGGCGAGATGCCGTTTGACTACTGGTTTGGGCCGGGCGTCATTGCCGACATCTCGTCAATGGTGAGCAATTCCAGCGTCTACACCCCGGCCATGATTGAAAGCGTGGTCGACGTCCAACCGGGCGACATCCTCATCGTCAAGACGGGCTGGCATGCTTACGGCTGGAATAGCCCGGACGCGGATGAGTTCCGTTACATGATCAAGCACCCCGGGCCGTCGCCCGATTTCGCCGGCTGGTGCATTGAAAAGCGGATCAAGTGGCTGGGCGTGGACTGCGTGGCGATGGAGCATCCCATGAACACCATCCAGCGCAACTGGCACCCCCGCACGTTCGAGGAAGCAAATCGGAAACTCATCGACCAGTATGGCAAGGACTGGGACGAGATGTACCCGCTGGATCGATACTATCAGGACATGCACCTGAACCTCTTCCCCAGGGGCATCATCCACGCCGAGAACCTCGGCTTTGAGCTGGCGGGAGCGGAGAGCGGCCGCTACTTCATCGGCTGTTTCGTCCAGCAAGGGATCGAACTGACCAGTTGTTGGGCCAGAATCGTGGCCTTCCGGTAAGACGCGGCGCAGACGAGAGCGAGGGCGATCGAGGAGCCTTTCGACCTCGAAGGAGAGCAACCTGTGGCGGGATCACGGCAGTTCGGCCAACGGATCAGGCGCAACGAAGACCCGCGCTTGCTGACGGGACAAGCCTTGTTTGTCGATGACGTCGACTTGCCGGACATGGCCCACGTCGCCTTCGTCCGCAGCCCGCACGCCCACGCCCGCATCGTGAGCATCGATGCCTCGGCGGCCACGGCGATGGCGGGGGTCATTGCCGTCTACACGGCCGAGTCCCTAGGCGACCACTGGCAGCCCGGCCCGCTCCTCGTCTCCCCCCCGCCCATCGATGGGATCGTCTTTAATCAACGCACCCAGGTGCCCCTGGCCAAAGGCAAAGCGCGCTATGCCGGTGAACCGGTGGTGATGATCGTGGCCGAGAGTCGCTACCTGGCCGAGGACGCCGCGGATCAGGTGTGGGTGGAGTACGAACCGCTGCCGGCCGTCGTCGACCTGGAACAGGCCATCCTGCCCGATTCGCCCCTGGTGCACGACGATCTGGAGCTTGGCCCGGCCGGGGCCAACGTCAACGCCCACGTCATCCAGATCAAGGGCAACGGCGCGCAGTTCGATGCCATCGCCCGCAACGCGGCGCTCGTTGTCAAGCGCCGTTTCTATTATGACCACGGCACGGCCGCGGCTATGGAGAATCGCGGGATTGTGGCCGACTGGGATCGCCGCGCGGCGCGGCTGACCATCTGGGACACCACCCAGGCCCCGATCTCCATCAGGAACTACATGGCAGCCTATTTGGGGCTGTCCGAAAATCAGGTACGGGTGATCGCCCCCTTCATCGGCGGCGGCTTTGGACCCAAGATCATGATGTTCTACCCGGAGGAGGCCACGGTCTGCTGGGCCGCCAGGCAACTGGAGCGGCCGGTCAAGTGGATTGAAGACCGCAGCGAGAACTTCGTGGCCACGACTCAGGAACGGGATCAGCTCCATTGGGCGGAGATGGCGCTGGATGAGCGGGGCCGCATTCTGGCCGTCCGCGACAAATTCCTGCATGACGCCGGGGCCTATGCGCCCTATGGGCTGACCGTGCCGCTGAACAGCCAGTGCACGCTGCTGGGCTGCTATGACATCCCCGCCTACCGGAGCGAGTTCACCAGCGTCTTCACGAACAAGACCATCGTCACGCCCTACCGCGGCGCGGGCCGGCAGCACGGCGTCTTCGTCATGGAGCGCCTGCTCGATATCGCCGCGAAGGAGTTGAGGATCGATCGGACTGAGATTCGCCGGCGCAACTTCATCCAGCCGGAGCAGTTCCCCTACGACAACCAGGTCATCTTCCAGGACTTCGCCCCACTCGTCTACGACAGCGGCAACTACGAGCCGGCGCTGGATAAGGCGATGGAACTGATCGGCTACGAGGAGTTCTTCCGCAAGACCAAGCCCGAAGCGAAGGCCGCCGGCCGCCTCCTGGGACTGGGTCTCGTCTGCTATGTCGAGGGAACGGGCATCGGGCCCTATGAGGGCGCGCGGGTGCAGGTGCAGAGCAACGGCCGCGTCAGCGTCGCCACCGGCATTGGCACGCAAGGCCAGGGTCACTACACCGTCTACGCCCAGATCGTCGCCGATCAGTTAGGCGTCGCCGTGAGCGACGTCGATATCATCACCGGCGACACGGACCAGTTTCACTGGGGCGCGGGGACGTTTGCCAGTCGCGGCGCGGTCGTCGCCGGCAACGCCATTAACGCCGCCGCGGGCAACGTTCGCGCGAAGATTCTCCGGATGGCGAGCGCCGAACTGGACAACATCGCCGCGGAGCATCTGGAACTGGTCGACGGCCGCGTGCAAATCAAAGACACGCCTGCCAGCGCCATTCCTCTGGGACAACTGGCGCAAAGAGCCAACCCGATGCGCGGCGCCGTCCAGCCGGGCACGGAGCCGGGGCTGGAGTCCACCGACTATTTCGGCCCTCGCTCGGGCGCGACCGCCAGCGGCGTCCATGCCATGATCATCGAGATCGATCCGGAGACGATGGCGCTGGAAATACTGCGCTATGCCATCGTCCACGATTGCGGCAACGTCATCAATCCGCTGATACTGGATGGGCAAATCCACGGCGGCGCGGCGCAGGGGATCGGCAACGCTTTCTACGAGAAGTTGAGCTATAGCCCGGACGGCCAGCTCTTGAGCGGCTCGTTTATGGACTACCTCGTGCCGACGGCGATGGAAATCCCGCGCATGGTCGTGGGCCACGTCGTCACGCCGTCGCCGCTTAACCCCCTGGGCACAAAGGGGGCGGGCGAGGCGGGCGCGATTCCCGTTGGACCGCTCTTTGCCCAGGCTATCGAAGATGCTCTGGACGGGACGGGCATTGAGATTCTTGAAATCCCGCTTAGCCCCAGCCGGCTTTGGACGCTGGTGGAGAATCGGCATAACCCATGACCTTCCTGCAGCGCCTGCAAACCAACTGCCAGCAATATGCGGCCAAGACGGCGCTCGAGTTTGTCCGGGACGATGGCGTCACCGTCGTTACCTATCGGCAACTCGAGGAAACCATCCTGCAAACGATGGGCTATTTGCGCGCCAAAGGGGTTGGCGAAGGCGATCGCGTCGCCCTTCACTTGCCAAAGTGCCTGCCGTTTGTCTACTTGCACCTGGCGGTCATGCGCCTGGGGGCGATTAGCCTGCCGCTGAATCCTGACTATCCGGCTCACGAATTGTGTTACTTTCTGGAGGACGCGGGGGCCAGCCTGCTCTTGGCTGATGCGGAAATGCGGGAAAGTCTGAATAACTTGCCTGGGGGTATCCCCGCTATCCGTGAGGCAGTTTTTCTCGATTCGCATTCAGGCAAGGGCTTTGATGCCCTTGTAGCCGGCTACAACCCGGCCGAGTGCGCCAACCTTGCGGTGCCCCTGGATTTAGCGGCCACTTGCCTGATGATCTACACCAGCGGCACCACCGGCCGGCCCAAAGGGGCGGAGCTGACGCACGGCAACCTGACGGCAACCATCGACTCCCTGCATGAAGCGTGGGGCTGGCGAGAGGATGATGTGTTGCTCCACGTCCTGCCGCTGTTTCACGTCCACGGCCTTATTGTAGCCCTCCACGGGGCGTTGAATGCGGGCGCGACAACCATTTTCCTCCCCCGGTTTGCTCCGGACAAAGCGCTGCAAACACTCTGCGACCGGAAATGCACGGTGTTTATGGCGGTTCCGACCGTCCACCGGCGGTTAGTCAACTGGCCCGACGCTGCCGCTTACGATCTGAGTCATGTGCGGCTGATGACATCGGGGTCTGACCGCTTACCGGATGACCTGTTCAACCAATTCAGGATCACGTTTGGTCACGTGCTACTAGAGCGTTACGGCATGTCCGAGACGGGTATGCTGATCTCTAACCCGTTGCAAGGGGAACGGCGCGTTGGCTCGGTCGGTTTCCCGTTGCCGGGTGTTGAGGTTCGAATCGTCCATCCCGAGACGGAAGACCCATTGCCCGACGGCGAGATTGGTGCGGTGCAGGTGCGGGGCAACAACGTGTTCAAGGGGTATTGGCGACAGCCGCAGAAGACGGCCGACGCCTTCACGCCGGACGGCTGGTTCCGCACCGGCGATGTGGGCTTTCGCGAGCCGGATGGGTATATAACGCTTAAGGGCCGCTCCCGAGACCTAATTATCAGTGGCGGCTATAACATCTATCCCTCAGAGGTGGAACTGGTGTTGGCGCAACACCCGGGCGTACAAGCCAGCGCGGTGGTCGGTTGTCCTGATAGCGAGTGGGGGGAAATCGTCGTCGCGGTCATTGTCCCCGACCCTCACGCGAAGCTAGCAACAGAAGACATCATCACCCACTGTAGAGCCTATCTCGTGAAGTACAAAGTCCCCCGTCGCGTCATATTCGTTGAAAACCTCCCCCGAAATTCGTTGGGCAAGATCGAAAGAGCCAGGTTACAGCGCGAACTGTGTACCCAACTCTAGGCTGTTTGCGCGGCGGAACGCTCTTGCCGGTCTATTGATGCGTTAGGGAGTGAAGTGAAGTCAAGGGGGGAGTAGGAGCCGTCCCTGGGGCGACCGCCATGAATCGGGAAGACGCCGTCACCACACGCCTCCCCTAACCGCGCACGAAATAGATGATGGCGATGAGAATACCCAGGGTGACCACGACAGCCCGCAACGTAGCTGGCCGGATGCGCCCGGCCAGCTCTCCGCCCAACGCCCCACCGATAAGCGCGCTGACGGCCATAACCGCCGCCGCCGCCCAGATCACCTCGCCGGAGAAGAGAAATAACGCCGTTGCGCCTATATTAGCGGCTAAGGTCACGGAATGTTTCAGGGCATTGAGTCGAGTCAGCGAGTCGTCGAGCGTCAATCCCAGCACGGCCAGGACGATGACGCTAATGCCCGCGCCAAAATAGCCGCCGTAGATGGACACCAGAAAGACGGGCACAACAGCCCACCCCTCAGCCGGCGGCCGGCCGCCGGCGCGCGCGGCGCGGGCTGCCATCCGGCGGTGCAGTGGTTCCTGGACGGCCAGCAGCAGCGACGCCAGCAGGATGAGGTAGGGAACCATCTCGCGGAACAGGCGCTCGCCGGTGTTCAGCAGCAGCAGGCCGCCGGTCAACCCGCCCAGCGCCGCCGCGGGCAGCAACAAAAGTAATCGTCGCCGCTGGCCGGCAAAGTCGGCCCGTTGGGCCAGCAGCGCGCCCAGGTAGCCGGGGCCGAGGGCGACGGTGTTGGTAATGTTGGCGGCGACGGCTGGCACACCCAGTGCGGTCAGTGTGGGAAAGGTGATCAGCGTGCCGCCGCCGGCCAACGCGTTGACTGCTCCGGCGGCCGCGGCGGCCAGTGCGATGAGGACGAAATCAACCCCTTCTAGTGGCATCAGGTTTTCTGCAGCGGGGCCAGGATCATCTTAGCCGAATCCGCAGCTAGCGCGTTGGACCAAACACTTTGCGCTCTAAGGGTCGCGGGTCAACCCATAAAACAAATGGGCCAACTTACGATGAAGTTGACCCATTATACTCCCACGGGAGCGACGGGGATCGAACCCGCGATCTTCGGCTTGACAGGCCGACGTGTTAACCGCTACACCACGCCCCCTAATGCAAGTCAGGAGTCTAGCAGAAGTGATCGGCAGTGTCAACAGAATAGCAGCATTTTAGGACACCAGGGCGCGAAGAGGCTTTGACCCTCGCGCCGGCTTTGGTTTCCGAGCGGCAGACGCTTGACAACAGCCCCCTCCGCGCCTATACTTGGCTTTGTAAGTTTATTTTACTTACTTGGCCGTAACCCGCCGTGAAGAAAGCGACCCGCCATCAGACCAAGGACCACAATAGCCGCCTCGTTCTGCGCACGATCTACGGCGCGGGCGCGATCAGCCGCGCCGAGATCGCGCGCCAAACGCAGCTCACACGGCCGACCGTGTCTACCCTGGTGGCCGAATTGCTGGACAGCGCTCTGGTCGTGGAGACGGGCCAGGGCCCGTCGGCCGGGGGCAAGCGGCCCACCCTCGTCGCGGTCAATGGCCGCGGGCGCGCCCTGCTGGCGCTCGATCTGAGCGGCGGCGAGTTCCGCGGCGCGGTGGTTAATCTTAACGGTGACATCGTCTACCGGGCGGCCCTCCCCGCCAGCGCGCCCGGCGGCGCCACGCTCGACCCCGTCGGCGAGCTTATTGACCAGCTTCTGCTCCATACCGGCCCGTCCCCCCTGGGAATTGGCGTCGCCACGCCCGGTCTGGTTGACCCCCATCACGGCATTGTTCTGCGCGCCGTCAACCTCGGTTGGGTCAACTTGCCCTTGCGCGATCTGCTGGCCACGCGCTACGGCCTTCCGGTTCACGTCGCCAACGACAGCCATATGGCGGCGCTGGCCGAGTTCACTTACGGCGCGGCGCGACCGCCGGCAAACCTGATCGTCCTGCGCATCGGCCAGGGCACCGGGGCGGGCGTCATCCTCAATGGACAACCCTTCTATGGCGATGGCTTCGGCGCGGGCGAGATCGGTCACGTGGTGGTCGATCCGGAAGGCGTCCTGTGCAGTTGCGGCAATCGCGGCTGCCTGGAAACGACAAGCAGCACCCCGGCCATTCTGCGCGCGGCGACGGCCGCCGACCGCACGCAATCCACGTTGGCCGGATCGCAGCCGGTGACATGGGAACGCTTCGTCGCCGCCGTCCATAGCCATGATCCGGTCGCCGTCGACGTCGCCGTGCGCGCCGGGCGTCATCTGGGGGCGGCCGTGGCCCACCTCGTCGGCGCCTACAACATCCAGACCATCGTTCTGGCCGGGCGCATCGCCGATCTGGGGGACGTCCTGCTCGATGCCGTAACGGCCGAGATGCACCAGCGGGTTCTACCCGCTATGGCGGCGGTGACAACGGTGCGCTTCCCTTCGCTCGCCGCCGGCCAGATGGGCGACATCATTACCCTGGGCTGTTCCGCCCTCGTGCTGCACCGGGAATTAGGGATCGTATGAGCGTGCGCGTTGGACTGGACATCGGCGGCACCAAGACGGCCGCGCTGGTGGTCAATGCGAACGGCCGGACGTTGGCCGAAGTCACGCAGCCGACCGATGTGACCGGCCCGGACCGGCTGGTCGCTGGAGTAGTCGCCACGGTCAACCGGGCGCTGAACGCCGCCGGGGTGACGGGCGCCGAGTTAACCGGCATCGGGGTAGGCATTCCCGGCCAAGTTGACCCGGAGAGTGGCACCGTGCGTCTGGCGGTCAATCTGAACCTGCGCGAGCCGTTCCCACTGCGCGACGCGCTGCAGAAGGCGCTTGGCGCGCCGGTGGCGCTGGAGAACGACGTGCGCGCTGCCGCCTGGGGTGCGTACAACTGGGCTCGGGTGACCGAGCCGCTCAACAGCCTGGCCTATCTGAGCATCGGCACGGGCATTGCCGCCGGGCTGGTGCTTGATGGCCGTCTCTATCGCGGCCGCCGTGGTATGGCCGGCGAAGTCGGCCACATTCCGATTGACCCCGCCGGGCCGCGCTGCGCGTGCGGCTCCTACGGTTGCCTGGAGGCGTTCGCTGCCGGGCCGGCCATTGCCGCCTACGCCGCCGGCGTGGTGCCGGCGGACGGCGAACCGTTGGACGCGGCGCGTGTGTATGAACTGGCCGGCGCGGGCGAACCGGCCGCGGCGCGCGTCGTGGCGCGCGCGGCGTCCTATCTGGCGCGGGGCGTCTACCTGCTGGTGATGAGCTATGACGTTGACAAGGTCGTCCTTGGTGGGGGCGTCACCCGCGCCGGGATGGCGTTCGAGCGGCCGCTGCGCGATGCGCTGGCTGCCCTGCGCGCCGACTCACCGCTGGCCGCGTCCATGCTGCCGGAGGCGAAAGTCGCCGTAGTCCCTTCCGATTTCAACGCCGGGGTCATCGGCGCCGTCTACCTGACCAACCCCGTTTGAGGCCGAGACTGTCAAGCGGAGGTGAGATGAAGAGAGGAGTGACTGTGAATCAGGAAGTTTGTAATCGGCGTTTGTGCAGTGTAGAGAGTTTGCGGAGGAAAGGAATGAACCGTCTACTGACCCTGTTCGCCCTGGTGGTGCTTGTTCTGGGCCTGGCCGCCTGTGGCGGCGGCGCGGCCGTCGAGGAAGCTGCCCAGGAAGCCGCGCCGACCACGGCCGCGGCTGTGGAAGAAGCGCTGCCGACGGCTGAAGCCGCGGTTGAAGTGCCGACTGAGGCGCCGGCCCCGACCGAAGCGCCAGCCGAGGAAATCGCGCCGACTGAAGCGCCGGCAGAACCCGCGGCCGAGGGCAGCTTCCTGGAGCGCGCCCGCGCTGGCGAGTTCAGCGGCACGACCGTGAGCATCCTCGGCACGATGGTCGACGAGGAAGCGGCCAAGATGGAAGCCGCCGTCGCCCCGTTTGAGGAGCAGACCGGCATCGACGTCGTCTACGAAGGCTCCAAGGACTTTGAGACGCAGATCAACGTCGCCGTGGATGCCGGCGCGCCGCCCGACATTGCCAACATCTCACAGCCGGCCATGGCCCAACGCTTCGCCGCCGCCGGCGAACTGGTTGACATCAGCACCTTCCTGCCGCGCGAAAAGCTCCAGGAAACCTACATCGACAGCTGGCTCGACATGGCGACCATGCCCGGTGCGGACGGCAATGACATCACGGCCGGCGTCTGGCATCGCGCCGCCGTCAAGAGCATGGTGTTCTACCCCAAGGCCCAGTTCGACGCCGCCGGCTACGAAGTGCCCGAGACGTGGGACGAAATGATGGCCCTGACCCAGCAGATCGCCGACGACGGCGACACCGCCTGGTGCATCGGCATCGAGTCTGGCGCGGCCACCGGCTGGGTGGCGACGGACTGGATGGAGAATATCATGCTGCGGACCACGTCGCTGGAGAATTACGACAAGTGGGTCGCAGGCGAACTGCCCTTCGCCTCCCCGGAGGTAAAGAATGCGGCCGAAGTCATGTCCGCCATCTGGCTGAACGAGGACTACGTCTACGGCGGCGTGCCGTCCATCGTCTCGACCTTCATCGGCGACTCGCCCGTGCCCATGTTCCAGGACCCGCCGGGTTGCTGGTTCCATTCGCAGGCGGCGTGGATCACCGGCTTCTTCGGTGATGACACGCTCGTCGCCGGCGAAGACTACGACTTCTTCTATCTGCCGCCCATCGACGAGCAGTACGGCCGTCCGGCCCTTGTCGCCGGCGACCTGATGGTCATGTTCAACGACCGGCCCGAAGTCCGCGCCCTGATGGAGTTCTTCAGCAAGGGCGAGGGCGTCGAGCAATGGGTCCGCCAGGGTGGCGCGCTATCGCCGCACAAGGACTCGAGCCTCGACTGGTACGAGAATACCGTCGACCGCAAGGTGGCCGAGTTGCTGCAAAGCGCGACCAGCGTACGCTTTGACGCGTCCGACCTGATGCCGGCCGAAGTCGGCGCGGGCTCCTTCTGGAAGGCGATGACCGACTACATCAGCGGCTCGACCGACCTGGACACCGCCCTGGCCGAGATCGACGCTTCCTGGCCGCGCGACTAGCTATAGGACGATCCCGGAAACCGGGCTTCTGCGGAGAAGCCCGGTTTCCGCCCCCACAGCCCATGACCGACGCCTACGAAGAACTGATCGGCTACAAGCTCATGCTGGCCTTTGACGGCCTGGAGCCGCCCGAGCGCATCCTTGACTGGCTGCGCCGGCGCCGCGTCGGCGGCTTCTCGCTGTTCCGGGGCTATAACTATGCGGACCCGGAGCAGCTTCGCGCGCTGACGACGACGCTGCAACGCGCGGCGCGCGGGGCCGGCCAGGCGCCGCTGCTCATCGCCGCCGACCAGGAGGGCGGCCAGTTGACCGCCCTGGGCGAGGGAGCGACGCAGTTCGCCGGCAACATGGCCCTGGGCGCGACGCGCGACCCGGACCTGGCGCGGCGCGTCGGCTACGCCATCGGCCGCGAACTATCCGCCGTGGGCATCAACATCAACTATGCGCCGGTGCTCGATCTCAACACCGAACCGCGCAATCCGGCGCTGGGGACGCGCGCCTTCAGCGACGACCCGTCTGTGGCCGCGAGACTGGGCGCGGCCATGGTCGAGGGTTTGCAGGCGGCGGGCGTGGCCGCGACGCTGAAGCACTTCCCCGGTCTGGGCGAAGCGACCCTCGACTCCCACCACGGCATGCCGGTTATCGACCACAGCCGCGAACGGCTGGCGCAAGTCGAGACCGTTCCCTTTCGCGCCGGGATGGCCGCGGGAGCCAGACTGCTGATGACCGGCCACTTTGCCGTCCCCGCCCTGACCGGCAGCGCGGCTTATCCGGCCACGGTTGCCCGCCGCGTGATGCATGACTATGCCCGCGACGAGCTGGGCTTTCAGGGCGTCAGCATCACGGACGCCCTCGACATGGGGGCCATCACGCAGGGCGCGGGCCAGATCGTCGACGTCATCGCCGCCCTCCGCGCCGGGGTTGACCTGATGCTGCTCATGGCCGACGAGGCGGTACAAGAGCGCATCTACGCCGGGCTCGTTCTGGCGCGCAGCCGCGAACTCATCGACGACAGCCACCTGGTCACGTCGGTCGAACGCGTCCTGGCGCTCAAGACATGGACGGCCGCCCAACCTCAGCCCGCGCTCGAAACGGTCGGCTGCGCCGAGCACCGGGCGCTGGAGGCAGAGCTGGCCCGGCGCGCCGTGACCTTGCTGCGCGATGACGCCGGGCTGCTGCCGCTGCAGTTGGCCGCTGACGCGCGCGTGGCCGCAGTCATGCCCCAGCCGCGCAATCTGACTCCGGCCGATACGTCGGCCTACGTCACGCCGCAACTGGCGGCCGCCCTGCGGCGCTATCACCCGCGCGTGGATGAGTTCATCACGTCCCATGCGCCGGATGCCGGCGAGATCGCCGCGCTGCGCCGCCGCGCGGCCGACTACGATCTGATCGTGCTGGGCACGATCAACGCCTACATGCAGCCCGACCAGACGGCGTTGGCGGGCGAACTGCTGGCGACGGGCGTGCCGGTGATCACCGCCGCGCTGCGTGCGCCCTATGACCTGAGCGTCTATCCGCAAGCGCCGACGCACCTGGCAACCTATAGCATCCACCGGCCGTCGCTAGACGCGCTGGCCGCCGCCCTGTTCGGCGAATTCGTCCCCTCCGGCCGCCTGCCCGTGCGACTGGAGAGTTAAAGAAGGAATCATCCGCCGCTGAGGCAGATTCCGGAGTTCCTGGAATCTACCCCGCTTGCGGATCGCTTTTCTTCGGGAAAAGTATCATGCTCGTTATCCGCAATGCCACGCTCGTCACGCCCGACCAGACGTTAGCCGCCGGAACGGTGACTATTGAAGACGGCCGCATCCAGTCCACGGGCGCAGCCAACGCCTCCCTGCCACGCGGCGCGGCCG
This sequence comes from uncultured Ardenticatenaceae bacterium, assembly GCA_964608255.1. GTDB lineage: Bacteria > Chloroflexota > Anaerolineae > Promineifilales > Promineifilaceae > Promineifilum. Next base: position 62,550 of record CAZSOD010000003.1, read on the forward strand.
TTCGCGACGCCACGGGGCTGATCCTCGCCCCCGGCTTCCTCGATTTGCAGGTCAACGGCGGTCTAGGCCTGGACTTCACCGCGGACCCGGCGACTATCTGGCAGGTCGCCGCTGCCCTGCCGCGCTTTGGGGTGACCGGCTTCCTGCCGACTATCATCACCTCGCCTGCGGCTACGGCGCGCGCGGCGCAGGAGGTATTACGCGCGGGGCCGCCTCCGGGCTGGACGGGCGCGCGGCCGCTTGGCCTCCACCTCGAAGGACCATTCCTTAACCCGGGCAAGAAAGGCGCGCACAACCCGGCCCACCTGCGCCACGCCTCGCCGGAGGCAATCGCCGGCTGGTCGCCAGAGGCGGCGGTGCGCCTCGTGACACTGGCTCCGGAGTTGCCGTGGGGGCTGGAGGCCGCAGCCGAACTGGCTGCCCGTGGCGTGGTCGTCAGCGCCGGTCACTCGCTGGCGACGTTCGACGAAGCGGCGGCCGGTTTCGATGCCGGCGCGCGCTACGCCACCCATCTATTCAACGCCATGCCGCCGCTGCACCACCGCGAGCCGGGACTTGTCGCCGCCGCCCTGGCCGACCCGCGCATCATCGTCGGCCTCATCCCCGACGGGCTGCATGTCCACCCCGCTCTCGTGGGCCTGATCTGGCAATTGCTCGGCCCCGAGCGGCTGAACCTGGTGACGGATGCCATGGCGGCGATGGGAATGGACGCTGGCGACTATCTCCTGGGCGATTCCCGGGTAACGGTCGATGAAACCTCGGCGCGGCTGGCTGACGGCACGCTGGCTGGCTGCGTGCTGGCGCTCGACGCCATCCTGCGCGCCTTCCGGTCATTCACGGGCGCGCCTCTGCCGGCGCTGCTGGCTACGGTGACGACGACGCCGGCCCGCTTGCTGGGGATCGACGGCCGCATCGGCCGTATCGCGCCCGGCTATGACGCCGACCTGGCGCTCATCACCCCCGATTTGCGCGTGGTCGAGACGTTCGTCGGCGGGCAGTCGGTCTACCGGAGCGATTACCCCGCCGATTGAGCCGATTCAAGCGATCGCGGCGGCGCGTTCGGACACGATTCTTCCGCACCCTCAGCTGTGTCCGGGCGTCGTTGTCTCTTCCGCCCCGGGCTTGCTGTTTACCGGGCCGGACTGGGCGGCTACAATCGGGCAAGAGGCGCTTTCTCACAAAATGTTCATGCGCTTGAAAGCGACTGGATCCGGCGCCGAGGTAGCAAACAGCCATGAAAATCACGAAGCACCTTCTGGCGGGCGTTTTCCTGATTAGTTCCGGAGCGCTGGCGCTGGAAGTCGTCCTGACGCGCATTTTCTCCGTGACGATGTGGTATCACTTCGCCTTTCTGGCGATCTCGATGGCCCTGATGGGCAGCGCCACGGCCGGCGTCGTGCTCTATTTCTTTCCCCGGCTGCGCGAGCCACAGGCGGCGCAGAAGTGGATCGGCCGCGCGGCGGCCGTTCTGGCCATCATTGTGCCCGTCGTCTTCCTGATCTACCTGCGCATCCCGTTCGCGCCCGTCCTGATGAACCGCGACGGCGGCCTGGCTTTCGACCAGCTAGCCTGGCTGGCGGTGATCTACGTGCTGCTGTCCGCGCCCTTCTTTCTCTCCGGCAGCGTGCTCGCGCTGACTTTGGCCGGCTGGCCCGGTGATGCGGGCCGCGTCTATGCCGCCGACCTGGTGGGCGCGGCGCTGGGCTGCATCTTGAGTGTGGTCGCGCTGTCGCGACTTGGCGGCGTAAACGCCCTGCTGTTGCTAAGCGTCATCCTGGCCCTGTCCGCCACGGCCTTCCTCTACGGCCGACGCCGCTGGTACGCGCCCGCCGGTTTGGCTCTGCTGTTCACCGGCGGGCTGCTGCTCACCAACCTCTACCAGCCGTGGCTGCGCATCGTCGTCAACAAGGCCGGCGGCCAAGAGCCGCCCATCGTCTATGAAAAATGGAACATCCACTCCCGCGTCACGGTCTACGAGCCCGAGGGGTATCCGTTCTTTTGGGGCGTTTCGCCCAAGAAGTGGGATGAGACTGTCGCCGCGGGCGGCCTGTGGCACCACGCCCTGCTGCTCATCGACGCGGTCGCCGGCACGCCCATCCAGCGCTTTGAGGGCGACCTGAGCCAGGTCAGCTTCCTGCGCAACGACCTGACCGCCATCGCCTACCACCTGGAAGACGCGCCGCAAACGCTCATCATTGGTCCCGGCGGGGGGCGCGACGTACTGACCGCGCTGGCTTCCGGCGCGCCGCAGGTGACGGCCGTCGAGGTCAACCCGGCCGTGGTCGAAGCCGTGCGCGGGCCGTTCGCCGATTTCGCCGGGAACCTGTACACGCGGCCGGACGTGCGGGTCGTCACCGCCGACGCCCGCGGCTACATCGACCGGAGTCCCGATACCTACGACGTGATCCAGGCCTCGCTCATTGACACGTGGGCCGCCGGCGGCTCGGGCGCGTTCGCGTTGTCGGAAAACAGCCTCTATACCCGCGAAGCGTTTGAGAGCTATTTCAACCATCTCCGCCCCGACGGCGTTCTGAGCATTTCGCGTTGGTATCTCCCCGGCCGCCCGGCCGAGACGCTGCGGCTGGTGACGACAGGCCTGGCCGGCTGGGAGGCGGCCGGCGCGACCAACCCGCGCGATCACGTCGCGGTCATCGCCATGCCCGAGCGCGCGACGGCCCAGACCGAGGGGCTTTCGACCACGCTCTTCAAGCGCGACCCTTTCACGGCGGAGGAGGTAGCCCGGCTGCAAGCGATCGCCGCCGAGTTCGACTTCGAGTTGCTGTACGCGCCGGGGCTGGAACCGGTTGAGGAAGTCGGCCGCTTCATAACCGACCCCGACCCCGACGCCTTCATCCGCGCCTATCCGCTCGACATCTCGCCGGCCACCGACAACCGGCCCTTCTTCTTTAATCTCATCCTCTTGGGCGACCTGCTCGACCCGGCGCTCAGCGGCAGCGGCGTCTATCGCACCAGTATGGAGGCGATCACCATCCTGTTCGCCGTCATCGGCATCACGGCCGCGCTGAGCGCGCTGTTCGTCATTGTCCCGCTATGGCTGGGCGGCCGGCGGCGCGGCCTGGTCCGCCCGGCCCCGGCCACGCTGGCCTACTTCGGCGGGCTGGGGCTGGCCTTCATGCTGGTTGAAATCCCGACGATGCAGAAACTGACCGTTTATTTGGGCCAGCCGGTCTATTCGCTGGCGGTGGTGCTGTTTTCGCTCCTGCTCTTCAGCGGCCTGGGCAGCTGGTGGAGCGGGCGCTGGCCGGGCCACGGATTGGTCGCGCGCCTGCGCCGCGTTTTCCCCGTTCTGGTCGCCTTCCTGCTGCTCCATGCCCTGTTCAGCAGTCTCATTCTGGAACAGACATTGCGCCTCGGGCTGAACGCGCGGCTCGCGGTGGCTGTATTGCTGCTGTCGATCCTGGGCTTTCTGATGGGCATCCCCTTCCCGTCCGGCATCCGGTGGGCCGGGCAGCGCGAGCCCACGGTCGTGCCCTGGCTGTGGGGCATCAACGGCGTAACATCGGTGCTGGGATCGGCGCTGGCGACCGCGCTTTCTATCCACGTGGGCTTTCGGGCGACTCTTTTTATCGCCGCGCTGGCCTACGCCGCCGCCGGAGCGCTCTTTATCGTGGCGGCGCGGCGCGCCGCTGAGCCGGAACCGGCCGCGCCCGCCCCGGGCCTCGAACCGGCATAAGAGACCAGACCAACGCCCATGACAAGGCTGGCGCAGATTCAAGCGAGGCAATTCCCTCTACCATCCGGAGCGACATGAACCCACTGGAGCAAACCCACCTTTACCGCGAAATCCACGAGCAGCCCCAGGTGCTGCGCCGCCTGCTGGACGAGGAGGAAGCGACGGCGCAAGCGTTGGCCGACCTCGTTCGCGGCCGGGCCATCGACCACGTCGTCATTGCCGCCCGCGGCACGAGTGACAACGCCGGCCGCTATGCCCAGTACGTCTTCGGCGCCATGAACGGGCTATCGGTTGGGCTGGCCGCGCCCAGCCTGTTCACCATCTACGGCCGGCCGCCACGCTTCGGCAACGCGCTGGTCCTGGGGATCAGCCAGAGCGGCAAAAGCCCCGACATCGTCGCCGTGCTGGCCGAGGCGCGACGGCAAGGAGCGTTGACGGCCGTGCTGACCAACCGGCCCGATTCAGCCCTGGCCGAACAAGGGGACGTCGTTATCAACCTCCAAGCGGGCGACGAGCGGGCCGTGGCCGCCACCAAGACCTACACCGCCGAACTGGCAGCCGTCGCCCTGCTCAGCGTCGCCCTCGACGGCTCGGCCGGGCAGGCAGCGGCGCTGCGGAAGATGCCCGATGCCGTGGCCGCCACCTTGGCGATGAACGATGCCATCGCCGCCGTTGCGCCCCGCTATCGCTACATGCCGCGCTGCGTGGTCATCGGCCGCGGCTACAACTACGCCACCGCCTTCGAAACGGCGCTCAAGCTGAAGGAAATGACCTATACCATCGTCGAGCCGTACAGCAGCGCCGACTTCCTCCACGGGCCGCTGGCGATGCTGGAGCCGGGCTTTCCGGTCATCGTCGTTGCCCCGTCGGGCCTTATGGCTCCCGAGGCGGTTGACTTTACCCGGACGCTGCGCGAGCGGCAGGCCGAGGTCATCGCCATCAGCGACGACCGGGAAGTGCTGGCCTCGGCGCGCGTGCCCCTGGCGTTGCCGGCGCCCGTGCCGGAGTGGCTCTCCCCCATCACCGCCATCGTCCCGGGCCAAATGCTGGCCATGCACCTGGCCCACACCCGCGATTTCAACATCGATGCGCCGCGGGCGATCCAGAAGGTTACGGAAACGGTCTAGCCATACCGGCAGACGGACGTGAAGAGCGCTCTCTACCCGCGCCCGCGAACGTCGCCAGGCGGTGGTCGCTTGTTGCTTGTTCCATGAGCGTTACCTCCAGGGTAGAAAGGCCGGAGTCATGGTATGTATAATTGGTACGCAATACCGCCGCTTTGCAACGGCGCTCCGGGAGTAAAATACCATGCCATCCTCGCTTCTGCCCGTGGGTTTCCGCCGGTTGCCGGCGCTGCTGCTGTTGCTGCTCGTGGCCCTGACGGTGGCCGGCCCGGCGACCGCTAGCGCACGGGAAGGGGCGGACGCCGCGTTCTCGGTCCGCCTCCTGGCTTCGGACGCCACGGGCCTCAGTCTTGCGGTCCGCTTTCCCGCGTATGACGTCGCCGACGGCCGCGTAACCATGCCCGGCGTGGCCGACCGGCTGCAAACGCCGGGCGCGCCGCCGCTGCCGTTCTACACGACCTTCGTGGCGCTGCCGCCCGGCGCAACCGTCCGCGCCGAGGTCACGACCGGGCCGACCCAAACGGCGGCGGTCGGCGCGTTGCCGCCAGTTGCCGCCGAGCTTGACACCGCCGCGTGGGCCGCTCTGAACGGCGAAACCGCGACCGTGGCCGTTCCGGCCGCGCCGGCAGGCCTCTATCCCGCGGTGCGCTACGAACTCTCCGCGCCGGCCATCCTGCGCGATTTGCGCGTCGCGCGGCTGGCCCTCTACCCGTTGCGCTATGACGCCGCCGCGGGCGTCCTCGACGCGACGCTGGAGTACAACGTCAACCTGATTTTCTCCGGCGCCGCGGAAACGACCGCCATCGCCCCCGAGGACGGCCCGGCCGACGCCCTGGCGGCCGACATCATCAACTTCGCCCAGGCGGCTGCCTGGCGCGTCTCGCCCGAAACGCCGGCGGCGCTGGCCGCGACCGTGCCCCTGCCCCTCAACAAGGACGTGTTCAAAATCGCCATCCGCAAGGACGGCATCTATGAAGTCACCTACGCCGACCTCGTCACGGCGGGCATGAACGTCGCCGCCGTAAACCCGGCCACCTTCCAGATGATGCACCGCGGCGAGCCGGTCGCCTTCACCTTCATCGGCGATGCCGACGCCCAGTTCGAGCCCGGCGAAAAGCTGCGCTTCTATGGCTTTGCCTTCACCGGGCCGCGCGCCGACAAGATGTTCATCGTCGACAACATCTTCTGGCTGTGGGCGGGCGGCACGCCGACCGCCATCCAAACCGTCGCCAACGGCACGGGGTTGGGCTATCCGGCGGTGACCTCGTTCCCGTCGAGCGTCACGGCCGAGCCGGAAAACTACTTCTTCACCACCTGGACCGACCAGTGGCCAACCTTCCAGGACGAACCCGACAGCTGGTATTGGGACGCCATCCAGCAGACAGCGGCCACCCCGAACCTGACCAAGGATTACGCCGTTACGCTGCCCTATCCGCTGGCGGGCGGGCCGGCGGCGACCATCACGACCGAGTTCATGAGCCGTGAATCGTCCACCGTGTCGCCTGGCTTCACCTATTCCGTCCGCGGGTCGGTGTTGGGCAACGCGCCCTTCGGCACGACCTCCTGGCAGCTCAACAAGGACGTGCGCGTCGCCGGAACCGTGCCCGCCAGCCAGCTACAGAACGGCAGCAACACAATCCACTTCGAGTTCCTGACCAACGTCAACATCAGCGCCACCCCGGCGCGCATGTACCTCAACCGCATCACGGTCGACTACCAGCGCGAGCTGCGCGCAACAAGCAACCAGCTCTTCTTCAACCAGCCCACGGTCGGGCAGCACGAGTTCCAGGTGGCCGGCTTCAGTACCGGCGACCCGGCGGCCATGCTCGTCTATGACATCACCAACCCGCGCCTGCCGGCGCAGATTCCCGTCGCGGCGGGCGATATCGTCAACAACGGCGGCGTCTACACCGTCAAGGTGGGCAGCAACCACGGCGCGGGCGCGCAGTACCTGACTACAACCACGGCTAACATCCTGTCGCTGGACATGGAGACAGTGGTGACGCCGAAGGTGGACATGACGAAGTACGTGGGGACGAGCCTGACGCCGGCGAGTGGGGGCGCCAAGTGGCTGGCGATCGCCCACAACAGCCTGCTGGCGTCCGCCAACACGCTGGCGACCTTCCGCAGCACGTTCAGCGGCCTTTCGACCCACGTCGTGGATATCCAGGACGTGATCAATCAGTATGGCTATGGGCTGCCGCTGCCATCGGCCATCAACGCCTATCTGACCACGGCTCTGGCGACATGGACGCCCACGCCGGGCTACCTGCTGCTTGTCGGCGACGCGACCATTAACCCGAAGAACCTGGATTGCCCGCTGCTGTCGGTATCGGAGCCCGTCGGCTGCTCGCTCTGGAACAAAGACGAGCCGAACCTCGTACTGACTAACCTGCCCTTCGTCGACCGGTTCAACGGGCTTATCCCGTCTGACTTCCCGTATTCGCTTCTGGTCGGCAACGACTTGCTGCCCGATATCGCCATCGGCCGCATCCCGGCGGCCAATCTAACCGAGGCCAACAACGTCGTCAATAAGATCATGGCCTTCGAGACGCAGCGCGCCAACACGCCGCAAGCCTGGCACAATCGTATCCTCTTCGTGGCCGACAACACGGACGCGGGTGGCAATTTCTGCGCCGAGAACGTCACCGCGGGCCAGGCCATCCCGCCGGCCTACACCGAGATCCACCTGTGCCTGCCCAACACCTCGGTCGCGGCCAAGACCCAGTTGCGCACCGATATGAACACGGAACTCGTGACCGGTGTGTCGATCCTGAACTACCGCGGCCACGGCGCGGTGACCAACTGGGCCAACGACTCCGGCCTGGGGGCCATTCTGACCTCAGGCGACCTGGCCTTCTGGCAAAATCAGGACAAGCCCATCGTGATAGTCAGCGCCGACTGCCTGGACGGCTTCTTCGGCTGGCCGAACCAGCAGGGGCTGGGCGAGACGTTCCTTAAAATGCTCGCCGGCAAGGGCACGGCGGCGCATTGGTCGTCGTCCGGCCTGGGCTTCAGCAGCGAACACACCGTGCTCCACACCCAGTTCTATAATGCGCGCTTCGTTGCCAACAAGGATCGCATCGGCGACGCGGCTAATTACGCCAAAGAGCAGTACTTCCTGGCCGGCGAGCATCCCGCGGAGCTCTATGGCTTCAACCTGCTGGGCGACCCGGCGATGAAAATCTTTGCCGTAAGCGGTCCTACGGCCGTCGGGCTGCGCGACTTTACGATTGCGCCCGCCGCCGATGGCCTCCGCCTGACGTGGCACACGGCGACAGAACTCGGCACGGCCGGTTTCCGGGTGGCGCGCACGGACGCCGCCGGCCGCACGGTGTTCCTGCCCGCTGGCGGGATAATTCCGGCGCGCGGCGGGTCTACCGGCGGCGCCCACTACACGCTGGTCGATACGTCCGGCGGCCACGACCGGGGCGCAGTCTATCGCCTCTATGAAGTGACCGTTGACGGCCGGTTCGCGGAACTGGCCGCCGGGCAAGCGACCGGCGCGCTTTGGTTCAAGGGCCGTTGATGCCACTGGAAGAGACCATGGATCTGGCATAATCTTGACAATCCCTAACGGTGAAGTAAATTCACCGGTGGTTTGTTTACCCTTTGTTTCTCGGAGGAAAGAACGTGAAAAACGCATCGAGACTTACATTCCTGTTGATCGCCCTGCTGGCGATGCTGGCCTTAGTGGCCTGTGGCGGCGGTAACGCGGCCGAGCCAGCCGCCGACAACACTGCGGAAGAAGGCGCGACGGTTGAAACACCAGCGGCTGAAGAGCCGGCTGGCGAGGCCGCCGAGGTTTCAGGCAGCGTCGGCATCGTGCTGCCCACGCGCGATGAGCCCCGCTGGGTTCAGGACGAGACGCGCTTCCGCGAGGCGCTCGAAGCCGCCGGCTACAACGTCGAAATCCTGTTCAGCCAGGGCGACTCGGCCAAGGAGCGCGCCAATGTTGAAGACCTGATCACCAAGGGTGTCCAGGTCATCATCATCACGCCCCATGACGGCACCGCGGCCGCCGCGGCGGCCGAAGCGGCCCGCAACGCCGGGGTCAAGGTCATCTCTTACGACCGCCTGATCCGCGATACCGACGCAGTGGACTACTACGTGACCTTCGACAGCCTCGCCGTCGGCGCGCAGCAAGCGCAGTACCTCGTCGACAACGCCGAGGGTACGGACAATCCGCTGTACCTCTACGCCGGAGCAGCGTCGGACAACAACGCCTTCATCTTCTTCGAGGGGGCGTGGAAGGTGTTGCAGCCGAAGATCGCCGACGGCACTTTCCGGGTCGTCAACTCCAGCGAAGCGGTGGCTCTGCAGGACAAGGCCGAGTTGACCCGCGACGAGATGGCCCAGATCATCAACCAGGTCACCACCAACTGGGACTTTAACACGGCCAAGAACCTGGCCGAGGCGAACCTGACGGCGGCGCCGGCCACCGACAAGGGTGACGTCTTCATCCTGGCTCCGAACGACGGCACGGCCCGCGCTATCGCCGATGCGTTCGCCACCGATACCGACGTCACGAGCTACAAGGTAACGGGCCAGGACGCCGAGCAGGCTTCCGTGCAGTACATTATCGACGGCAAGCAGTCGATGACCGTCTTCAAGGACGTCCGCACGCTGGTGAACGATGCCATCAACGCCGCCGTGGCGCTGTTGCAGGATCAGACCCCGAACGCTCAGGGCGCCTACAACAACGGTGCTATCGACGTGCCGGCCATCCAGTCGCCCGTTGTGACCGTCACCCAGGACAACGTGAAAGAGGCCCTCATCGACTCCGGCTACTACAACGCTTCGGACTTCACCGGCTTGCAGTAGAGCGAATGGCACCGCCGGACGGCGAGGTGTGGCTAGTCTAGCGCTACCCGCCAGCCGGTGAGATGAACTCGAAACCGCGGAGAACCTGGGCAAGCGTCCGTTTGCCGAAGTTCTCCGCGGTTTTCGTTACCGGGTTTTGACACATCCAACGCGGCGTGGCAAACGGGCGGCCCGACAACGCCAGCGCAAGACGCGCGGAGCAATTCATTCATGACCACAAAACCCATTCTGGAGATGCGCGATATCACCAAGGAGTTTCCCGGCGTCAGAGCCCTGGACGGCATCAGCTTTCGGGTGATGCCGGGGGAAATCCACTGTCTGGTAGGCGAGAACGGCGCGGGCAAGTCAACGTTGATGAAGATCCTCAGCGGCGTGTACCCGTTTGGGGACTATCAAGGCGAAATACTGCTAAACGGTGAACCGCAGCGCTTCACCAGCATTCGCGACAGCGAACATGCCGGCATTGGCATCATCTATCAGGAACTGGCCCTCATCCCCGAATTGACGCTGTACGAGAATATCTATCTGGGAAATGAAATCCGCACCGGTATGCGCGTCAACTGGAATGAGACTATCAAGCAGGCGACGGCCATGCTGAGCAAGGTCAAGCTGAATGTCAATCCGGCGGCCAAGGTGGTCGAACTGGGCGTGGGCAAGCAGCAACTGGTGGAAATCGCCAAGGCGCTGAGCCGCGACGTGCGCATTCTCATCCTCGACGAACCCACCTCGGCGCTCAATGAATCGGACGTGGACAACCTGTTTGACCTGATGCGCGACCTGAAGGCGAACGGCGTCACGCTGATCATGATCACCCACAAGCTGCGGGAGATCATGGAGATCGCCGACACGGTAACAGTCATGCGCGACGGCAAATCGATTGTCACCCTTGACGCCCATGCCGGCGAGGTGTCGGAGCAGGTCTTGATCAAGCACATGGTCGGCCGCGAGATCGACAACATCTATCCGCCGCGCTCGCACCAGCGCTCGGAAGAGGTCGTGCTGGAGGTGTCGGACTGGACCGTGTACGACCCGGCCGTTGAACGCACCATCCTCAAGAACGTACGCTTCAACCTCAAGCGGGGCGAGATCGTGGGCCTGGCGGGGCTGATGGGCTCAGGACGAACCGAACTGGCGCTGAGCATCTTTGGCAACCCGATGAACTATCAGATCAAGGGCCGCTTGACCGTTAACGGGGAAGACCGCGCCTTCGGCCATCCACGAGAGGCCATGAATGCCGGCGTGGCCTACGTGTCGGAGGATCGCAAGCGCAACGGCCTCATTCTCATCCAGCAGGTGCGCGAAAATGTCACCCTCGCCAACCTTCGCGCGCTGGCGCATCGAAGCATCATCGACAGCAATGCGGAGATCAAGGTTGCCAACGAATACCGTCAGTCGCTCAACATCAAAACCCCGACGGTCCAGCAGATCGTCGGCAACCTGAGCGGCGGCAACCAGCAAAAGGTCTCGCTGGCCAAGTGGCTATTTGTCCAACCCAACATCCTCATCCTGGACGAACCGACCCGCGGCATTGACGTGGGGGCCAAGTTCGAGATCTACACCCTGATGAACCAGCTGGTGGAACAGGGCATGAGCATCATCATGATCTCCTCGGAGTTGCCCGAGGTACTGGGGATGAGCGACCGCGTGTACGTCATGTCGGCCGGGGAGATAACCGGAGAACTGGCTATCGAGGAAGCGACGCAGGAAAAGATCATGCATTTGGCAACGCGCAATTAGGAACTACGCCATGACCTTCATCAACGACCTTCAAAAAGTGCTGCGGAAGAACATTCGCGACTATGGCATGTTCATTGCCCTGTTCGTGATCTGGGGGGTGTTCGCCATCCTAACCGACGGCGTGTTCCTCTCGTCGCGCAACCTGAGTAACCTGCTCAACCAATTCGGCTATATCGCCGTCCTCGGTATCGGGGTGACGCTGGTGATCGTCATTCGCCACATCGACCTGTCTATCGGGTTTTTGGCCGGCTTCCTGGGGGCGGTGGCAGCCATCGCCCTATCCTTCTGGAATCTGCCCGTTATTGTCGTCATCCCGTCGGTGCTGATCATCGGCGCGATCCTGGGCCTCTTGCCCGGCTACATGGTGGCGCAACTCGGTATTCCGGCGTTCGTCGCCACGCTGGCCGGCTTCCTCATCTATCGCGGCGCCATCCTGGTCGTAACTGAAGGTTCGGGCACGATCATTATCTCCAACCGCGCCTTCAACGCCATCGGCAACGGCTTTATTCCCGACATCCCCGGCAACATTCTGCCTGGGGTGCACAAGATCACGCTGCTCCTGGGATTGCTGGCCGTCGTCTGGTTCATCTACAACGAGATCAAGAGCCGGCGCACCAAACTGGTCTATGGCTTCGACGTGCTGCCCCGCAACATCTTCATCCTGAAGCTGGTCTTCATGGCGCTCATCGTCGGCGCGCTGACCTGGGTTCTGGCGAATTACAACGGCCTGTCCTGGACGGTGGTGGTCGTCCTCATCGTGCTGCTTATCTACCAGTTTGTCACGACCCAGACAGTGCTCGGCCGCCACATTTACGCCGTCGGCGGCAACCCGGAAGCGGCGCACCTCAGCGGCGTGAACGTGAAGCGCGTCACCTATCTGATCTTCAGCCAGATGGGTATGCTGGCGGCGCTCTCGGGCATGTTGTTCGCCTCGCGCCTGCAATCGGCGACGACGACCGCCGGCACGCTATTCGAACTGGATGCCATCGCCGCGGCCTATGTCGGCGGCGTCTCGGCCGCGGGCGGCGTTGGCCGGGTGACCGGCGCGGTCATCGGCGCGCTGGTGATGGCCTCGCTGACCAGCGGCATGAACCTGATGGGCATCGGCATCTCATACCAGTACATCGTCCGCGGTATCGTCCTGGCTCTGGCCGTCATCTTCGACGTCGCCACGCGCAACCGCTAGTTTTCACCTCTGTCCCCATCACTGCGCCAGGCCACACTGACTCTCCAGTGTGGCCTGGCGCAGTTGCGCCCTACCCTAACTGTGCTACACTGATTGTGTCGCGGAAGGGACGTCTGTCCGGAAGCTTCGAACCACCGCGCGACGCCCCCCGCCCTTCGCCACGGTCAATTGACTGTGTTCCCCAATTCGCCGCGCCTCGTCATCAGCCAAAAGCGCAACGAGACAGAGTGGCGGCCGAAGGAGGTGGTGTTGTCGGCACAGATATCACGCCCGTTTGTCCCACAATTCCCATGAACCCACGCTGATTCAGATCGATAACGTTTTCGGAGGAGAATCCGCAATGTCCAAGAAGATGCTGTGGCTGACCAGCTTGCTGGTCATTCTAGCCCTGACGCTGGCGGCCTGCGGCGGCTCGGCGACTGAAGAAGCCGCCGAGCCGGCCGTGGAAGATGCGGCCACGACAAGCGAAGGCGAAGCCGCTCAACCGACCGAAGCCGCCCCCGCCGAAGGCGAAGCCGCGACGGGCGAAAACCAGCTTGAGTTCTATAGCTGGTGGACCGCCGGCGGCGAGGCCGATGGCCTCAACGCCATGTACGAGGTCTTCAAGCAGAAGTACCCCGATATCGAAATTGTCAACGCCACCGTCGCCGGCGGCGCGGGCTCCAACGCCAAGGCCGTGCTCGCCACGCGCATGCAGGCCGGCGATCCGCCCGACTCCTTCCAGGTCCACGCCGGTCACGAGCTGATCGACACCTGGGTCGTCGCCGACAAGATGGAGCCGGTGACCTTCCTCTTCGACGAGAACGGCTGGCGCGACGTGTACCCGCAGGGCGTTATCGACATCCTCTCCTACAATGGCGACATCTGGAGCGTTCCCGTCAACATCCACCGCTCCAACGTCATGTGGTACAACCCGGCGATCTTTGAGGCCAACGGTGTGACGGCCCCCACGACCTTCGATGAGTTCTTCACCGTGGCCGACACGCTGAAGGCAGCGGGCGTCACCCCGCTGGCCCTGGGCGACAACGGCATCTGGGCCTCCACCCACCTGTTCGAGAGCGTCTTGCTGGGCACGCTCGGCCCCGAGGGTTATCGCGGCCTGTGGACGGGCGAGACTGATTGGAACAGCGCCGAGGTGACCACTGCGCTGGAGACCTTTGCCCGGATGCTCGACTACGTGAACGAAGACCACGCCGCGCTGACCTGGGACCAGGCCGCGCAACTCGTGGCCGATGGCGACGCGGCCATGACCATCATGGGCGACTGGGCCAACGGCTACTTCACGTCCATCGACCTCGCCCCGGGCGAGGGCTACGGCTACGCCCCATCCCCGGGCACGGACGGCGTCTTCATGATGCTGTCGGATACGTTCTCCCTGCCGAAGGGCGCGCCGCACCGCGACAACGCCATCAAGTGGCTGACGCTGGCCGGCTCCAAGGAAGGCCAGGACGCATTCAACCCGCTGAAGGGCTCCATCTCGCCGCGCAGCGACAGCGACCGCAGCCTGTACGACGCGTACTTGCAGTCGGCCATGGACGCCTTCGCCAGCAACGAGATCACACCGAGCCTGGCTCACGGCGCGGCCGCGTCCGAAGGCTGGGTAACCGCGTTCAATGACGTCATGACCCTGTTCGTCACCAACAAGGACGTTGCCGCGGCCCAGGCCGGCATGGCCCAGGCCTGCGTCGACGCCGGTGTTTGCGGCCAGTAAACCGCACCTGAGTCCAATGAGCGCCGCCGGAGCGGTCCGGCGGCGCTCTTTCCCGTTCAGCGGCCGCGAGGTAACACCATGGACTCCCAATCGCGCCACGAGCGCTGGATCGCCTTCGGGATGCTCCTGCCCTCGATCATCCTGCTGGCGATCTTCGTCTATGGCTTTATCGCCTGGACGGGCCTTGTCTCGGTCTCCAAATGGGACGGCATCCAGCCCGACTACACCTTTGTCGGCCTCAACAACTATCGCCAGCTCTTCTCGCGGTCCCTCGGCGGCATCGCCGCCCAGCGCTTCAGCATCGACCTGTGGAATACCCTGTTCTTCACCGTTGCCTTCCTGCTGCTCTGCATCGGTTTCGGGCTATTTCTGGCTATTCTGCTCGATCAAAAGGTCAAGGGTGAGTCCATCTTCCGCACCATCTACCTCTTCCCGATGGCGATTTCTTTCGTCGTCACCGGCGTGGTCTGGCAGTGGATTTTCGCCCCGGGCACGGCGTCGCGGCCGCGCGGCGTGAACGCTCTGCTGGGCATGGTGGGGCTGGAGAATCTGAAGTGGGGCTGGTTCACTGATCCCACCTCCATCGGCCCCTTCCACGTGGCCCTCATCCCTGTCTTTATCGCTGCGGCCTGGCAAATGATCGGCTACACGATGGCGATGTACCTGGCCGGCCTGCGGGCCATACCCGACGATCTGCGCGAGGCCGGGCGCGTGGACGGCGCAACCAGCGCGGGCGTCTACCGCCACATCGTCATGCCGCTGCTGCGGCCGATCACCTTCAGCGCCCTCATCGTCCTCGGCCACATCTCGCTGAAAATCTTTGACCTGATCTACACGATGACCGGTAAAGGGCCGGCCTTTGCGACAGACGTGCCGGGCATCTTCATGTTCGAGACCACGTTTCAGGGCAATCACTACGCGCAGGGCGCGGCGATTTCCGTTATTATGCTCCTCATGGTCGCCCTGGTCATCATCCCCTACCTCATCTACAGCTTCCGGCAGGAGGTCGAACTATGACCGCCCGGCCCGCCGGCGTTGCACCGGCGTCCTCGACCAACCTTCCGGCCCGGCGCGCCCGGCGCGCCCGCTTCGATCCGGCTCGCTTGGCCGTCTATGCTCTGCTAATCCTGTTCGCGCTCATCTTCCTGATTCCGGTCTACGTCCTGCTGACCAGCAGCTTCAAGACGTTCGCCGAAGTGCAGGACTTGTCACGAATGTGGAGCCCGCCGTCGGGCCTTAACCTGGAGAGCTTCAAGGCGGCCTGGTCGGGCATCCCCGAGAAGGGCTTGCGCGGGCTGGCTCCCAACTTGATGAACAGCTTCAAGCTGACCATCCCGGCGACGATCATCTCGGCCATGCTCGGCTCGATGAACGGCTACGTCCTGTCGAAGTGGAAGTTCCGCGGCGCGAATGTCATTTTCCCGCTGATGCTCTTCGGTATGTTCATCCCCTATCAGGCCGTACTCGTCCCGCTGACCATCACGCTCGCGCGCATCGGTCTGGGCGGGACGTTGTGGGGACTCATCCTGGTGCATGTGGTCTACGGTATCCCGATCACCACCCTGATCTTCCGCAACTATTACGCCGAAGTGCCGAACGAGATGGTCGAGGCCTCGCGCATCGACGGCGCGGGGTTTTTTGGCATCTATCGCCATATCCTCTTCCCACTGTCGCTGCCCGGCTTTGTGGTCGTCATTATCTGGCAGTTTACGAACATCTGGAACGAGTTCCTCTTTGCCGTCACCACTTTGCAGCGGCCGGAACTGCAACCGATCACCGTGGCGCTGCGCAACCTGTCCGGCAGCCAGATTCAGGAATGGAACATGGTTATGGCCGGGGCGATCATCGCCGCCGTCCCAACCCTCATCGTCTATATCGTCATGGGCCGCTACTTCATCCGCGGCCTCCTGGCCGGCTCCGTTAAGGGTTGATCCGCAGATTAAACAGATTCGGCAGATTCAACGGGCAATTCAGGCATGCATTCTCCAGAATCTGCTTAATCTGCCCAATCTGCGGATGATTACCTTCTATCCGAGGACATGACATGACCGACAACGTACCTGAACAGCCCAAGCAGACGCGAATTACTATCGATTTGCCCAAAGATCTGAAAGCCGTCTATGCCAATGTAGCCTTCATCAACTACACCCCGGCCGAGATAGTGCTAGACTTCGCCCAGGTATTGCCGCGGACGCCGCGCGGCGCGCTGACGGCGCGGGTGATCATGAGCCCTATTCACGCCAAGCTGCTCCACGCCGCGTTGGGCCAGAACCTGGCGAACTTTGAACGCCAGTTCGGGGAGATTCGCATCCCCAGCCGCACCAACCTGGCCGATGACTTCTTCCGTTTCCCCGGCGAAGGCGGGGACGATGAAGGTAAGTGAGTTATTCAACTAAGAACTATGGACCGACTTGATCAGATAGCCGAGGCCATTCGCGGCCAGATGGAGCAGGTTGCGGCCGCGCGCGACGCAGCCTACAACCGGTCGCGCAGCCTCATCGCTCTGTGCGCCCGCTCCATTCGGGCCATCCACCGCGAGGAATGGGACGCGGCCGAGGCGTTGCTGGCCGAGGCGCGCGCCGCCACGGACGACCTCGTCGGCGGCGTTCGCGCCTACCCCGACCTCTACTTCGCAGGCTATACGCAGGACGCTGTCAAGGAGTTTGTCGAGGCCAATCTGGTCTATGCGATGGCGCGCGGCCGGCCGCTGCCCACGCCGCAGGAGCTGGGCGCGGAGGATAATACCTGGCTCAACGGCCTGGCCGAGGCCGCCAGCGAGTTGCGGCGGCGTATCCTCGATCTGACGCGGCAGGGGAACAGGGCCGAGGCCGAGCGCCTGCTGGATGCAATGGACCACGTCTACAGCGTGTTGGTGACGTTTGACTTCGCCGATCAGATCACCGGCGGCCTGCGGCGGCGCACCGACGCCCTGCGCCCGGTTTTCGAACGCACCCATGCCGACGTCAGCAATAGCGCGCGCAGCGCGCAGCTGGAAGCGGCGCTGAAATCGCTGGAGGCGCGCCTGGCGGCCGGAACTCAATCGGACGCGGGCGAATAAACGCCCAGTAGTTCGTCGGCCGCCGTTCCCGCTTCCTCCACCGTCACGCTGGTTGACCACGTAAAGGGCCCCTCATAGGGTCGCCACACGGACCGGATCCGGCCGTTGACCATGTAGGGCGCGTAGACAGCCGGGTCGGTGGGGCCGTAGATTGCCAGCGTCGGGCAGCCGGTAGCGGCGGCGATGTAGGTCGAGCCGACGTCGTTGCCGACGTAGAGGCTGGCCATCTCGCACAGGGCCCCCAGCTCGCCCAATCCAATTTCCCCCGCCCGGTTCGCGGCGCGCCTGGCCGCGCCCGGCGCCATCATCCCGCCCACCTGCGCCGCCAGTTCTCGCTCCCCGGTCAGTCCGACGAGCACGACGCGCGCGCCGTGGGCGCGGGTCAAGTAGTTACCCAGGCGCGCGAAGCGCTCGGCCGGCCAGCGCTTATCCAGGTTGGTCTGGGCCGGGTTTTCGCCGCCCCCGGGATGCATGACTACCAACGGCGTGTCCCCCAACCAGTCGAACTCCTCCACCAGCCAGCGCGTCGCCGCCGTCCGGTCGCGGTCGGGCGGCTGGAACTCCATCTGCGCCGCGGCAATGAGGTCGGCCGGGACGCCGGCGGCGGCGGCCAGCGCCAGATAGATGCGCGCCAGATGGCGCTCGCCGGGCGGCGGGCTCACGTCGCGCTCCCGCCAGCCGCCAGCGCCCAGGGCTAGACGCTGCGGAATCCCCGCCTGGCGAACCAAGCGGTCGGAAGCGGCCGAGGGACTGGGAAGGAAGCAGGTGTCGTATTGTTCGGCGCGGATGATCTCCAGCAGGGCATCAGAGTCCTCGTTCCGCCCGATCAGGTCGCCAGGGCCGGTATGGATGATACGCGTGACGCGCGGATTGGCGCTGACGGCCTGACGCGCCCAATCGCTGACAGCCCAGTCGAAGCGAGCCTCCGGGAAGGCTTCGCCGAGCGCGGCCAGCAGGGGCGTAGTCAGCATGACGCGGCCGAGGCAGCACGGCTGGACGATGAGCGCTTTGCGCGGCGGCGCGAATGTACGATCCGGCCGCCGGCCGAATGGCAACCTGAACCCACTCCGTCCCCCGCCGCCGTCCGCCATCTAGCCTTTCACCACCGCTACCGGCACGATGCGCGCCACTTTGCGCGCAATGCCCGCGCCGTGGACCACCTCGATCACCCGATCGACGTCCTTGTAGGCGTTTGGCGCTTCCTCGGCCAGCCCGGCCAGGCTGCCGGCGCGGACGCGTATGCCGCGCTCCTCCAGCTCGCGGCGCAACTCGCCGCCCTGCACTTCCTTCTTGGCCCGCGCCCGGCTCATCGTCCGGCCCGCGCCGTGGCAGGTGGAGCCGAAGCTCTGGGCCATCGACCCCTCGGTGCCGACGAGCACCCAACTGGCGGTGCCCATCGAACCGGGCACAAGCACCGGTTGGCCGATGTCGCGGTAGACGGCGGGCAGGACGGGCGAGCCGGGGCCGAAGGCGCGCGTGGCTCCCTTGCGGTGGACGCAGACGCTCATGCGCCGGCCGTCCACCTCGTGCTCCTCGATCTTGGCCATGTTGTGGGCGATGTCGTAAATCTGGTAGACCTCGGGGTTGTCCACCTTGCCGCCCAGCGCGTCGCGGAAGCTGCGCCGGATGAGGTGGGTCAGCACCTGACGGTTAGCAAAGGCGAAGTTGGCCGCGCCCTTCATGGCCGCCAGATAGTCCTGCCCTTCCGGGCTGTTGATCGGGGCGCAGACCAGTTCCCGGTCGGGCAACTGGATGCCATACTGGTGGACAACCTTCTGGAAGCGAGCCACGTAGTCGGTGCAGACCTGATGGCCAAAGCCGCGCGAGCCGCAGTGGATCTGGGCCACGATCTGGCCCGGGAAGAGGCCCATGCGCCCGGCGGCCGTCTCGTCGAAGATCTCATCGACAACGTCAACCTCGATGAAGTGGTTGCCCGCGCCCAGCGTGCCCAGCTGGTCGCGCGCCCGGTCGTAGGCGCGGCTGCTGATCTTGGCCGGGTCGGCCCCGGCGATGACGCCGTTCTCCTCGGTCCGCTCCAGGTCGGTTTCGGTGGCGTAGCCCTGCTCCAGCGCCCAGCGCGCGCCCTTACGGACGATGGCCTCCAGCTGCTTCTGCGTCAGCGGAAATTCGCCGCCGCGGCCGACGCCGTGGGGGCAACTGCGCTGGAGTTGCGTCGCCAGATCATCGAGCCAGGGGGCGATCTCGTCGCGGCGCAGGCGCGTGCCCAGCAACCGGACGCCGCAGTTAATGTCGTAGCCCACGCCACCGGGGGAGATGACGCCGTCGCGGGCGTTGGTGGCGACCACCCCGCCGATGGGGAAGCCATAGCCCTGGTGGATGTCGGGCATCGCCAGCGCGTAGGCGACGATGCCGGGCAGCGTGGCGCTGTTCACCAGTTGGTCGAGACTCTTGTCGCCGAGCGCGGCCTGGAGCAACTCGGCGTCGGCGTAGAACCGCGCCGGCACGCGCATGTCGTCACGGTGCTCGCGCGGAATCTCGTACAGATACGGCGACAGCCGCTTCAAATCTCCCTGCTTCATCCATCTCTCCTCTGGAAATCCGCCTAATCTGCGGAGCGCCCTCTCTTATACATCGAAGACGATGGTGACTTCGAAGCCCTCGTCGTGTTGGCGAATGGCGAGGTCGTGATAGGTGACAGCCTTGATGTGCTTCTGCAACTCCGGCGCCCGGCCGCCGCGCACAACCGACCGCAGCGCCGTAGCGGTTAGCTCCGTTAGCGCGATGGCCGGAAACACCAGCCCATCGCGTTCGGCCCAGTACGCCAGCTCGCCCAGCCAGTCGACCAGCAACCCCTCGGCATCATACGATTCCATGGCCAGCGCGCGCTCTTCGTCCAGCGGCACGGCCGACAGGTCGCCCGCCAGCAGCCGGGCCATGCCGACGGCCGCGTGGCGGAACAACTCGGCCAGGTCGCGGCCGCGCACGCGCACCGCCCAATCGGCGGTATGTTCCACGATCTGGATCGCATCTTCGGGCAGATCAGCGCTGTCCATGCGGTCCATTATAGCGCCGATCAGTTCTGCAGAAGCTGGAAGCTACCGAGAATGTCATCCAGTTCGTGCCGCCGCGTGCCGTAGCTCGACTGCGGCGCGCAGGCCGCGATCAGGTAGGCCGCCGCGCCGTCGGCAGTGAACAGGTGGCGGCAGTGGTAGGCATTGGGCAGGTCAAGCACATTGAAGCGCGCCTGGGGCTGGCCCGCCAGATGGGTGTCAATACCCGTCTCCGACACAGGCAGCTCTTGCTCGCCGACAAGGTCGAGCGCAGCCTGGGGGTCGATCGTAGCCAGGCGCGCGCTGCGGCCGACGACGGCGAAGGCCACCGGCTGCGGGTCGTCCAGGTTCGGCGTATCCGCAGCCACCGCTAGAATCTCCACGTCGCCCGCCGCCTCACCCAACGGGCGGAGCGCCCGGTCGACGTAGGGCTGCCGGGCGATCACGTCCGGCAGCAGCGCCGTCTGCCCTCGATATGCGGCATCGAACCACTGCCAATCTGAAGGGAGGCTAAGGGTGTAGCGCAGTTCGGCGTCGGTGACGGTCATCCACTGGCCGTTGAAGTCCGGCCCGGCGCTACGGACGAGGATGGGCTGGCGGCCCAGGGCGCGCATAACCAGCCACAGCGAGAGGACGATCGCCAGTGTCAGCGCGCCATACACGGCCAGGGCGCGCAAATCGTAGTCGGCCGCTTCCTCCGCAGTTGTGTCGCCGCGCGCGCGGGCGCGGACGGAGGCGGGCTCTCGCGGCGCTTCAGCCGGCCGCGCTTTTGGCCGTTTGGGCAGTGTGTAGCCGCAGTGCCAGCAAACGGTGTCGCCCGGCAGCACTGGCTTGCCGCAGTTAGGGCACGCCTCAGCCACCAGCACCCCGTGCCCGCATCACGTCCTGGGGTGTAACGCAGTTTACACTGGCGCTGTAGCGCGTTTGAGCGACGAACCGGGTCATTGCCTCTATCATAGCGGCATCATTCAGCAACACAAACTGTCCTCCTTTTTCTCCTCTTCCCGCAAAAAAGCTCTGCGTCCCGGCAGAGCTTTTTTGTTGCGCTTCGTTCGTAATAACGCCCTTTCAGGCGCGCTTCGTTACTCGAGAACGCCCTCAAGGGCGTTACTACGAACGAATAGTGCCTAGCGCAGCGCCACCGGCAGGAATAGCTTGATCGCCTCTTCCGGCTTCTCCGGCAAGGTGGCGGCGTAGAGTTCCGTGACCTCGTCGCGATCCTGATCAGCCGTATAGACCACCCGGCTGTCGTCGGGGCTGAGATCAAAGCGATCCACGTCGCCCCCCGCGACCATCGGCCCGCTGATCTTGATCGCCGGGCCGCTGCCGTCCGGTTCAGCGCTATAGAGTTCGTAGACGCCGGCCGTGTCCTGATCCGCCTCGTAGATGACGCGGTCGCCGGCGTTCGTGATCCAGTAGCTGTCCGCGCCGTGGCCCACGCCGGTGTCGTCATCGACTTGCTGCGGCGGGCCGCTGCCGTCCGGCCTGACGCTGAACAACGTGTTCCTTTCGCTCGTCTCGGAGTAGACCGTGTAGAGCAGGAAGCTGCTATCCGGGCTAAAGTAGGAGCCGTAGACGTATTCGTTCGGTCCCACGGTCTGGTTGAGCTTCTTGGGCGCGCCGCCGGACAGCAAAACGCTATAGAGGTTGTAGCGCTCGTCCGCTTGCTGATCGGCCGTGTAGACGACATAGGCTCCGTCGGGGGTGAAGTCAAAATCAACCACGTCGCCCTGGGCCACAAGCGGGCCGTTCAGCTTGGACGGCGCGCTGGAGCCATCCAGCACAAGGCCGTATAGCTCGACACGGTCGTTGACCTGCTGGTCGGCCGCGTAGGCCAGATAATTACCGCCAGGAGAAACCCGGAACCACTCAACGTCGCCGTCGGTCACCAGCGTGTCGTTGACCCTGACCGGCGGGGTGCTGCCATTGACCGGCACGATGTACAACTCAAACACCTCGTCTACGTCCTGGTCGGCCAGGTAGACGACCCAGTTTCCGTCGGGGCTGAAGTCGAAGTAGGACACATTGCCGCCGGGCGGCAGGGGCGCGCTGAGCTTGAGAGGCGCGCCGCCGCCCACGGGCACGGAGTACAACTCGACGACCTCGTCGGTGGCCTGGTCGGCCGTGTAGACCACGCGGCCGCTATTGGGGCTGATGTCGAAGTCTTTCACCTCTCCGCCGGGCGCAAGCGAGCCGTTCAGCTTAACCTGCGACCCGCTGCCATCCACGCGGGCGCTGTAGATTTCCCACACGCCGCTGGTGTCTTCCTCCGCCCGGTAGACAACGTACTTGCTGTCCGCACTGAGCCGGAAGTAGTGGAGCCGTGCGTTGCCGATGGCCGTCGTGTTGAGCAATTGCGGGGTTCCACCGCTCACGGGTACGCTGTAGAGCGCGTCGGGCTCGTTGCTTACGTCCACCTGAATCACTGCCCAAGCGCCGTCCGCCGTAACGTCCAGATCGTACATGTAGTAGTCACCGGAGAGGCCCTGGCTCAATCGTACCGGGTCGTCGGAGCCGTCCAGACGCACCCGGTAGAGATCATTGCGGTCGAGGCGGTTATGGTCGGCCAGGTAGAGAACGTAGCGACTATCGCTCGTGATCTCGTAGGTCCAGATGTCGGCGCCGATACCCAGGGTTCCGTTCAACTTGGCGACAGGGCCGGGCGCAGCCAGCGGCGCGCGGTAGATCTCGTTCACGTCGGCCGTGTCCTGGTCGGCAATGTAGACCACGCGCTGGCTGTCGGGGGCGATGGCGTAGTTGAAGACCTGGCCGCCGGGAGAGAGCGTGGCGTTGACCTTGGTGAGGCTGCCGCCGGCCAGCGGCGCGCGGTAGATCTCGTTGCCCGCCGTTGTGCCCTGATCGGCCATGAAGACAACGCGGCTGCTGTTGGCGCTGATCTGGAAGCTATTGACCTGCCCGCCGGAGTAGAGCGTGCCGTTCA
Source organism: uncultured Ardenticatenaceae bacterium (assembly GCA_964608255.1). Lineage (GTDB taxonomy): Bacteria > Chloroflexota > Anaerolineae > Promineifilales > Promineifilaceae > Promineifilum. The sequence goes on from CAZSOD010000003.1 coordinate 85,836, forward strand.
GTTTCGTCGACGGCCCGCCGGCCAGAGGCACGCTGTAGAGTTCGTAGCGCGTGGCCGAGTCCTGGCGCGCGCGGTAGACAACCCGGCTGCTGTCGGGGCTGATGGCGAAGTCATAGGGATAGGGCCCGGCCAGCGGGCCGTTGAGCTTGATCGAAGCGCCACCGGTTATGGGCACGCTGAATATCTCTTCCCGGTCGTTCGCCTCCTGGTCAGCCAGATAGACGACGCGACTGCTGTCGGAGCTGATCTGCGCGTGCCAGACCCAACTCACGTCGCCCCCGGCAGGGAGCGGCGGGTTCAACTTAACCGGCGCGCTGCCGCCGCCAATGGGCACGCTGTAGAGTTCATCCGTGTCGTTGGTGTCTTGGTCAGCCAGGTAAATGACCCGCTGGCTATCGGGGCTGACGTCAAACGTGCCGCCGAAGCCGACGTCGCCATCGGCCGCCAGCGTTCCATTCAACTTGACCGGCGCCCCGCCGCTCAGTGGAACGGCGTAGAGTTCAACGACGTCGTTCGTATCCTGGTCGGCCAGGTAGAGCACCCAGTTGCTGTCGGGGCTGAACTTGAAGGAGGTGACCGAGCCGCCGGCCACCAGCGCGCCGTTCAGTTTCTGCGGCCCCCCGCTGCCGTCGAGGGGCACGCGGTAGAGTTCGACAACGTTATCGGTATCCTGGTCAGACGTGTAGACGGCGTACTGGCTGTCGGGGCTAATAGCGTAGCCATACACGCCGGCCCCGGCGGGCAATGGGGCGTTGAGTTTCACGGCCGGCGCGCCGCCATCGATGGGCGCGCTATAGAGCTCCTGGACTTCGTCCGTATCCTGGTCGGCGCGATAGACGACCCGGCCGCCGTCGGGACTGATCTTGAAGCCGCCCGAATAGATGGTCAGCCCACCGCCCTCGACCATCGGGCCGTTCAGTTTGACCGGCGACCCGCCGCCATCAAGGCGCGCGCTGTAGAGTTCGATCACGTTGCGGGTGTCCTGGTCAATGGTATAGACAACGTGGGCATTGTCAGGACTAATCGCGTACTCACGGATGTAGCGACCCTGGTCTGGGGCTGCACTGACCCTGACAGCGGCCTGGCTGCCGTCCGTGCGCACGGCATAGAGCTGGTAAATGTCGGACACGTCCTGCCCGGCGCGATAGACCGTGTAGACGCCATTGGCGCTGATTTGAAAGTCATTGACATCGCCGCCGATGGGCAGGGGCCCGCTGCTGCTGAGTTTGTAGGCCATGTCCGGCGCGGCGGACACAAGCGCGGCGCTAGCAAGCAGCAGAGCCACGAGCAGCGCCAGACGCGCGAAAGTGGAGGGGCGAAACGCTATCCTGTGCATGTCAGTCTCCTTGAGCCAACCCGATCCCAGACGTATTCACCGGCGGCGTCGAGCACGGCGTTGTGAGCGGCGGGCGGAGCGTGGTGCGTTGTCGATGTTCCGCTGCCGGCGGAACTTCCCCCAACCGGGCATGATAGCACCTTTTCAGGCGCGGCGATACGGACATTCTCTCCTATGCCGCCTGAGTGTTTCTGGCGATCCGGCGGCCTGGCTCTTGCCGCCGGCATTGCCCCGCGCGCGCCTTCCCTTAGAATTGACACATGAGTGACTTGTTGGAAGTGATCCGCGGCCGCCGCTCCATCCGGCGCTATGCCGACCGGCCTGTGCCGCCGGAGATAACAACACAACTGCTGAGCGCGGCGACGTGGGCCCCCTCGGCCCACAATCGCCAGCCGTGGCGCTTTGTCGTCATGGAGGCGGCGGCGACAAAGGAGCGACTGGCGGCAGCCATGGGGGCGCAACTGCGGCGCGACCTGGCGGCCGACGGCCTGCCGCCGGAGGCGATCGCGCGTGACGCGGCTCGATCCTACGAGCGCATTAGCAGCGCGCCGTTGCTGGTGCTGGTCTGTCTGACACTGACCGACATGGACGGCTACCCCGACGCCCGGCGGCGCGCGCACGAGGCCACCATGGCCGCCCAGAGCGCGGCCATGGCCGGGCAGAACCTGATGCTGGCCGCCCATGTGCTGGGCCTGGGCGCGTGCTGGCTGTGCGCGCCCCTCTTCTGTCCCGACGTCGTCCGCGACACGCTGGCCCTGCCGCCCGACTGGCAGCCGCAGGGACTGATCACCGCCGGTTACCCGGCCGAGACGAGGGAGAAGACGCGCGCGCCGCTGGAGACGCGAGTGGTGTTTCGCTAGACGCTTCGTGCGATGCACCTTCCGAGGTGCGTCGCACGTTCCGGCTGTGACTGGTGGAGTGTCGTCCGTCGTCGGCCGAAGAAGGTGCGTCGCACTTCAGAAAGTGCAACGCACCGGAAAGGGCGATTACACCACCACCACCTCAATCACCGGCCGCTTGCGCGTCTCGTCATAGAGAAAGCGGTTGAGCGCACCCTCGATAGCCGCCGCCCCGATGGGCTTGCCTTCGCGCTGTGCTTCAGCCGCCGTGCGGAGGATGAGCACTTCCGCCTCTTGCAGCAACTCGGCCGCTTCCTTCTCGTTCACAAAGCCGCGCGTGCTTAGTTGGGGCGGCCCGGCCAGCCCGCCGCGGCCGTCGGTGTGGACGACGGCGAAGAAGTAGCCCGCCTGCGCCAGCCGGTCGCGGTCGCGCACCTCGGCCCAGCCGATATCGCCCACGCCCGAGCCATCGACGAAGACGTAGCCGCCCGGCAGGCGGTCGCGGACGGTCATGCTGTAGGGCGTCAGGTCGATGGGCGTGCCGTTTTCAACCACGGCAATGCGCTCGGCCGGGATACCCAATGATTGGCCCATCTCGGCGTGCAGCTTCAGGTGGCGCAACTCGCCGTGGATGGGGATGAGAAAGACCGGCTTGATCAAGTTGATCAGCAGCTTCATCTCCTCGCGGCTGGCGTGGCCGGAGACGTGGACCTTGGCGATCCGGTCGTACAGGACGGTTGCGCCGCGCCGGTAAAGCTGGTTGATCGTCCGGTAGATAAGCTCCTCGTTGCCGGGAATGGGATGGGCGGAGAAAACGACAGTGTCCCCTTCCTGAATGCTCAATTGCTTGTGCTGCCCGCGGGCCAGGCGGCCGAGCACGGCCGACGGCTCACCCTGTGAACCGGTGACCATGATCACTACCCGTCCCGGTGGCAAGTTGCCCACCTGACCGATGTCGATGATCAGCTCATCGGGAACCTCCAGATAGCCCAGCTTGCGGGCGATCTTGACCGCGTCGCGCATAGAGCGCCCGGCGATCGCCAGCTTGCGATCGAACTTCAGCGCCGCGGCGGCGGCGATCTGGACGCGCGAAATCAGCGAGGCGAAGGTGGCGACAATGATCCGGCCTGGCGCGTTGCGGAACACGTCTTCAAAACCCTGCGCCAAGTCCATCTCGGACTCCGTCCAGCCGGCGCGGTCGGCGTTGGTGCTGTCGGCCAGCAAGGCCAGCACACCGCGCTGCGAGAACTCGGCCAGTTTGGCGAAGTCGGGCGGCCAGTTGTCGATGGGCGTGTGGTCGAACTTGTAGTCGCCGGTGTGGACGATCAGGCCGGCCGGCGTGGTGATGCCAAAGCCGACGCAATCGGGGATGCTGTGGGCCACGTGGAACGGCTCGATCTTGAACGGGCCGATCTCAAATACCTCGCCGGCGCGAAAGGCGATCAGTTCCACGTCGGCCAGCTGGCGCGCCTCGCGCAGCTTGGCCTCGATCAGGCCCAGCGTTAGCGGCGTGGCGTAGATCGGCGCTTTAATGTCATCCACGATGTGGGGCAGCGCGCCGATGTGGTCTTCGTGGCCGTGGGTGATGAGGATGGCGCGAATCTTGTCGAGACGGCCGTCCTCCATTAGATAGTGATAATCGGGGATGATGAGATCAACGCCGAGCATGTCGTTTTCGGGGAACATGACCCCGGCGTCGACGATGAGGATATCGTCCTCATACTCGATCGCCGTCATGTTCTTGCCGATCTCACCCAAGCCTCCCAGAGGCAGAATACGTAATGCGGTTGTCATACTAGCCGGATATTTTAGGCAGTTTTACCGGCAGCGTCAAAGGCGGAGGAGGGTTCACGCCAAGACGCGCGGACGAAAAGGCGAATATGGGCTTAACGCCAGGACGCAAAGGAAATACGGCGGTGAATCAGATCGGGCTGGTGGCGGTCGGACGGTGGTCGTCGTCCCTTAAACCGTGGTCGCCTGCTGAATAAACACCCACAGGAGCAGGATGAGGATAACCATGACCGCCGCCAATCCCAAAGTCAGCGGCCACAGGCTGCGCCGTTCGGCTGCCTGCGCCGGGCGCAAGACAGACGTTTGCGGCTGCATCATGGCGGCGGCCGGCTGCGCCACGGGCGCGGGACGGTTCAACGCTGGGACGAGAGGCTGGGTGACCTCTAGCGAACGTTCGCCGTGCTGGATGATTGCCACGGTGATGTTGTCTTCGCCGCCGCGGTCGCGGGCCAGGCGCACCAGGCTATCCGCCGCTACGTCGGGTGGCTCGTCCCCGGCAATGAGGGCGATCTCGCCATCTTCGACATGGCGCGTCAGTCCATCGGAGCACAGCACCAGCAGGTCGCCCGGCTCGACCTCGATCTCATACAGGTCGATGGGTGGGCGCTTTTCGGAGCCGATGCTGTAGAGGATGACGTTCTTGTAGGGGTAGCGGACAGCCTCTTCTGGCGTCAGCGCGCCCTCTTCCACAAGGCGGGCGACAAGGCTCTGGTCGCGGCTGATCTGTTGCAATTGGCCGCGCCGCCACTGGTAGGCGCGGCTATCGCCGACGTTGCCGATATAGGCGCGGCCGTCCTGGACGACCGCGGCGACCATCGTCGTCGCCATGCGCCGGCTGTCGTCGCGGTCGGCCGCCAACCGGCGCAGGTCGGTGTTGGCGGCCTGCATGGCGTCGATCAGCCGCGCGCCCCAGTCGGTGCGGTCATCGTCAGTCAGGTAGTGCTGCAGCGTTTGCTCACTGGCGTACTGGCTGGCGACCTCCCCGGCGTCAGCCCCGCCCACCCCGTCGGCGACGATGTAGACCGCGCCGTGGCGGCGGCGGTCCGCCTCCGTCGGCGGCTCATAGACGTGAACGAAATCTTCGTTGTGGCTGCGCACCAGACCGGGATCGGTGCGCCAGGCGGCGGTAAGGGGGGCGGGCGCTTCCATCACTGGCACTATAGCGGGACGGCCCCCCGGTGACAAGAGCTTTAACCTGACGATTGCATGACGAACTCGTGCGCGGCGACAAACTATCTGAAGTGCGTTGCGCTTTCCGATGAGTGGCGGCATGAAGAGACGTGCGACACACCTCATAAGGTGCATCGCACGGATCAGTGGCTACAATAGCGCCAGCGCTCGTTAAGGAGACAGCCCCATGCCCCCTGAAGACAACCCTCCCCGCATCGAAACCAAAGTCATTCGCACCCGCGCCCGCGCCACGGCCCACCGCGAGCAGGTGACGCCCCTCTATATGGCCTCCGGCTTCACCTTCGACAGCGCCGAGCAGGCCCGCGCCACCTACGTCGGCGAGCAGCCCGGCTATGTCTACACCCGTTGGGACAACCCCAACAACGACGAGCTGGTGGCCCGCATGTGCGTCCTGGAAGGGGCTGAGGCGGGGCTGCCGATGGCCTCCGGCATGGCCGCCATCTTCACCGTGCTGGCCGGGCTGCTCAACAGCGGCGACCACGTTGTGGCCTCGCGATCGCTCTTCGGCGCAACCCACCAGGTGTTGACAACCGTCCTGCCGCGCTGGGGCATCGCCCACAGCTACGCCGATTGCGAACTGACGGCGACCTGGCCCGACCTCTTCCGACCGGAGACGCGCCTGTGCCTGGTGGAGACGCCCTCCAACCCCGGCCTGACACTGGTCGACCTGGCCTGGGCGGCCGAGTTGTGTCGCGAGCGGGGTGTCGTGCTGGTGGTGGACAACACGTTCGCCACGCCGGTTGTCCAGCGGCCGCTGGCGCTCGGCGCGGACCTCGTCGTCCACTCCACGACCAAGTTCCTCGACGGCCAGGGGCGCACCATCGGCGGCGTCATCCTCGGCGACCGGCTGCTCATCAATGAGCTCACCCACTTCGCCCGTCAGACCGGGCCGACGCTATCGCCGTTTAATAGCTGGCTGCTCAGCCAATCGCTGGAGACGCTGGCGGTGCGCATGGAGCGCCACTGCGCCAGCGCGCTAATGCTGGCCCAATGGCTGGAGCGGCAACCCGGCGTGGGCGCGGTCTGTTACCCTTTCCTGCCGTCCCACCCACAACACGACCTGGCGCGGCGACAGATGACGGCCGGCGGTGGGGTTGTGACGTTCGAGGTCGCCGGTGGCCTGCCGGCGGGAAGGCGCTTCCTGGACGCATTGAAGATGTGCAACATCGTCGCCAATCTGGGCGATGCGCGCACGACTGTTACCCACCCGGCCAGCACCACCCACAGCGCGCTGACCGACGGCGAGCGCCGCGCCGTGGGCATTACCCCCGGCCTCATCCGCGTCTCCGTCGGGCTGGAGCATATTGACGATATTGTGGGAGATATCGGGCAGGCGTTGAGGGCAGTGAATCAGTTGGGCAATAGGTCAAGTTTGGACTGACCACCTTATCTGCTGACCTACTCGCTCCCTCCCAATCTCCGCAGCCGCTCCACCCGCTCCGGCTCCTCGGCCGTCAACCAGGCGTCCTGTGCCAGAAGCGCGTAGGCGCGGGCGAAATAGGGCCGGGCGGCAGCCTCGTCGCCCAGCAAGGCCAGGCACTCGGCGATCTCCTCGTAAACGTAGCCGCTCGGCGTGCCGAGCGCCTCGTACTCCGCGCGCAGGGCTTGCTGCTCGGCCAGCGCCTCCGCCACCTGCCCCAGGTCGCGCCGGACGCGGGCCACGCACCAGCGGGCGATGCGCGCCTGCTCCGGCGGGCCGTGCTGCCGGCGAAACGTCAGCGCCCGCTCCAGATAGGTCAGCGCCGCGGGAAAGTCGCCCGCCGCGTGATAGGCCCAGCCGATATTATTGAGCAACGAGCCCTCCCAACGCCGCGTGCGCGCGTCGGCCGACGCGCCGGCCAGCGCCAGGGCCTGCAAGTTCCAGACCAGCGCCTCGTCTGGCGGCGAGACGATCGCCAGCATGTGCGCGGCATCGACGGCGTAGAAGGCCTCCTCCGGCGCGGCCGCTGCCAGCCGCCAGGCTTCCGCAAACCAGGGTTGAGCGACCTCCGGATTGCCGGCGGAGTTGTGCAGGCGGCCGCGCTCCAGTAGATAGCGCACGCGCGGCCGCAGCGGTGCGCCGTCGAGCGCTCGTTCGACATCGTCCAGCGTGCGGTGGGCCTCGTCGAAGCGGCGCTGGAGCCCCCGGGCGCGGGCGATCTGGGTGAGAAGCTCCAGGCGCTCCTCCAGCCGATCCGCAACGTCGGGCAACAGCGCCAGGAAGCGCGCCTCGCTGGCCGCCGCATCGCCGTAGTCCCATAGGGAATCGAAGTCGATGTTCATACCCCGATTATAGCGACGGGGAAAGAAAGCGCGCGCTCGAAGGCCTGGAAGAAAACGCCGGCTTCCCTGCCCGACCTCCGTATACCGGCCAAAACAAAACGCCGCTCCCGGGGATGGGAGCGGCGTTTCGTTTAGGAGGAGGAAGAAAATGAGAAGCTTCGTCGCTCTCTGCTCTGCCGATCAGACGGTAGGCAGCCTCATTTTCTTACCTCAACAGTGACTAGTTGCCGAACATCCACGCCTTGACTTCGTTGTCGGCCGGGGCGCCGGGGCCGTAGAGCCACAGCACGCCGTTCTCGGTCGCGTTGAACTGGTCGCCGAAGTCGAATACGCCGAAGAACAGCTTATCCGATTTGGGCGGCAGGACGGTGTAACCGACATCGCCGTTCTCGAAGAAGGTCAGGTAGCGCTCGCCCAGCGGGACGATGTTCATGCCCTCGATGGCGTCGCCGACGGTGCCGCTGTAGTACCAGTCGAAGGCGTACGCATCGACGTTCATCGAGGTCGTGAAGAAGTCGTCGGCGTTCATGCCGATCTGCTCGCCGCAGAAGTACAGGACGAAGTTGCCGCTGTTGGTTTCGTGCTGCGTGTAGAAGAAGGCATCGGCCGTGCCGGCGTCAATGTCGTAGACCCAGGCCAGGCTGCGGCCGTCGCTCGGCGCGCTGCTGAACTGGCCGGAGGCGTCGAAATTGAACACCGCGTACTCGTAGTCGCCGTCCCCATCGGTGTCGAGGTCGAACTCGATCCAGATGTTGTTGGCGTGCGAGTAACGGTCCCACGTGTTGGCCGCCAGGCCCATCAGGAACGACGGCTCATCGCTGCAGAAGCCGGCCGGCACCGGATAGGTCTGGACGCCCACGTAGCGGAAGTCGGCCGGCGCGACGTTCGCGCCATACGCCGGATCAGCCTGCTCGCCGCTGGCGCCCAGCAACGAGTAGGTGTCGATGTAGCTGGCCGACTTGCCGGCATTGCGCACCCAGGTGAAGCCGTTCTGCTGCGCGCCGGTCTGGATATCACCCGCGCCGCGCGGCAGCACGTGCCACGGCATGTGGATCTGCACATCCGAGTCGTCGCCAACGCCGCGGAAGTAGACGTAGCCGTCATACTCGACGAAGGTCAGCGCGTCGGGGTTGGCGCCCGCACTGCCGCTGTTCAGCACCCAATCGTGCAGCGGCCGGTCGGTCCGCGGCCGGATAAACAGGTGGACCGGGATGGTCACACTCTTGCCCGCCGGCACAGTGAACCAGGAGGGCACGGAGAGCTGAACTTCCTGAGACGCATCCTCACCGTAGCGGTAAGTGACCTCGGACTTGAGGGTGAGAGGCTCGTCGCCGTAGTTCATGATCGTGATGCGCTTGTCCAGGTTGAGCTGGTCAGACACATCGTGGAAGCCCCACGACAACCCGCCGGTCAGGTCATTCTTTTCCCAGGCCGCCAGCGGCGACGCGACGGCGTGGTTGACACGCACTTCGCCACCGCCGATGCGGCTGATGGCCGCCGGGTAGCCGCCGAAGAACTCGGCCTCGTTCATGATGTCGGTTTCACCCGTATTCATGAGAACGGCCTTGACCTCGGCCCAGGAGCGATCCGGGTAGGCGTCCATCACGAGCGCCGCCGAGCCGCTGACCATCGGGGCCGCGCCGGACGTGCCGCTGAAGGCCTCGGTGCCCGAACCCGTGCCATAGATGGCCGAGACGGAACCACCGGGCGCGCCGATCTCCGGCTTGGCCTGGTTCAGGCCCACGCTCGGGCCGCGGCTGCTGGAACCCACCATGTGCTGCACCAACGGGATGCCGTTGGCCGGGTCGAAGCGGACGGTAACGCCCTCGTCGAGGCCGCTGCGCAGGGTGTCAGCATCCGGCTGGCTGATCATATAGCCGGGGATGCTCGGATCGCCGCCGCCGTAGCTGCCGGCGAAGGGTTCGCCCGGGGCGACCAGGCCGATGATACCGGCCAGGGCGCCGCCTTCGGCGATGTTGCTGATCTTGATGCTGAAGGAGCACACGCCGCGGTCGACCAGAACGATCTTGCCGGTCAGCGTGCCGGCGGCAAACGGCGCGCAGCCGTTCAGGTTGCCGCCCGCGCCGTCACCGTACTGCAAGGGGCCTTCGATCACGCCGGCCGGCTCAACCGACCAGGGCTGGAAGACGGCCGCATACAGGCCGGCGATGTCGGCCGGCTCGGTCACTTCCATCAGCGGCTGCACCGCCGAGGGAACGGTCGTCTGGGCCACCGAAAGAGCCGACGGCGCGGACGAGGGCGAACCCAGGGCATAGGGCTTGTCGGAGCTATTGCCGGCGGAGGCGACGGTCAGGATGCCGGCGGCGCTGGCATTCTCAACGGCCTGCGACAGATCGTCCCAACGCGGATCGCCGTAGGGCGAACCCAGGGACATATTGATGATATCCACGCGGTCGCTCGTGCTGCCGTCCCCGTTCGGGTCAAGCGCGAACTCCATGCCGTTCAGCAGGGCCACGCCGGAACAGGAAGTGCTGACCGAGGAGCAGACCTTCACGGCGTAGAGGTCGACGCCGGGGGCAACGCCCATCACACCACCGATGATGTCGGCGACGTGCGTGCCATGACCGGCGCCAGGACCGTTGTCAATCGGGTCCGGGTCCGGAGCCAGGGGCGCGTTTGGCCAATCGCCGCCGACAAAGTCATAGCCGCCGACGACGCGGGCGGTCGGGAACGTGCCCGGCTCAATGATCGCCGGGTCGTTGGCCTCGTATTCCTCGACGCTGCCCGAACCGCCGAAGGCGACGTGGGTATAGTCGATACCGCTGTCGAGGACCGCGACCTTCACGCCGCTGCCGTCATAGCCCATGTTCTGGACTTCGGTCGCGCCGATGTAAGGCACGGTCTCCGAGAGGTCGATTTCATAGTTGCGCACCGGGCTGATGGCGACGACGTTGGGATTACGCGACAGTTCAGCCAGAGCCGAGGCGTCAACCTCGAGGATCACGGCGTTGAGGGCCACCCGCAGGTTGCCCAACACCTTGGCGTTGCCGTCCAGCGCGCGGGCGGCGGACACGACCTGGGCCTGCTGCGCGCCGGCGGCGGACACGGCCGCGGCCGAGCTATCGGGCGCGGCCAGGGCGGCGGGCGATTGGCTCAGCCGGACGACGACCTGCACCTTGCCGGTCGCGCTGCGTAGTTCGGGCGCGACGCGGAACGCCGCTTCCGTCCCGCTGACGTGGACGGGCGCGTCCAGGCGCAAGCCGTCAATCGTGGTGGGCAGTGGGCGAGCCGTGGCCGCGCGTTCGGCGCGCGACGGCATCGGATTATCCTGGGCAAAAGCCGCCGAGACAGTGAGGGCCAGCACACCCAGCACCACCAGCAGCTTCAGAGTACGCTTCAGAGAATGCTTTCTGAACAACGTTTGCCTCCTAAGGCGTAATGAGAGAGATCAAGGGTTGGGAGCCGGAGGCGGGCGAGCCGCGAGAGTCCGGCCATTTGGGTTCAACGAGTGAAGTCGCGTATGGTGGCTTCGAGCTTGTCTACTACCTCCTTGCCGGGTTGCGGCGGTCTAGGTCAGTCAGGCGCGGCCTGAATTGGGTAGAAATGAGGCACAAAGGCGGAAGAATCGCGCGGCAGCTAATCGAGCGCATTCCCATGCCCGCCGTGTAACGTGCCAGACATATGACGCACGTAGTTTAAGCGAGACCGCTTACAGTTTTGCTTACGTTCTATTCACGTCTTATTCACCATGATCTTAATCGGATCGACCCAGCCGCGCAAATGGGCAGCGAATAGACCCCGCGCCGGGCGCGGTTGGCCGATGCAAGCCAGCCATGTATCCATCTGGACATAAGGCAAAAGTCACGTACAATGTTGGAAACACCGGGCCGGCCGCCGCGAGTAACGGCCTCCCGCAGGCAAGGAACGTCGGGTCGGCCGCCACGAGAGGAGGTTGGAGGAAATGGAACGTCTGAAACGCGACTTCAGCACCATCACGCTGGTGATGATCCCCGTGGCCATCGCGATCAACATCGCCATCGGCCAGCTCGTCTATACCCTCAAGGTTCCGCTATATCTGGACTCAATCGGCACGATCTTTGTCGGCGCTGTTGCCGGGCCGCTCGCCGGCCTCGTCACGGGCGCCCTGACCAATCTCATCTGGGGCCTCAGCGGGATCAACTCCTTCTACACCGCCTTCTGGATCACCGGCGCCGTGATCGGTCTTGTAGCCGGCCTCTTCTCGCGCTTCGGCTGGTTCAAGGTGTGGTGGCGAGCCATCATCGCCGGCGTCATCACCGGGCTCCTCGCGGCACTCATCTCCGCGCCCATCCTGACCTACGTCAACGGCGGCGTCACCGGCTCCGGCACTGACGTCATCACCGCTGTCTTCCGCAACGCCGGCCTGGGTATCCTGCCCTCGGCGTTCGCCCAGGGCGTGTCGTCCGACCCGCTGGACAAGGCGATCTCGTTCTTCATCGTCTGGGGGGTCATTCGCGCTCTGCCGTTGCGCTTCCTGGATCGCTTCTCGCGCGCCGAGGACATCCGTTAGCGTAACCGCCGGGCGATTATGAGCAGCACGCCCTTCAGTCTGTATATCGCGCGCGACAGCGCCATTCACCGCCTGCATCCGATGACGAAGCTGGCGGTTGTTGGCTTTTGCCTGGTGCTGGGTCTTTTCCTGCCGGGCCTATGGCTGACGTACGTCGTGCTGCTGGTGGTGATCCTGCCTCTGGTTGCCGCGGCCGGGGTGCTGCCCCCCTTCCTGCGCGCGCTCATCAAGACGGCGCTGCCGGTCATCATCTCCGTCTTCCTTGTCCAGGGCCTTTTTTGGCCGGGTGGGACGCCAATCCTGCGCCTTGGACCGCTATCGCTAAAGCAAGAGGGCGTCGAGTTTGCCATCCGCAGCGCCGGGCGCTTCCTGACGGTTATCAGCAGCTTCCTGCTTCTAACCTTCACCACAAGTCCGGACGGCCTGATGCTGGCCCTTAGCCAGCGCGGCTTCCCCAATAGCATCGCCTATATCATGCTGGCGACGCTCCAGATCGTGCCGCGCTTCCAGGCCAAGGCCAACACCATTCTCGACGCCCAACGCTCGCGCGGCCTGGAGACGGAGGGCAACCTGTGGGTGCGCCTGCGGGCGCTGCTGCCGCTCGTCCAGCCGCTGCTGCTGGGCAGTATCGTCGACATCGAGGAGCGGGCCATCGCGCTAGAGGTGCGGGCCTTCGGCCGCAGCGGGCCCAAGACCAGCCTGCTTGTTCTGAAAGACACGGCCTTCCAGCGCGTCCTGCGCTGGCTGCTGTTGCTGGCCGCGCTGGCGGTCATCGCCTGGCGCGTCTATCTGGCGCTCGCACCTCGGCTAGGGTCATGATCCGGCTTAGCGACGTCACCTACTACTACCCACGAGCGGCCGTTCCGGCGCTGACGGGGCTGACGGTGGAAATTCCGTCCGGGGAGTTCTGCGCCGTCATCGGGGCCAACGGTGCAGGCAAGTCGACGCTGTGTTACGCTCTGGCCGGCTTTGTCCCCCACTTCTATAGAGGCAAACTCAGCGGCAAGGTGGAGGCGGCGGGCATCGACGTGGCGAGTTCGTCGCTGGCCGAGATCGCCGGCCACGTTGGCCTCGTATTTGCCAATCCCTTCAACCAGATCACCGGCGCGCGCTTCACCGTCCGCGACGAGGTCGCCTTCGGCCTGGAGAATCTCGGCGTGCCACCCGAAGAGATGGCGACGCGCATTGACGAGGTGTTGCGCTTCGCGGGACTGGCCGGGCTGGCCGACCGCTCGCCGTTCGCCCTTTCCGGCGGCCAGCAGCAGCGGCTGGCCATCGCCTCGGTACTGGTTATGCGGCCGCGCGTCCTCGTCCTCGACGAGCCGACCTCGCAACTCGACCCCATCGGCTCGCGCGAGGTCTTCGCCGTTCTGCGCGACCTGGCGGCCACCGATGCCAGTACGGTCGTGCTGGCCGAGCAAAAGCTGGAGTGGGTGGCCGTCTTCGCCGACCGGGTGCTGGTCATGCACGAAGGGCGGATCGTCGCCGACGGCCCGCCGGGCGACATCCTCGCATCGCCCGACCTGCCGCGCTACGGGCTGGAGCCGACGCGCTACACCCAGGCGGCGCGGGCGGCTCAGGCAGCCGGACTGGCCCCGGGCAAGCTCCACTTGCCCGTGACGCTGGAAGAGGCGGTGGAGTTCTTTCGATGACGACGGACGACAGGCGACAGACGACGGCTGACCGCCGGCCACCGACCGACGCCCCAGTGACGCTGGCGGTTGAGGACGTGACGTTCACCTATCCGGCCGGAGCGCAAGCGTTGCGCGGAGTGAGCCTGCGTGTCGCGCCGGGCGAGGCCGTCGCCCTCGTCGGCGAGAACGGCGCGGGCAAAACCACGCTGGTGAAACACTTGAACGGCCTGCTGAAGCCCACAAGCGGACGGGTGCTGGTAGGCGAGTGGGACACGCGCGAGCACACCGTGGCCCGGCTGGCGGCGCGCGTGGGCTACGTCTTTCAGAATCCGGACGACCAGATCGTGGAACGCACCGTGGCCGATGAGGTCGCCTTCGGGCCCCGGCGATTGGGGCAGACGGCGGCGGAACAGGCGGCCAACGTGGCCGCGGCGCTGGAGATGGTGGAGCTGTCTAGCGAGGCCAAAACCCATCCCTATGACCTGACAGCCGCCCAGCGCAAGCTGATCACCCTGGCGTCGGTGCTGGCGATGCGCACGCCGGTTGTCATTTTCGACGAGCCGACGATGGGCCAGGACGCGCGCGGGGTGGGGCTCATCGGCCGTATCATCGAGAACCTGAAGGCTGGCGGCCACACGGTGCTGACCATCACCCACGACATCGATTTCTGCGCCGCCCACTTCGGCCGGGTCGCCGTGATGGCCGATGGGCAAGTGCTGGCTGACGGCCCAGCGGCCGAGGTGCTGGCCCGCGCCGACTTACTGGCAACCACAAACGTCGAGCCGCCGCAGCTCGTCCGCCTCGCCCAGGCGCTCGGCCTGGCGCGCGCGCCGCTAACGGTGGAGGGATTTGTGGAAGAAGTAAGGAGCAGGTCAGTGGGTCAGTGAACCAGTGGGTCAGTCCCTTCCCTGGAACCCGGAACCTTCCGGCCGTGGTTTGCGGTCCGTCGTCTATCGTCGACACCCGACGGCCGGCGCTCTTTATTCGTAGTTCGTAACTCGTAGTTCGTAACTCGACCATGGTCATCATCCTCGGCGATATTCTGGCAGATTACTCCATCCGCGTAGAGAACCTGGAAATACAGCCCAAGGACTTGCAGCGCGTCTCCTATCTGGCGCTGGGGCCGGGCGGGGCGTGCAACGTCGCCATCATGGCCGCGCACCTGGGCCTGAACGTGGCCGCGCTGGGCGAGGTGGGCGCGGACATGGTGGGCGAAATCGTCCTCGAAGGACTGACGGCCGAGGGCATCGACGTGAGCGGCGTCATCGTGACGCCGGACGCGCGCACGCCCGTGGCCAATGTCCTGGTGGACGAGCGGGGCGAGCCGGCCTACCTCGGCTTCCCCGGCAGCCTGACCATGATGGCGCTGCCGGAGCCGTGGCGGCCGCTCATCGCCGCCGCCCAGGGGCTTTACGCCGACGGCTGGGCCGAACACGAGGGCGTCCCGGCGATCATCCTGGAAGCGCTCCGCGCGGCCCGCACGGCGGGCGTGCCCTCGTTCTTCGACCCCGGGCCCGGCAACCCCAAGATCGACAACGCCTGGCACGGGGAGGCGGCGGCGCTGGCGACGGTGCTGCTGGCGACCGAGGATGAGGCCCGTCGCCTGTCGGGCGAGGACGACCCGGTAGCTTCGGCGCGGGCGCTGCTGGCCCGCGGCACGCAACTGGCGGTCATTAAGCGCGGCCAGGCGGGCTGCTTCCTGCTGACGGCTGATGACCTGCACATCGCCGCCGGGCTGCCCGTGGTGGCCCGCGACGCCACCGGGGCAGGCGACAGCCTGGCCGCCGCGGTCATATACGGCTACCTCCACCAGTTCGACCTGGAAGCGCTCGGCGATCTGGGCAATGCCACCGGCGCGGCCAAGGTGCGCAAGCTGGGCACGGGCCACAACATGCCGACGATCGCCGAGGTCAACGACATGTTGCGCCGCTTCGGCTCCGAAGTCACCCTCGAAGCGCCGACCCACTAACAGATTTAACGCAAAGACGCAAAGACGCAAAGGTTAGAAGGATGCCAGCCTTTGCGTCTTTGCGTCCTGGCGTTGATTTCTTCCCTAGAAGAACAGGAGCTGCCCGCCGAGGAGCAGAAGGAAGACCAGCACGAGCCGCCGGAAGAGGTCGGGGTTGATATAGCGGCAGAGGCGCGCGCCAATCGACTGCCCAACCACGAGGGCAGGGATGGCGATGAGCGCCGTGTGCAAGGCCAGCGGTGTGTAGTGGCCGGTCAGGGCGTGGGAAGCGACCAGAAATAGGCTCGTCAGCAGGAAGTAAGTCTGCAAATTGGCGCGGAACTGCTCGGCCGACCAGCCGCGCGCGTTGGCGAAGACGATGACCGGCGGCCCGCCGGTGTTAAAGGCCCCGCTCAGCACCCCGGACGAGAAGCCCGCCGCATAGGCCCACGCCCGGCTGCGCAGCGGCGGCAGGGCGCGCCCGAGCAGGCTGTAAACGGCATAGACGACCAGGATAACCCCCAGCGAGCGCGTAACCACCGCCTCATCCACCCGCGCCAGAGCCAGAACGCCGATGGGGATACCCACGATGGCCGGCACCACCAGTTGGACAAGGTCGCGCGGCGTGGTGTGAGCCCGCCAGCGGATCGCGTTGAGAAGCGTGGCCAGGGTGCTGACCAGGGCAAACGCGGGCGTGGCCGTCTGGATGCCAACCAGCGTTGTCAGCAACGGCATAGCGATGAGCGCCCCGCCAAAGCCCAAAATGCCCTGGGCCAGCGCCGCGGCAAAGACGACCAGGGCGATCTGCATCAGCGTTCGTAGCAGACGAATTGCTGCCCCAGACCACCTAGCGCGTGAGGATCATAGTAAAGCGCGGCCAGATGCAGTCCGATCGCGGGGTGAAGCAGGTCGCCCTCCACTAGGCTACTGAAGGGCTGTCCCCCGAGCAGCCGGTGGGCCACGGTGGTGTAGAGCCGGTCGAGGGCATTATCGGCCAGCAACAGGTGGTGGACGCGCGGCCCGGTCGCCATGTAAACCGTGCGATAGCCGAGATCGCCCAGAGCGGCGATGGCCTGCGCCCCGCTCACGTCGCTGTCGCCGGCAGTGATGACCTGCGCTGCTTCAGCCTCAAGCCGGCGCATGCGCGCTGCGTCGGCCGCTCCGTGCGTCAGGACGATGACCTTGCGGCCCGACTGGGTCAGGAACGGCGGCACCGGGAAGTCGAGGCTGCCGCTGACCACGGCCAGATCGGGATAGGGCGGCAAGCCGCGCTCGGCCCGCCAGCGGCCCAGGTCGGCGAACTGCGGCTGGTCATAGATGCGCAAAATCTCCTGTGTGCGCCCGTCGGCGTAATCGCGCAGATAGCGGCCGCTGCTGATGATAACATCGGCCTGCACCGCCAGCTCCTGGAACAGCCGCCAGTCGCGGTCGTTGGCCGTGTCGGGCGGAACCATCATCCCCTTGCCTTCCGTGCGGGGGATGGCGATGCGGCCGTCGATGCTGACGACGTAATTGGTGTAGACAAACGGCTTGCCCGACGCCGCGCCAAAGCGGCGCAGGTCGTGGCCCAGATAGAGCCCTGCCAGCGCCGTTTCGCGCGCCGGGGCCGGATAGAGTTGCCAGATCGTGTCCGCGTCCATCCTGTTTGCCTCCCTACACCGCGACGATTTGCACCAGAAACTCGGCCTGGCCGAGTTGCAGGCGGAAGCCGTCCTTCAGCATGTGGACAGCGGCCACCTGCACATCATTGACCCACGTGCGCCGGCTGCCGAGATCGTAAATCAGGTAGCGGCCGCTCTCGCGACGAATCTCGGCGTGCTGCGGCGACAGGCCAGGCAGCACGATGTCGTTGTCGGGCGCGCTGCCGATACGCGTTACGTCGTCGCTCAAGGCCCATCGTTCGCCAGGCGTGACAGGAACCAGCCAGGCATGCGGCGTCGGCCGTCCGGCGCGGGCGGGGTTGGCCGCGGGGGGCGGGACAACCGGGACGGGCCCCTTCGCC
>CAZSOD010000004.1:0-88111 GCA_964608255.1 uncultured Ardenticatenaceae bacterium
CAGAGCGTGCGGCTGTTAACCGCAATGTTGTTGGTTCGAGTCCAACCTGAGGAGCCAGTTGAACAAGCGGCAGGCGACACGTCTGCCGCTTTTTGTTTGACAGAGCGCCACGCCAAAGCGCGGCAAGGAGCGTTGAGACGATGAAAGCCTACAGGCCGGTGGCCCTAATTATTCTGGATGGCTGGGGCATTCGCGAGAAGGAGCACGGCAATGCCGTGGTGCAGGGCAAGACGCCCAATTACGATCGCTGGACGCGCGAACTGGAGCGGTCGGTAGTCGATGCGTCCGGGGAAGCGGTCGGCCTGCCGGACGGCCAGATGGGCAACTCCGAGGTGGGCCACTTGAATCTCGGCGCCGGCCGCGTCATCTATCAGGACCTGACTCGCATTAACCTGGCCGTCGACCGGGGCACGTTCTATGAGAACGAGACGCTACTAACCGCCCTGGCCGCGCTGAAAGTTCGCGGGGGCAAGCTGCATTTGGTCGGGCTGTTCGGCGAGGGCGGCGTTCACAGCCACAGCAAACATATGTATGCGCTACTGGCGCTGGCCGAGCGGCAAGGAATCGAGCCGATCATCCACGTCATCACCGATGGCCGCGACACGCCCCCGGAAAGCGCTCTGGGCTTTGCCTTGAAGCTGGAGGCTTACCTCTCGCAACATCCCGGCGTCGTCGCCTCGGTCAGTGGTCGCTATTACACGATGGATCGCGACAAGCGCTGGGCGCGCACGGAGATGGGCTACCGTGTGATCACCATGCATGAGGGCTATCGCGCTGAGGGCAGCGTCGAACCGCGCACAGCGCTTTCGCTGTCGGCCGCCTTGCGCGCGTCCTATGCGGAGGGCATAACCGATGAGTTCGTGCTGCCGGTGGCCGTGGACGTTGGCTCGCGCGATGTCCTTGTCGAGCCGGGCGATATGGTCATCTTCTATAACTTCCGTGCTGACCGCATGCGCCAGATCGTGACCGCGTTTGCCTACCCCGATTTCGCCGGCTTCGAGCGGCCGTACATCCCCGATCTAGACCTGCTGACGATGACGGCTTATGAGGCTGGCTTGCCGGTAAAGGTTATCTTCCCGGAGGTCGAGATTACCAACCCATTGGCCGAGGTGCTGAGCAAGCAGGGTTGCCGCCAGTTCCACGCTGCGGAGACAGAGAAATACGCCCACGTGACCTACTTCTTCAACGGTGGTCGCGAGACGCCGTTCGACGGCGAAGAGCGCCATCTGGAGCCGTCGCCCAAGGTGGCAACGTATGACCTGCAGCCGCAGATGAGCGCCCGGCCGTTAACCGAGGCGCTGCTGGCGCGGCTGCGCGACCACGACGATGACTTCATCCTCGTCAACTACGCCAACCCCGACATGGTCGGCCATACGGGTGTGCTGGCGGCGGCGATCCAGGCGGTCGAGACGGTCGACGAGTGCGCCGGCCGGTTGGTGGCGGCCATTAATGCCAAGGGTGGCGTCGCCATCGTCACCGCCGACCATGGCAACTGCGAACGGATGATCGACGAGAAGACAGGCGAGCCGCATACGTATCACACGACTCAGCCCGTAGCGCTGTTCGTTATCGGTGACCAGTACTATGATCTGCGGCCGCGTGGCATTCTGGCCGATGTTGCGCCCACCATCCTGCACCTGATGGGCATCACGCCGCCGCCGGAAATGACTGGACGCAGCCTGATCAGCGAGTGATGATCGACATGCCATCGGCTAACGGACAGGCATTTGCCGCCTATCTTGACAGCGCGCGGGCCGCGCTTGGCGGGCTGACCAGCATCGCCTATTATCAGCAGCCGCTGCCGTCGCCGGTCGACTCGCGCCTGGCTGAGATCGTCAGCGCCTTCAGTGGGCTGCCACCGGCCGGGCGCGAGCGCTTCATGGCCGCTCTGACGCCACCCGAGCGAGCGCTCTTTGGCGTTTTTGGCCATCGCGCGGCAACGCTGAGCGTTCGGGATGAGTCGCTGGAGCAACTGCGGCTGGGCCTTATCGCCGCGGCCATTGCTAACTACGACATCCCGGAGAAACGGGATGTAGACGTACCCCTGGCCGTGTTCTATCATTGTGCCAGGAAGTTGGGCGCGGCGCCGCGCGAGGTTTTTGACGAGGCAGCCGAATTCGCCACCGCCGATATGGCCGGGCGGATGCGAGCTTTTGGGCGGCGCGATGACGTGAGCTTGAAGCGGTACGGCTGGCGAGAGATTCGGACACCCGAAGGCGTGCGTTACAAGTTCGAATGGCGATAAATCCGGTTGAGGCTCATTATGACCGCGACCCGCAACGGGAATGGGAGCGCCTGGAGCGCCACCGCACCGAGTTTGCCATCACTTGCCTTGTCCTTGATGAACATTTGCCATCGCCGCCGGGCCTGGTCCTCGACGTGGGGGCCGGGCCTGGCCGTTATGCGCTCTATCTGACGCGTCGCGGCTATCGCGTCGTCCTTGTCGATCTGTCGCAACGGAGCCTCGACCTGGCTTTGGAGAAGGCGACGCAAGAAGGTATCTACCTGCCCCCGCCGTTACGCGCCAGCGCCACTGCGCTTCCAGCCGACTTCAATCAGCAATTCGATGCCGTTCTGCTGCTGGGGCCACTGTATCACTTGCTGACAGCGGACGAGCGCCTCACGGCCGTGCGCGAGGCGCGACGCGTCTTGCGGCCTGGCGGTTCTGTCTTTGCCTCATTCATCACCCGCTTTGCCCCGCTGCGGGACGCCGGCATCCATTCGCCCCAGTGGATATTGGACCATCCGGAGCGCTTCCGGACCTTGCTTGAGGATGGCCTTAATCCCGCCTATGAGTCCAGCGCTTTTCCCGACTCATACTTCATCCACCCCGACGACATCGTACCCCTGATGGAGGCAGGCGGCTTTGAGACGCGCGCCCTTCAGGGCTGCGAAGGCATCCTGGCTGGGCACGAAGAAGCGGTCAACGCTCTCGATGGCGCGGCGTGGTCAGCGTGGGTTGCGCTCAATCATCGCCTGGGGCGCGAGCCGTCGCTTTTCGGCGCGGCCGATCACCTGCTTTACGTTGGCGTTCGTCCGGCAACCAGCGGCCATGAAGACGCACTATAGCTGGGAAACCGACGAGGAGCGCGATTGGGTGGAGAGCCAGTTTTCACCCACGGCTGCGACCGGCGGCCGATCCCCTCGCCGGCTTTTACTCGCCGTGGCGGGTGCGGCGGCCGTGTTTGTGTTGCTTTTCTTTCTGGCCGACCGCCGTCTCCAGGGCCGGGAGGATGCGGTTGCCGCCAATGTCCGCGCTAGCCACGAAACGTGGGAACAGGCTGTCAAGCGTGACGACCTGGAGCTTTTCACCACTCTGCTGGCGCGTGACGATGCGCCGTGGTTTATGGCTCAGCGCCGGCTGTTTATGGCCGGGCGGGTGTTACGCCGCGACGCGTTGGGTTTGGACTGGCAGTTGGAAGAAACGGAACCGGCGCGGGTTCAGCTCTCTGGAAACTGGCGGCGGGCGGAGGTGGAGTTTGCCCAGACATACCGCGCCGGCGGCGAGATGGTGCGCCTGCGGCTGGCGCAGGTCTTTCGATTGCGGGGGCAGCGTTGGCAATACGCCGCGCCTGACGAGTCTTTCTGGGGACGAACGGACCAGGTACGTACCGACCATCTTGACCTTACCTTTCCTTCACGCGACGAGGTATTCATCCGCCGTCTGGCCAATGACCTGGAGGGCGACATCGCCGCCCTGTGCGCCGCCGCCGGTCAGGCCGGCTGTCCTGGCATGCCCGCCATCCTCATTAACTTCAGCCCCAGCACAGAGGCGCTGCTGGCCCTGACGGATGAGACGACGCCTGCCCTGCAGAAGCGTGCCTTTGTCTTGCCCGCGCCATCGCTTGTGGGGCTGCCCGCGGACGATATGGCATACCGCGCGCTTTACACGGGCTACACCGGTCGCATCCTGGCCGTGCTGCGTAACAATCTGGAGCGACCCCTGGCGCTGCCCGACCAGACCGTTGAGTTGCTCTGTTTCCCGTCGCCCCAGGCGCCCCTTGGCCTGTACCGTTATGACCCCGTTGGCGATCAGTGGGCTACCCAGCCAACCGAGCGGCTCTATCGGAGCCTGCAAGGTCTACCGGATGATTCCGGGATCATCTTGCACGCCGGTCTGCCCGGCACCGACGTCAACCGCCTGGACGTTGCTTTGCGACGGGGAGGGCGAGAAGCCACACTACTCCAGGAAAGCGATCCGCTTTATACCGGCCGTGTGGCCGGTGTGATCGACCGCCCCGGCCATGGGGGCGCGTTGTTGCTGAGCGCCACGCACCGTTTCACCGGGGCGACGACGTACCGGCTGCTGCCACTGGAGAGCTGCGACGACGGCGCTTGCGATACGTCCGATCTACCTGGCTTCCCGCTCTGGTCGCCGGACGGCACGCGAACACTGCTGCTCGTTGAGGCCGAGCTATTCCTGGGCGACGCTGAGGCTCGCCCGGAGCGCTCGCTTGGCCGGTCCTTCAGCCCGTTTTGGCTGACTGACAACACGTTCGGTTACGTGAGGCTGCTGGGCGGCTCGGACCAAAGCCCGGAAATGGAATTGGTGTTGCAGTCGGCCGCCGGCGGCGCAGCGCGATCGCTGGCGCGAGCCCGCGACCTGCGGCAACAACTCGATGTGCCGCCGAAGGGAACGCTCCGCGTGCAGTATGTCCTTGCCAACCCGGCCGATCCGCGCACGCTTTACCTGGCGGCCACACTCGTCGCCCCCGGCAGAGAGCGCTTCTACGTCCTACGGCTCCGGCTCGGCGGTGATGTTGATGATCTGTCGGCCGAGACGACCCTGGCCGACGTGAAGGTTGCGCTGGCTCTGGACGACCTGCCTATCGGCGATACGACGTTCCTTCTGCCCACCGGTTACCCGCCCTTTGCCATTACGCCTGACGGCCGCTGGCTGGTTATCGTCCAATTCCTCGACGCAATTACCAATACCTGGCGGCTGACCTTATACGACACGCAGCGCGACGTAACTCAGAGCGTGACTCTCAATTATCCAGCATATCCGGCGCGCTTTCCGTTCTATGATTGGTCAGCAGACGGTCAATGGCTGGTGCTGGTGGACAATGGCTACCTCCGCCTTGTCGCCCCCGCCTACGGTTACGAGCGCGTGGTGGCCCATGATCTGTCCGCCTGCCGCTATCCGGCATGGGTGGATCGGGAAGCAACGCTGGGGCGATAAGGCGCTGTTCGCCGAAAAGCGCTGTAAAGGGCGCATTGTTTCGCGCATTTGGCCCGGCGAGATGACGGGCGGCCAGCGGTGGCACGGAACATATAACGAAAGAAACAGGAGACAGGGTAATGCCCCGATTGACAAAGATTTACACCAAGGGCGGCGACGCCGGTGAAACGAGCCTGGGTAGCGGGACGCGCGTGCCCAAGGACTCGCTTCGGGTGGCCGCCTATGGCGCCGTAGACGAGGTCAATTCTTGTCTAGGCATGGCCGCTGCCGGCGGCCTAAGCGAACGGCTCGCGGGCGTGGTGATGGAGATACAGAATGAGCTATTTCATTGCGGGTCCGACCTCTGCTTCCGCGAAGAGGATAAGGCCGAGTACCGCGTGCCCCAGATAGAAGCGCGCCATGTGGAGCGCCTGGAGCGGCTAATTGACGAATTGACGGGGGTGATGGGACCTCTACAGAATTTCATCCTGCCCGGCGGCTCGGCCGGAGCCGCCCACCTTCATCTGGCCCGCGCCGTTTGCCGCCGCGCGGAGCGCGATGTGGTCAGCCTGGCCCGCGAAGAAGCGGTCGGGCCATTTGTCATCCGGTATCTCAACCGTTTGTCCGATGCGCTATTCGTCATGGCGCGCTACGAGAACCACGCGCGAGGCGTGCCCGAGCCGCTCTGGGACAGCATGGCCTGAACGCCCGGTTGGCATTACAATCGGCTAGTTGCCCAGGTCAGTCCTGGGCGGCCGCTATCCTGATCGACTCATTGGAGAATTGCGCATGTTGCAGAACTTGACTATCGCCGCGCTCGTTGTGGCTATCTTGTGGATAGTTATTCTCGTCCTCTACCTGGCTGTTTCGCGGCGACAGCCGGACGTCGCGGCCCAGATGCGAACATTGGAAGAGCAACTGGACCAGACGGAGACCGAAACGAATTAGAGGTCATCATGACGGGAGCCATACTTCGTCACTGGCGTCGGGTGTTGCTGGGCCTTGCGCTACCAGCCCTGGCGTTGATGAGTGCTTGCCGCGCGATAAGCGGCAACGAGCCCGACGGTTGCGAGACGACCGACTACCTTTTCGCCGATGATTTCGGCGGCGAACGGGTATGCGGTTGGGCCACCTATAGCCGCGGCGGTGGGGCGGCCGCCATCGATAATTCGGCCATGCAGTTGACCGTCAGCCAGCCGGGTCAAATCTGGTGGACGAACCCGGGCAAAGACTTCGACGACGTGGTTATCAGCGCTGAGGCGCGCCAGGTGTCGGGCCCAAACGACAATGCCTATGGGCTCATTTGCCGCTATCAAAATGAGGCGAACTTCTACGTGTTCCTGGTGAGTGGCGACGGCTACTACGCCATCGGCAAATATCAGAGCGGCAGCGAGACCGTCACCTACTTGACCCCGGATGCGCAATTCCAGCCATCCGACGCTATCAATCGCGGGGTGGCGTCTAACGAGTTACGTGTCGCGTGTGTTGGCAACCAGCTCAGTCTGGAGGTTAACGGCGTCCCTCTCATTAGCGTTACCGACCCGACGTTTGTAACCGGGGACATCGGCCTTACGGCCAGCACGCTCCAGCCAGGTGCGGCCATTGTGGAGTTCGATAATGTGCAGGTTGCAGCGCCGTAGTCTGGCGGTCTTCGGCGCGTTGTCACTGCTCTGGCTGGTTGCGTGCGGCGGCCGCTCATTGCTGCCGTCGCAGACTGGCGGCGAGACGACGACCGGGACCCAGACCGGATCCTTCAGCGACGAGTTCATTCCCGGCAAGACGGGTAATTGGGTGCTGGAACAGGACGAGCGCGGTTCCTCGGCCGTCGTGAACGAGCAACTGGTCATTACCGTTGCCACGCCAAACACAATCCAGTACTCGGCGCTGGCCGACCGCACATTCGGCAACTTCGTTCTCGAGGTTGACGCGTGGCAGCGCTCGGGCCCGCCCGAAAGCAGCTACGGCATCCTGTTTCGCATGGGCGACGACGGCCAATTCTATCGGTTCGATATTACCGGCAACGGCTCGTACATGGTTGAGCGCCGGGTGGCGGATGGGACATGGGCGCGGCTCCTGCCCGACTGGACGCCTACAGCGGCGATCAATCAGGGCCTTAATGTTGCCAACCGGCTCAAGATCATCGCCGCCGGGCCCGACCTGGCCTTTTATGCCAACGACATTTTGCTGACGCAGGTCAATGACGCCAGCCTCAGCAGCGGTCAAGTGGCCCTCGACGCGGGATCGTTCGGCGGCGAAACGCTTCAGGTGTCGTTCGACAACCTGACCGTGACGACGGAGTAGCGATGGTCACGGCCGACCTCGACGTAAGGCGCGCACTCGCCAACGCGCTCGACCAGCCAGTCGTGGATATCAGCCCGCTTGGCGGTGGTTGCGTTAGCGCGGTTTATGGCGCGAGACTGGGCGACGGGCGGCGTGTCGTCGCCAAAGTTGATGAAACAGGCGAGGCAGGCTTGCCGGTCGAGGCCGCCATGCTTCGCTATTTGGCCGAGCGGACGGCGCTACCCGTGCCCGCGGTCCATATTGTCACCCAACAATTGCTGGTGCTGGCCTACGTTGAAGGCGATAGCCTGTTTGACGATAACGCCGAGCGCCATGCGGCCGAATTACTGGCAGAGTTGCACGCCCTGACCGCGCCAACATTTGGTTTTGAGCGCGACACCCTGATCGGCGGGTTGCGCCAGCCCAATCCGGCCCACGACAGTTGGCTGACCTTTTTTGCCGAGCAACGCCTGGTTTACATGGCTGTCGAAGCGCGGCGGGCGGGTCGACTGCCGGCGGCGTTGCTGGCGCGCGTCGAGCGGCTGGCCGGACGCGTCGAGCGCTGGCTAAGGGAGCCGGCGCAACCGTCGCTGATCCACGGTGACGTGTGGACGACCAACGTGCTGGCCCGCGGCGGCCGCATCACCGCCTTTCTCGATCCGGCCGTCTATTACGCTCACGCCGAGATGGAGTTGGCCTTCATCGGGCTGTTCGGGACATTCGGTCGCGTCTTCTACGACGCCTACCGAGCCCGCCGGCCCATCGCCTCCGGCTTCTTTGAGGAGCGGCGCGACCTCTATAACCTCTACCCTCTTCTTGTCCACGTGCGTCTTTTCGGGGGCAGCTATGTGGGGCAGGTCGAGCGCGTCCTGACATGTTTCGGTTGCTGATCGCCGGGCATGAACGAAGACGTCGCGCGCCGGCTTGTAGCCGTTAACCAGGCATTCTATGATCGCTTTGCCGCTTCCTTCGCGGCCAGCCGCTCGGAGCCCGCGCCTGGGTTTGCGCGCTTGCTAGATTACCTATCGGTCGGTGCGGCTGTCCTCGACGTGGGGTGCAGCGATGGCCGGCTGGCTCGCTTCCTCAACCAACATGGCGCGCTCGCGCGTTACACTGGCGTTGACTTCTCGGTTCCCTTGCTGGCCAGCGTTGAACCCGCGCTGGGCCGATTCGAACGGCGTGACCTAAGCCGGCCAAACTGCCTGAGCGGTCTCGGTCAATACGACCTTGTCGCTTGCCTGTCTACCCTGCAACATATACCGGGTCATGCCCACCGCGTGCAACTCCTGAGTGAGATGCGCGACCGCTTGCGGACGGGTGGTTACGTGGCTTTGGCAAACTGGCAGTTCACTGCCCATGAGCGTCAGCGGCGCAAGGTGCGGCCGTGGTCGACCATCGGCCTGGAAGATGCGGAGGTTGAGTCAG
Organism: uncultured Ardenticatenaceae bacterium; assembly: GCA_964608255.1. Classification (GTDB taxonomy): domain Bacteria; phylum Chloroflexota; class Anaerolineae; order Promineifilales; family Promineifilaceae; genus Promineifilum. The sequence continues at coordinate 8,867 of CAZSOD010000004.1, forward strand.
GTGATTACCTACTGTCGTGGCAGCGGGGCGGGGCCGGTCTACGCTATGTCGCCCTGCTGGATGCTCCGGCGACGGCGCTACTGGCGGCGGCAGCCGGGTTGCGGATTGTCGAACAGTATCGCAGCGACGGGCGCGAAGGCGACCTAAATCTGTACACAATTCTGGCCCGATGACGGCGACCGCCGCTCGCCCGCACCCGGACGGGCGATTGCCGTCTACCCGGGCCAGTGATACAATTGACGCGAGCAAATTAGAGAATGAAATGGATTTGAAAGAACGTTTGCGCGCCGATCTGGTGACGGCTATGCGGAGCAACGACGTCCAGCGGCGCGACGTCTTGCGCATGGTCATGGCGGCCATTAAGCAGACTGAAGTGGATACACGGGTGGTTCTTGATGACGCCGGCGTCCAAGATGTTCTGCGCAAGCAATTGAAGCAACGCCAGGAAAGCATCGCCGATTACCGCATGGCTGCCCGCCCGAATGAAGTGGAGCGGGAGCTGGCCGAAGCGGCTGTAATCGAGGCTTACCTGCCCCAGATGATGACCCGCGAAGAGATTGAACAGCTCGCCCGCGCGGCTATTGCCGAAACGGGCGTAACCGACGCCAAAGGCATGGGACAGGTGATGAGCCGCCTGATGCCTCAGATAAAGGGGCGGGCCGATGGTCGGCTCGTTAACGATGTGGTTCGCGGGCTCCTTCAGTGAGCGCCGTTGCGCAACGGCGTGCCGCACGTGAGCGTGCCTCCCGATGAATCGTAACCTGTTGAACGGACAGGTCGATCGCTTTCGCCTGTGGGTGCGGCGGCGTGCGCTGCCCCTTTTTCTGATCGCGGTCAGTGTGGGGATGGCGCTCATCCTGGCCTATGACCTTCCGGGCGCCAGCCCGGTTGCGGTGACAGTCGATCAACCCGCGCCCAATGATCTCTTCTCGCCTCGTTCGCTGACTTTCACCAGCGAACTGCTGACGCTCCAGTCTCGCGAGCAAGCCGCCCGCGGCGTGCCCGAGGTGTACACGCCCCTTGATCTGGGAATTGGGCGGTCACAACTGGCGCAAGCGCGTGATGTATTCGCCTACATCGAGACGGTGCGCGCCGATCCGAGTGCCCCGGCCGACCGCAAGCTGGAATACCTGCGCGCCGTCGAGGGAATTGCCATCAGTGAGGAATTGGCTCGCGGGCTGTTGGGGCTCAGCCAGGCGGACTACGAGGAAGTGCGGGGCGACGTCTTTGCCATCATTGAAGACCTGATGCGTGAGGAGATCAGGCCGTCGCAATTGAGCGATTACCAGCGCACGGCTCGCCGGCTGGCTAGTCTGGAACTGACGCCGGTGCAGACGAGCGTCGTTACCGAGCTGGCTTATCAGTTCATTGTTCCAACGGTCTTTCCGGATGAAGACGCCACGACGGCCGCGCGTCAGCAAGCGGCCGCCGCTGTCCAGCCAGTCACGCGCTCTGTTGCGCCCGATCAGCGCATCGTCCGCGCCGGGGAGATCGTAACCGCCGCCGATTACGAATTGCTGACTGAACTGGGCATGTTGCGGCAGGAGATGAACTGGCGGCGCGCGGCTAGCATGGCCGTCCTGTCGCTGCTCATTGTCAGTCTGATTGCCCTTTACTGGGCCCGTTTTCAACGGCGGCAGTTCCCCAACGGCCGCTATCTGGGTGTTTTGGGCGGGTTGCTGCTGATCTTCACGCTCATGGCTAAGATCATGATCGCCAGTGAGACGCTCGCTTACTGGTATCCGCTAGCGGCGCTCTCTCTGTTGGTGGCCGTGGTCTACGACATACGTTTCGCGCTTCTGGTTACCGGGCTCATGGCCGGTTTGGCCGGTTTCATCAGCCCCGGGTCGCTCGAAATCACGGCCTATCTGGCGGCGGGCGGTGTTCTCAGCGTCCTGACTCTCCGCGATGCCCAGCGGATTGCCGCCTTTTTCCGCGCCGGGCTCGTAGCGGCCGTGGGCTACATCATTGTCATCATCATGTTCTGGCTATTGCGCGACGCTGCTTTCAGCGCTTTGTTCACACCCGCGGCCTACGCTGTTGGCAACGGTCTGTTGTCGTCTGGCCTGACACTGGCCGGACTGTACCTTCTGGGCGGGCTGTTTGGCATCGTAACGATCCTGCAACTTCAGGATTTGTCGCGCCTCGACCACCCCTTGCTGCGCGAACTGCTGCGGCGCGCGCCGGGAACCTATCATCATAGCATCATGGTCGCGAACCTGGCCGAACAGGCCGCCGAACGCGTGGAAGCTAACAGCACGTTGGTGCGCGTCGGCGCGTTTTATCATGATGTGGGCAAGATGATGCGGCCGCCATTCTTCATCGAGAATCAGGAGGGCATGGACCCTCATGCCTCGCTCGATCCTTACACCAGTGCGCGCATCGTCATCAGCCACGTGGCCGATGGCCTGGAATTGGCGCGCAAGTACCGGCTGCCGTTTCGCATTCAGGACATTATCGCCGAACACCACGGCAACCGCGTGGTCAAGAGCTTTTACCGCAAGGCCAAGGAGGCGGCGGGTGAGGCGGCAGAGGTAGACCCGCGGTCATTCCGCTATCCCGGGCCGCGACCCGGCACGCGCGAAGCGGGCATCGTGATGCTGGCTGACGCTATCGATGCCACCTCGACCGCCGTGCGCCCCAACACGGAGAAGGCAATTGAGAAACTGGTCAATGCCATCTTTGAGGAAGACATTCTCGAAGGGCAGTTGAATTACTCCGGTCTGAGCCTGGGAGACATTGAGCAACTCCGCGCCTCCTTCATCGAGACGCTGAAGGGGCGGTTTCATGTTCGCATTCAGTATCCGGGCAACGAAATCCTTACCATAGAGAGCCCGGCGGAACTGGCGTTGCCGGCCCCGCCCCCGGCTCTACCTGAATCTGTCCTCCCTGAGAGCCGCTCGCGCAGCGCGCAGGCAGCAAAGTCTGGCTAAACTTGTCACCACACGCTTCCCATGCCCTATATCATTGATGTTCCAAGTACTCGCCGTTATCCGGCGGATCTGGCCCGCGCTGTGGCCCGGGCCGCGAACGAGACGCTTACCCACGTCGCGGCCGCCGAAGATTCCGGCCTGACCCTTCTGCTCACGGATGACGAGTACGTACAGCAGTTGAATCAGCAGTACCGCGGCGAAGATCGACCGACCGACGTCTTGAGCTTCCCCGCCGGCGAGCCGCTGCCCGGTCAGGAGGCGGACGCCTATCTGGGCGACATCGCTATCTCCGTGCCTAGCGCGGAGCGCCAGGCAGCCGCCAAGGGCCACGCCGTCGTCGCGGAATTGCAGCTACTGGCCGTCCACGGCGTGCTGCATTTACTCGGCCACGACCACCTCACGGCGGCCGAGAAAGCGACCATGTGGACCATTCAGGCTGAGGTTCTGGAACGGCTGGGACTTGGCGCCATCCAGCCCACCGAAGATGGGCATGACGACGATGCGGACGCGGCAGGGGACAATGACGCTTAACCGCGGGCGCGAGGAGTTGCGCGGCCGGGCCCTCAGCTTTCGCTTTGCTTTTGAGGGCTGGTGGTACGTCCTGAGAACGCAACGTAATGCGTGGATTCATGCCGCCGTCAGCGCGGTTGTGTTTGGGCTGGCTTTCTGGCTACGCTTGTCGCGCTGGGAGTGGGCAATCCTGCTGCTGGCAACGATGGCTGTCTGGATGGCCGAGCTCTTTAACACGGCAGTCGAGTCCGTCGTGGATCTGACCACCCCGGATTACCATCCGCTAGCCAAGGTAGCCAAAGACGTGGCGGCGGCCGCGGTCCTCGTCGGCGCGTTGGGCGCCGTCCTGGTCGGGCTGGTCATCATGGGCCCGCCGCTCTGGCAGCGGCTAATCCTTCGTTAAACCGCTTTTGCGCCCGGAAGTCATTTCACGGGTTGCCGGAGCTTGCAAAGTAGGCCCACAGAACCGCCGCCGCGCCGGCGGGCATTCCTGTGCTGCCGTATGCAGCCCCTCAACTACTCGGGCAAGGATTCGAGGGGGATGTCGCGGAACCGAGGGTTGGTGGCATCGCGGCCGGAGACGATGGGCGCTGTTTCGGCTTGCCACGGTACAGCGATGTCGCTGTCGGACCACGCCAGACCGAATTCGTCGCGCCCGCCCTCATAGTAGCTGTCCACGACATAGAATAGGGTTACGTCTGTCAGGGCCAAGAAGCCGTGGGCCACGCCTGAGGGGATGTAGAGGCCGCGGCTTTCGGCGGCATCTAGGTCGATGGTCTCTGTGCAGCGAAAGGCTGGCGATGCGCGACGCAGGTCGGCCAGCCCGACGCGTATTCGGCCGGAGACCAGGTACCAGTAATCGACCTGGTCGAAGTGGTAGTGCAGCCCGCGCAAGACCCCGGCGCGCGAGTCGGAGCGGTTAATCTGGACGCGCCCCCACGGCCGTTGGGGAAACCACTCCTTGCGGAAGGTCTCTGTAAAGCGGCCGCGTTCGTCACCGAAAGGCTGCAATTCGACGATGAGGATACCCGGGATGACGCTGGACTCGGTAATGGTGGGCACAGCGGGTCTCAGGCGCGAAGGTAGTTGCTGATAAAGAACCAGAGGTTGGCCGGGCGCTCGGCCAGCCGGCGCATGAAGTACGGGTACCACGCCGTTCCATAGGGCACATAGACGCGCACGCGGTAGCCCTCCTTGACGAGAGCCTCTTGCAGGTCGCGCCGGATGCCGTGGAGCATCTGAAATTCGTAGGCATCGGCCGGGATGTTGTGGGTGCGGACGTAGGCTTTGATCTCCTCAATGATCGCCGCATCGTGGGTGGCAAAGGCCGGGTAGACGCCCTGGGCGCGGGCTTTTGGGCTAAGCAGCAGGCGCACGAGGTTCAAATAGTTGGCGTCGGTATCGGCTTTGCGCGGGAAAGCCACGTCGGGCGCTTCGGCATAGGCGCCCTTGCAAAGGCGCACCCGTGCGCCATCCCGGATGAGTTGTTCGACGTCTTCTTCGCTGCGATAAAGATAAGCTTGAATGACAACGCCGACGTTGTCGAGACCGTACTCTTGACGCAGGCGGTGATACATGTTTAGCGTCGTGGTGACGACCGGGCTATCTTCCATGTCGATGCGAATGAAGTTGCCCACTTCGTCCGACCGCTTGACAAGCGCGTGAAGGTTGGCCAACGCCAGTTCCGGGTCGATCTTGAGACCGAGCTGAGTAGGCTTGACGGAGACGTTGGCCCGCAGCCCGTGGGCGGCAATATCATTCAGAAGGCGCAGGATTTCCTCGCGGGCCTGGAGCGCCTCGCCTTCATGCGTGCAACTCTCGCCCAGGTAGTCAAGTGTCACCATGATGCCCTGCTCGTTCAGACCGCGGGTGGTAGCGATGGCCGCTGCCCGGTCCTCGCCGGCAACGAAGCGCGAGGCCACGCGCCAGCCGACGCTCCAGCCGGTAAGGATACGGCGCGCCCACGGTGCGTGCGACAGGTAAATGAGCAGTTGGCGTAGCCAGCTCTGCCCGTTGCGAACGAGGAAAAAGACGGCCAGCGCCAGCAGGAAAACCGGGACGAGGAGCGAAGCGCGGGAGCGAGTGGGAGCGGCGGGCATGTCCATGTACGTCATTTTAGCGCCTCCATCGTAGAATGCCAGCAGTGGCGCTACGGTAGGGCGAGACCCATCGGGCGAGCGCGAAGGCAAAACAAGACGCCGTCGACGCGGGCTTTTTCTAACGAGATGGGGATGCGGAGGAAGATCATCGGCGGCTGCGCTCTCTTTCGCATCGTGGAGCGTGAAGTCGGGTTATGTATTACAGTTTGCAGCGAGCCACTGAGGAGACATCCCGACGATGAACTTACTTGCGGGACAGAAAGCGCTGATATTCGGCGTAGCCAACAAGCACTCCATCGCCTGGGCGATTGCTGAGGCGTTTAGCCAGCAGGGGGCGGAGGTTGGGCTGAGTTACGGTATACCGCAGCTGGAGAAGCGGGTGCGGCCGCTGGCGGAAGAGATCGGCTGCACGTTTGTCGAGAAGTGTGATGTAACGTCTGATGACGAGATTGCGGCGACGTTTGCCAAGGCAGGCGATCACTTCGGGGCGATCGACATTCTGGTGCATTCTGTGGCTTATGCGCCGTCGGAAGAGCTGGAAGGCCGTTTCTACAATACAACGCGAGAAGGTTTTCGCATAGCAATGGACATAAGCGCTTACAGCTTTGTCGCCTTGGCCAAACATGCCTTGCCGCTGATGCCCAATGGCGGCAGCATGATGGCGATGACTTATTATGGCGCGGAAAAGGTTGTCCCCCACTACAACGTGATGGGCGTCGCCAAGGCCGCGCTCGAAGCGAGTACACGCTATCTGGCGGCCGATTTGGGGCCGCATGGCATCCGCGTGAATGCCATCTCCGCCGGCCCGATCAAGACGTTGGCCGCGGCCGGCATCGCCGGCTTTCGCAAAATGCTGGGCTACGTGGGCGAGCGCGCACCCCTGCGCCGCAACATCGACCAGGAGGAGGTCGCCAAGACCGCCCTTTGGCTGTGCAGCGACCTGGGCAGCGGAGTTACCGGTGAAATCGTCTACGTGGACGCTGGCTATCACATTCTGGGCATGCCCGAACCCCCGGAACAGTGGGAATCACCCTCTTAATGTAGCTTGTAAGCCAGGGAGGTTAGAATCTTGACAATCCACCTGGAGTGACTATAGTATCGCGTAGAGAACATTTCCAAACAGCTTATCGAGAGCAGTCGAGGGACCCGGCCCGTTGACGCTGCAGCAACCGCCCATGTGGAAAGGTGCTAACTCCGGCAGCGAAAGCTGGAAGATAAGGGGTAAAAGTGAATTCAATCGCTGCGCCTCTTGATTGCTCAAGAGGCGTTTTTGTTGGCAAGCGGACGCGGCCCGCTAGTAGAGCCGCGGAGGAATCCCTTCAATGACAACGAGTTTCATGGCATCTCCGAGCACACTCTTCACGTCCGAATCGGTGACGGAAGGGCATCCGGACAAAATGTGCGACCAGATCAGCGACGCTGTGCTGGACGCGTTGTTGGCACAGGACCCCACGGCGCGTGTGGCGTGCGAGACGGCCGTCAAGACCGGCTTTGTTATGCTACTGGGTGAGATAACGACGAGTGCCTTCGTCGATTTCGACAAGCTGGTACGTTCAGTCGTTTGCGACATCGGTTTTGACGACAGCAGCAAGGGCTTCGACGGCAACACTTGCGGCGTTCAAGCGGCGATAGCCGCTCAGAGCCCCGACATTGCCCAGGGCGTTGACCACGCGCTGGAAGTGCGCCAGAATGGCAACAGCGAGGCTGAGGTTGACGCCATTGGCGCCGGCGACCAGGGCATGATGTTTGGCTTCGCTTGCGACGAAACGGACGTCCTCATGCCGTTGCCCATTCACCTGGCCCACTTGCTTACCAAGCGTTTGTCCCAGGTGCGGCGCGACGGCACGTTGCCCTGGGTGCGCCCGGACGGTAAGGCGCAGGTCACCATTGAGTACGCCTACGGCGAGCCGCGGCGCGTTCACACCGTGCTAGTTAGCACGCAGCACGCGCCGGAAGTCGACGCCGAGACGATCCAGCGGGAGATCATCAAGCACGTCATCATGCCGGTGTTGCCTAAGAACCTTGTCGGCGCGAACCGCAACATTGTGGTCAACCCGCGCAAGCCGAGTGAGTACGGCCCCGATGACCTGTGCATTTACGTGAACCCCACCGGCCGCTTCGTGGTGGGCGGGCCCATGGGAGATGCCGGCGTAACCGGACGCAAGATCATCGTCGACACCTATGGCGGCATGGGCCGACATGGCGGCGGCGCGTTCAGCGGCAAAGATCCGACGAAGGTCGACCGCAGCGCTGCTTACGCGGCGCGCTGGGTGGCTAAGAATCTCGTTGCCGCCGGGCTGGCCCGTCGCTGCGAAGTGCAACTCGCCTACGCGATCGGCGTTGCTCACCCGCTGAGCGTCAACGTCGAGACGTTCGGCACCAGCCCGTACTCGAGCGATCAGCTAGTGGAGCTGATTAGCGAGCACTTCGACCTCCGTCCCGGGGCAATTATCCGCGATCTGAAATTGCGCCGGCCGATCTACCGCGCCACCGCGGCTTATGGCCACTTCGGACGTGACGATATCGAAGCCCCGTGGGAGAATACGGAACGGGCCGAAGCGCTGCGCCAGGCGGCCGAGGCGCTGGAGCCGGTCGCCGCGTAATTTGCGCGGCACGGCCCGCGTCAGTCTTGAGAACGGAATAGATACAGGACAAGACCCAGGCGACAGTGGCGGCTGGGTCTTGTCTGCGCGCCCGCTTGACGACGCTCAGGGCACGCGTTAGAATCCAATACCTTGTAAGTAGGGGCGGTTTGTCCGCCCCTGCCATTTGTCTGGTGGTGAATTCGTGTTCGAGACTCTGGGATCCCGACTACAGTCCGTCTTCGACAACCTGCAACGGCGCGGCAAGCTGACCGAAGCCGATGTTGACGTGGCCATGCGCGAGGTGCGCCTGGCGCTGCTGGAAGCCGACGTCAATTATAAGGTGGTCAAGGACTTTGTGGGCCGGGTGCGCGAGCGGGCCATTGGGCAGGAGGTCATGCGCAGCCTGACGCCTGGCCAGCAAGTGGTCAAGATCGTCCACGACGAGCTGGTGCGGACACTCGGTGAGCCGGGTCGCCTGAACCTCGGCGCGCAGTCGCCGGCGGTCATCATGCTGGTTGGCCTGCAAGGCGCGGGCAAGACGACCATGGCCGGAAAACTGGCCCTGCATTTGCGCAAGCAAGGGCGGCGGCCGCTCCTCGTCGCCGCTGATATCTACCGCCCGGCGGCCATCAACCAGCTGGAGACGCTTGGCAAGCAACTGGACATTCCCGTCTATAGCGAGGGCACGAAGGCCGATCCGGTGGGTGTTTGCGCCAACGGCGTGAAGCAGGCGATTAGCACCGGGGCGACGACCGTGATCCTCGACACCGCGGGCCGCCTCAACATCGACGAGATGATGATGGGCGAGATTAAGGGCATCAAGTCCCGTGTCCAACCCATCGAAACGCTGCTGGTAGCCGATGCCATGACTGGCCAGGAAGCGGTACGCGTGGCGACCGACTTCCATCAGGCGGTGAATCTCACCGGCCTGATTATGACCAAGATCGACGGCGACGCCCGCGGCGGCGCGGCCATCTCCATGCGCGAGGTGACCGGCGTGCCGATCAAGTTCCTGGGCGTCGGCGAGAAGCTGAACGCGCTGGAGGTCTTCCATCCCGACCGGCTGGCTAACCGCATCCTCGGTATGGGGGATGTGATGACGCTCATCGAGCAGGCCCAATCCGAGATGGATATGGAAGAGGCCCAGCGTGCCGGGCAGCGACTGGTGAGCGGAGAGTTCGACCTCGATGATTTCCTGAAGCAGTTGCAGCAGGTAAAGAAGATGGGGCCGATCGGGAAGTTGCTTGAGATGGTTCCCGGTATGAACAAGATGGCGGGCGACGTGGACCTGAGTGGGGCTGAAAAGGATCTAAAGCGCATCGAAGCGATGATTCAATCGATGACCCAGGAGGAGCGGCACAACCCGCGCGTCCTCAAGGCCAGTCGCAAGCGGCGTATTGCTACGGGCTCCGGTACTTCGGTTCAGGAAGTCAACCTGCTGCTCAAGCAGCATCGTGAAATGCAGGAAATGATGAAACAATTCCAGAAGGGTGGCAAGCGCAGCATGCTCGGCCAACTTTTCAAGAATTAGGAATTACGAACGACGAACGGCGAATCAATCGTGTGTCTTGACTCGTCATTCGTCACTCGTCACTCGTCACTAGAAGGACTAAGTAAGCAATGCTACGAATTCGTTTGAGTCGAACTGGCAAGAAGCGTCAGCCCAGCTACCGGGTGGTGGTTGCGGAGAAGGACGCCAAGCGCGACGGCCGCGTTGTGGAACGTATCGGTTACTACAACCCGCTGACTAACCCGCCGGACTTTCGCATTCAGGAAGATCGCGCGCTCCACTGGCTGAGCGTCGGCGCGCAGCCTTCCGATGCGGTGCGCGTACTGCTGAACAAGCAGGGGACCTTTGACCGCCTGTCCCGCCTGAATGACGGTGAATCCTTGGATGCGCTGGTGGCTGAATATCAGGGCGTGCCCGTGACCGCCGCGGCCGAAGGGCAAGCTGCTCCTTCGCTGGCCCAGCGGGCAACCGAAGCCGCCAGCGGCGTGGCCAGCGCGATCACCTCGACCGTCGAGGCGGTGGCCGAGCGCGTCGAGGACGCCGTTCAAGCTGTGATCGGCGCCGACGAGGAAGAGTAGGCCCGCCATGAAGGACCTTGTTGCCTTTATGGTCGAGTCGCTGGTCGATCATCCGGAAGAGGTGCAGGTGACGGAAGTCCGCGGCCGCGCCTCCACGGTGGTTGAGCTGGCTGTCGCCCGGCCCGATATGGGCCGGGTGATCGGCAAGGGTGGCCGGGTCATTGATTCGATCCGCGCGCTGATGCAAGTGCGGGCGGCCAAGGAAGGCAAGCGTGTTGAGCTTGAGCTTCTTGAGGCCGACGAATTGGGCTGAGGATAGGCGCTTGATCAACGACCCCAAGTCCGGATCGCACCGGGTATCGCGGCCAGAAAGGGGCTCTGTGGAAGATTCTACCGAGCCTCATTTTTTGGCGATTGGCCGCGTCATCAAACCCCACGGCGTGCGCGGGGAGGTGCGGGTTGAATTGCTGACCGACGTGCCAGAGCGCTTCGAGTGGTTGAAGTACGTCTATGTCGGCGAGAAGCAGCCGCGTCGCGTCGCGGTAGAGAGCGTACGCTACCATCAGGAGTTCGTCCTGCTCAAGCTGGCAGGCTACCCCACGCGCGACGAGGCAGAGACGCTGCGCAATGAGCTGCTCCAGGTGCCAGAGGCGGAGGCCATCCCTTTGCAGGAGGATGAGTACTTCCTCTTTCAACTCGAAGGGCTGGAGGTCTACACCGAAGAAGGGCAGCTACTCGGCCGACTGAGCGAGGTGCTGGAGACGGGAGCCAATAACGTCTTCGTCATCGCCGGCCCGCGGGGCCAGTTGCTCGTGCCCGACATTCCGGACGTCGTGCGGGAAGTCGACATAGACGGCGGCCGGATGGTTATTCGGCCGCTGCCGGGCCTGTTCGGCGACGACGAGCCGTAGCGGCGGGGCCGGCGTTTGCCGGTACCGCATGCTGTGCGCCTGCCGCCGGAGGGTGTTTTCGTCCGATGTCCGAACTCAAGTACTGGCTGGGCTTCAATTTTGTCAACGGCATCGGCCCGGCCAAGGTTCAAGCGCTTCTGGCCCACTTTGGCGGGCTGGAGCCGGCCTGGTCGGCTAGCGAAAGCCAGCTGCGCGACATCGGTTTCGATACCCGGGCGATAGAGAGCTTGCGTGAGGCGCGCCGCACCCTGGATCTCGATCGCTACCAGCGGCAGGTAGAAGCCAGCGGCGCGAGTGTGCTCACCTGGGACAGTCCCGATTATCCCGCGCTTCTGCGCCAGATTCCGGCCGCGCCGCCGCTGATCTTCGTCCGCGGCGGCTTTGAGCCTGTGGACCAGTGGGCAGTAGCGGTCGTCGGTACGCGCCGTCTGACCGCTTATGGACGCCTCGTAACCCATGACCTTGTCAGCGGTCTCGTGCGCGGCGGCATTACCGTCGTCAGCGGGCTGGCGCGTGGTATCGACGCCGTCGCTCACCGGACCGCCCTGGAAAGCGGCGGTCGCACCATTGCCGTGATGGGTTGCGGCATCGACAAGGTTTACCCACCAGAACACCGCGACCTGGCTCACGACATTGCGGCCAACGGGGCGATCGTCACCGATTTCCCGCTGGGCGCCGAGCCGACCAGCGCCAACTTTCCCGCCCGCAACCGGCTAATCAGCGGCTTATCGCTGGGCGTGCTGGTCGTAGAGGCTGGCGAAAAGAGCGGCGCGCTTATTACGGCCCGCTTTGCTTTGGAACAAGATCGCGAGGTCTTTGCCATTCCCGGCAATGTCAATAGCCCGGTGAGCATTGGCACAAACAAGTTGATCCAGCAAGGAGCCAAGCTGGTGGCGCGCGTCGAGGACATACTGGAAGAACTTAACCTGCGCCTGGCATCCGAGCAGGCTGTGGCCCAGGTCGTGTTGCCGGACACGGCCGAGGAGGCGGCGCTACTGGCGCAATTGTCATCGCAGCCGACACATGTCGATGAACTCGGCCGCATAACGGGGATGCCCAGCCACGTTGTCAGCAGCACGCTGACCATGATGGAACTCAAGGGCATGGTGCAGCAGGTCGGCGGTATGAACTACGTCCGGCTGCGCGAAGCCGACCCGACCTATGACGCCGGCGGCCCAACGGGATAGGGGGATACCATGCGCATCGTCATTTTCGCTGGTGGGGCGGGCCGGCGCCTGTGGCCCATCAGCCGTCAGAGTTCCCCCAAGCAGTTCGAACCGATCGTGGGCGAAGAATCTACGCTACAACTCGCGGTCGAGCGCGTGGCGCCGCATTACGGCTACCACAACGTCTTCATCGCCACGAATGAGCGCTACGTCGATATTGTCCGGCGGCAGTTGCCGGATGTGCCCCCGGCGAACATTTTCACCGAGCCGGTGCGTCGCGACCTGGGACCGGCGGTGGGCCTGGCCATGGCCCAGATGGCGCGCACTGGCGAAGAAGAGCCGGTCGCCATTTTGTGGAGCGATAACTACATCGGCAACGTGCCGGCTTTCGTTGACCTATTGCGCGCGGCCGAGACGCTTGTCCGTCGTGGCGACGCCGATATCCTCTTTATTGGAGAAACGCCCCGCTTTGCTAATGAAAATTTGGGCTGGATTGGCCTGGGTGAGTTCGCCGGCCGGGTGGTCGACATCCCTTACTATGGCTTTCGCTCGCTCGTCTATCGTCCAGCGTTGGATGAATGCCGCCGCATGTTCGCTCAGGGGAATTATGTCTGGAATACCGGATTTTTCGTCACGACCCCGCGCTACATCCGCGGGTTATACGAGCGGTTTTCGCCACAGATGTGGCGACAATTGAGCGCGATCGAGAGCGCCATTGGCGCGCCCAACTATGAGGAGACGCTGCGGCGCGTCTATCCAACTCTGCAATCAATTAGCTTCGATGACGCCATCCTCACTCATCTTGACCACGAGCGCGCCCTGGTGCTGCACAGCGAAATGGGCTGGAGCGATCCGGGCACGCTTTACGCGCTGAAAGAGGCGCTCAACGCGGACCCAATGGCCAACGTGACGAAAGGATTGGTCATTGATGCCGCGTCAAAGGATAGCCTGATCTACAATTACGAACCCGACAAGCTCGTTGTCGCCGTCGGCCTGGAAGGCATGATAATCGTTAATACGGAAGACGCGATTCTGGTGGTGCACAAGGACCATATCCCCAGAGTCAAAGACGTCATTAACGGTTTGCAGGAGACGGAACTCGAGCGTTATGGTTAGGCGGGCTACTTCCGCCGCGACCAGGTGACAAGCGCATGAGCAATGAAGAACTACAGGGCTACTGCCTGAAGTGTAAGGAAAAGCGGATCATGGAGCATCCGCAGCCAGAATGGGCGGCGAATGGGTCGCCGGGCACGCGCGGTAAGTGCCCCGTCTGCGGGGGCACTATCTACAAGCAAGGCCATACGCCCGCCCATGACACGCTGCCCAAACCGGCGCGGACGGCCAAGAGCCCCGGCAAAAAGTCCTCGGCCAAAGCGGCGAACGGTACGCCGCGAGCCGGCCGGCTAGTTGTTGTCGAGTCGCCGGCTAAGGCCAAGACGATCGGCCGCTATCTCGGCCGCGGCTACGTCGTGAAGCCCAGCCTCGGCCACGTGCGCGACTTGCTGAAATCACGCTTGAGTGTCGACGTGGAGCACGACTTCGCCCCCGAGTATCGCGTGCCCAATGAAAAGCGCGCTTTGGTGAAGGAATTGAAGGAAGCGGCCAGCCGGGCGGAGGAAATCTTCCTGGCGACCGACCCCGATCGCGAAGGGGAGGCCATTGCCTGGCACGTGATGGAAGCAGCCGAGATGGACCCGACGCGCACACGGCGCGTGGTCTTTCATGAGATTACCCAGCCGGCCATTCGCGCCGCCTTCGGCCAGCCGCGGGCCATCGATATGGACCGCGTTGAGGCGCAGCAGGCGCGCCGCGTGCTGGATAGGCTTGTCGGCTATCAGCTTAGCCCATTGCTATGGCGCAAGGTGCAGGGGCGTCTCTCCGCCGGGCGCGTGCAGAGTGTGGCCGTGCGTCTCGTTGTCGAGCGCGAGCGCGAGATCGAAGCGTTTGACTCCGAGGAATACTGGACGATCGACGCTGAGTTAAGCCAGGCGCGGCTACGTCAGTTGCCGGGCGGCAACGGCAACCGGCGGCCGTTCTTCGTCGCCCGGTTGCATCGTTTGAACGGGGCGGAGCCTTCCTTAGACAATGAGGCGGCCGTGCAACCCCACCTGGAAGCGTTGCGCGTCGCGCATTGGCAGGTGACAGAGGTAAATCTGGGCAAGCGCGTCCGGCGGCCGTCTGCGCCTTTCACGACCAGCACCCTCCAGCAGGAAGCGTCACGCCGCCTGGGTTTGGGCACGACGCGCACCATGCGCATTGCGCAGGAGCTCTATGAGGGTGTGAACGTGGGCGAGGGGGATGTCGGTCTGATCACCTACATGCGCACCGACAGCGTAAGCGTAGCCGCCGATGCGCAGGAGGAAGCGCGCGCGTTCATTGCGGGGACGTTTGGGTCCGAGTACTTACCGGAGAAGGCGCCAATCTATAAGACTCGTTCCAAGACAGCGCAGGAGGCTCATGAGGCGATTCGCCCGACTTCCGTAGAGCGCACCCCCGCGCGCCTCAAACAGCATCTATCAAAAGAGCAGTTCCGGCTTTACAAGCTGATCTGGGAGCGCTTTGTGGCCAGCCAGATGGCTCCGGCCGTCTATGACACCGTCTCGGCCGACATCTTCGCTGGGCCGGAGACTGTGCCCGCCGAGCAGCGCCCCTACCTGTTTCGCGCTACCGGTTCCACGTTGGCCTTCCGCGGATTCCTGGCTGTCTACGGCAACGAGGACCCGGACGAGGAAAGCGAGGACGACGGCAACGCCCCGCAGATTCCGGCCGACCTGAAAGCGGGAGAGGAGATCGATCTGCTGCAACTCCTGCCGGAACAGCACTTTACCCAGCCCCCGCCGCGCTACACCGAGGCGTCGCTCGTCAAAGCGCTTGAGGAACACGGCATTGGTCGCCCTTCAACTTACGCGGCGATCATCTCGACCATTCAGCAACGCGGCTATGTTGACCAAGAGCAAAAGCGTTTGAAGCCGACCGAGATGGGCGCTATCGTGACTGATATGCTGGTACAGTACTTCCCGGACGTCCTTTCGGTGGACTTCACGGCTCGACTGGAAGACGAGCTGGATGAGATCGCTGAGGGTAAGGCATGGGTGCCAGTTATCGACCAGTTCTACCAGCAGTTTGCACGCGACCTTGATACGGCTGATAAGGCGCTGCCCAAGCTCGACTTGAAGAAGGAGCCGGAGTTCGTCGGCCGCGATTGCCCCCTCAGCGGGCATCCGCTGGTCTACCGCCAGGGCCGCTTCGGCCGCTTTATCGGTTGCAGCAACTACCCTGGCTGTCGCTACACCGAGCAGATTCTCGTCAAGGTGGGCGTTACCTGTCCCAACTGCGGCGGCGACCTCATTGAGAAGCGTTCCAAACGCGGGCGCGTCTTCTACGGCTGCGCCAACTACCCCGCGTGCGACTGGACGAATTGGAAGCGACCTATTCCAGTGCCGTGCCCCGTCTGCCAAGGTGTCATGGTGCAGGACAATAAGGACACAGCGCGCTGCACACGCTGCGACCACACTGAGGCGCGGTCGGAATCGCAGCCGGCGCCCTCGCTTGAAGCAGTCCTCGACTAAAGTCCTCGGCCGGGGTCAGTAGTAGCTATGGCCCCGGCCCTTTCTACCCCTTACTGTTCTGCTAAGCAAAACAGCCCGTCCTCACGCGACAATTGACTGTAACGCGGTTTGTAACGCTCGATCCGTACTATGGCGGATAGCGCGGCGGAAATCCTCTCCTGTGTTGCTGATCTGATTTCCCTGTCGTGGGGTATGGAGCAAGTGGACAAAGCCTGCTCTCCGTCGCGCGCACGCAATCGGAGAACGTTATGCGAGGGCAACCAACGAGGCTTGTGGCCATCGTTGTGCTGCTGCTGGGCGCTGTATTGCTGAGCCCCTGGTTCGGCCGCTCTATCGTCGCAGCATCACAACGCCATCCTGACCAGGGGAAAGCGGTCTTCTTCCCTGTGGTATACATGCGACCGGTTGCGTCCACGGTCGATTTGCGAATCGTCCACATGGGTCTCAATCAGTCGGTACAGAACTCGGCCAACAGCGTCACGCTCGTGGCCGGCAAGCCCGCCCTCCTGCGCGTCTACGCCCAGACGAATGCGACCGCACCTGCACCCGTGGCTGAAGTGACTGTGCGAGCCACGCGCGGCGGCCAGAACCTTGGTTCAGTGACGGTCGGCCCCCAGGCTGTGGCCACTGCGCCGACGGCCGATGACCTTAGCAGCACCTTCAACCTTGAATTGCCGCGCGAATGGCTGCTGGGCGACGTTTCCCTGACGGCGACCATCGATGCGGTCAATACCGTTGTCGAGTATGACGAAACCAACAATGCGCGAACTGAGGCCTATAGTTTCCGCAGCGTTTTACCGCTGGCCCTGACCATTGTCCCGATCTACTATACGGATTCGCGTTCCGGTCGCTTGTATACCGCCGAAGCCCACGACCCCATCAGTCGGTGGCTTCTGTCGGCGTTTCCATTGAGCCAGGTTGATGTTCGCTTCCACACCCCATTTCACTTCACGGGTGACTTGCGACAGGGCACCGAGTGGCAGCGTCTGCTGCAAGAACTGACGACTCTCTGGGCGGCCGAGGTCGGGTTTGGCTCGGGACACGTCTTCTACGGTCTGATTCCCGTCGGCGACGCCGCCGGCGCATCGTGGTTCGAGGGCGGCGTGTCTGGATTGGGTTGGATCGGCCAGCGGGTGGCGATTGGTCTGGATGTTGGCGAGGCAACCGGCGAATCGGCAGGCCATGAGTTGGGCCACAATTTCGGCCGCCGCCACGCGCCCTGTGGCAACCCGACGAGCGTCGACCCGGCTTACCCCTACCCGAATGCCACAATCGGCGTTTATGGCGTCGATACGGTTGACGACACGTTGCTGGCGCCCAATGCCAACTTTGACATGATGAGCTACTGCGGACCGGAGTGGGTATCGGACTATACCTACGAGGGGCTGTTGCAGGATCAATTGGCTCGGGGCGGCCGCGAAGCGGCCAAAGGCAGCGGGCTACTGATCCGCGCCGCCGTGGACGGCGAAACGGTCACCGCCTTACCTGTTTATGCACTCGACAGGGCCGCGCCGGCGATGTTCCCGACAAGCGACTATACGGTGGAACTGTTGGACGGCAGCGGGGCCATCCTAAGCACGCATCCAGCGGCGCTGCTGGAGGCAGACGAAACGGGCGTTTCCGCTCGGATGCTGGTCGCTCAGGTAAGCGCCTCCATCGACGGCGTGAGCGTGGTGCGCTTCCGGCGTGGCGACGCGGTCGTCGCCGAACGCGTTCTGGGCGGCGGGGTTGACCGGGACGCCGTGCGGGGTGGGGTCGAATGGGTGGATGAGGCGGCCGCGCTCAGTTGGAGCGCCGGTTCCACGCCTGCCCTGGTGCGTTTCTCCGCTGATGGCGCCACGTGGCGAACCATTGCCGCGGATGTGGTGGGCGGAAAGTTAACCGTGGCCGGCGATATGCTACCGGCGCAAGCCGGCTGGTTCCAGATCGTCCAGGCTGATGGCGGCGAGACTGTGACCTTAAAGCTGCCGTAGCCATCGCTTGCGCGCAGGAATAGCGCAGGGCTTTGCCGGCTAGCCTGTGTGCCGCCTCAAGCCCTTTTGGTTACTGAACGTCAGAGGGCAAGGCGTACACGCCCAGCCTGGCGAGTGCGCTCTCAAAATCGATTGATGGGGTGAACTGGATGGCGTCCATGCCAACCGCAATCGCCCCGGCCACGTTCGCGGGAGCATCGTCAATGAACACGGTCTGCTCCGCTCGCAGCCCCAGCCGGTTCAGCGCCCGTGCATAGATGGCCGGGTCGGGCTTCATCACACCCTCATAGGCCGAGCCCACGATCACATCAAACAGCTCCAGAAGACCGTAGCGGGTCAGCGTGGCGCGCAGGGAATCGGTGGCATTGCTGATGACGGCCGTCCGGTAGCGTGGTCGCAATCGCCGGATGAAGTCTATCAGCGACGCGTCGACGGCGTCGCCGCGCCAGAAGTCGGTGCGAAACCGCTCCAGGTCCTCGCCTAGCTGCAACTCCTGCTGGACCCATCGCCACAGGTCGGCATCACTGATTTCGCCGCGCTGGGCGCTGTGACCCGTCGGGCTGTTCAGCACCTTCGCCTCCGCGCCGCCGGGCGGCAAGCCGAGGCGCTGCTCCCACACTGCGCGCGCAGAAGGGTCCACCGTGCGCACCAGCACGCCCCCAATGTCGAAAATCACGGCCCTTATCGACTTACTCATCGAGGAGAACCACCGGTTCCTGGTAATACCGCAGACGGCTGCGTGACAGCTTACCGCCCAGAAACTCGTTGAACCATGCGCGTTTTTCGCCCAACGGCTCGTCGTATTTCAGGCGCTGGAGGTCGGCGTTCAGACGTAGGATGCGGCCGGGGATGACGAAACGCGTCAGCCCGGCGGGTAGCAGGTCGCCCGCCGCGGCTGCGTCGAAGACCTCGGACGGCGCAAACTGCGGGAAGACAGCGACGGCCACCAGCTGTGGGAACTGGGCAAGCAGCCGCTCGACGTCGGTCAGCAACGTGCGCTCAACACTACCCCAGGCATTGTAGGTGTCGACAATGGCGTTCATGACGGTCAGGCGCGAAGCTCCGGGCGCTACCTCGGCCAGCGTCACGTGCCCCTCGCGATCGAGAAAGTAGCACAGGGATCGAGGCTGGCTAAGCGCTGCCTGCGCTTCATCGGCCGCCAGCGGCCGTAACGTGAGTCCCTCAATCCCGCCCAGCGCGCCCTCCAGGTTGGCAAAGGACGGCTGCTCTGAGCGGTCATTATCGGCCGAAATAGCGTGATACCAGGTGTGAAGCTGGAACCCGGCCTGCGATTGGTCCACAACCTGGACGATCGCGTAGGGATAGCCCAGGCGCTGGAGAGAGCTATAGCGAGTGGCGCCATCGAGGATGACATAACGCCCTTTCCAGAAGGTCGTTACCGGGGGGTTAACGAGGCGGCCATCTTCCTCCAGACGTTCCATTAGACGCGTGACGCGCTTTTGGTCGATATGCTCGTGCGGCACCACCAGTTCGACCGGCACAATCTCCAAATTCAGCGTCTCGCTGGCGCGCCGCGTCTGCACCGCGGCCGCGACCTGTCGCGCGACCTGTAGGTCGGCGTTGCGTCGTGTGTCGGCCAACAGGGCGGAGACATGGGGAGCGACAATGACGCGCGGTTGGCGGCGGACGGCTATCGACGCCGTAGACGGCTGGCGCACGACAGACGGGAGCGATGAGAGTGCCGCGCCGGCAATGGCGGCGCTTTGAAGCGCCTGTAATAGCGCCGCATCATCCACCAAGTCGGTGTGGCCCATATTTACCAGCATCGCTGTCGGCTTCATCAAAGCCAATTCCTCCGCGCCGATAATCGCCTCCGTCTCCTGCCGGAAGGGAACGTGCAGGCTGATGAAGTCCGACTGGCGCAGGAGCTCGATCAGGTCTGTCGCTTCGACGCCGGGGGCCAGGGCGAGCTCCGGGGTCAGGCGCGGCTGGTTGGTCAGAATCCGCATGTCGAAGGCGGCGGCGCGCTGGGCCACCTGGCGGCCCACCAGGCCGTAACCGACCAGGCCAAGCGTCTTGCCGGCCAGACGACCATCGGCAAAACGGTCGGCCAGGGCCAGCAACCGGCCGACAGTGTGCTCAGCGATGGCCACAGCGCGGCTGTCCGGCGCATAGCAAACCTCAATGCCCAGAGCCCGCGCCATGCTGACGTCGATATTGTTCAGGTGGCTGTCAAGCGAGCCGATGGCTTTAAGGTTATAGCCATACTTGATGACATGGGCATCCACGCGCTGGCCGGGGCCGACGATGAGCGCTTGATAATCACCGACGCGCTCGATTAGCTTCTCCTCGTCAGCGTCGGGCGCATGATCGATTTCGCCCACGGCCGCCAGCACGTCCAGCGCTTCGGCCTCGACAGGCGCGCAGAGCAGGATTCGCGCCGGGCCGCTGGCGGGCGACGCGGCGCCGGTAGCCGCGGAAGACGCCGGGCGTGCGGGCTGTATAGCGTTCGCGGCCGGGGCGGGGGCGTGTAGAAAGCCACAGGCGGCGACGTTGACATTGCCGCCGCTTAGCAGGATGCCGACACGCGCGCCGGGCGGCACGCTATAGCGCCCGCACAGCAGCGGCGCCAGGGCCACGGCCGAACTTGGCTCCACGACGATCTTCAGCCGGCCCCACAAAAACTCAAGCGCGGCCCGAATGTCATCCTCGCTAGCGGTTATCATGTCCGCCACATAACGACGCATGATCTCCAGGTTGCGGCGGCCGATAGCCCGCGTCCGCAATCCGTCGGCCATCGTATCGGGCA
Organism: uncultured Ardenticatenaceae bacterium; assembly: GCA_964608255.1. Taxonomy (GTDB): domain Bacteria; phylum Chloroflexota; class Anaerolineae; order Promineifilales; family Promineifilaceae; genus Promineifilum. The sequence continues at coordinate 29,411 of CAZSOD010000004.1, forward strand.
CGGCGTCCAGCTTAAATAGTGCACCGCTGCGCCACGACTGACCCGCATCCGCGCCTGTTGCCGGCTCGACGCCGATGACGCGACAGGCAGGCGCGCGCAGTTGCGCCGCCAGAGCGCTGCCACTGATCAGACCGCCGCCGCCTACGGGTACGAAGAGATAGTCGAGCGGGCCGGCCTCGTCAAAAAGCTCCAGCGCAGCCGTACCCTGACCGGCAATAATGTCGTCGTTGTCAAAAGGGTGAACCAGCGTGTAGCCATGCTGGGCGATGAGTCCCGCCGTGACCTCCTCGCGGTGGAGGGCGTTGCAACCGACTACCTCCGCGCCATAGCCTTCCGTGGCGGCGCGCTTGTTAGGTGGAGCGTCGTCGGGCATAACAACCACGGCGCGTACGCCCAGCAAGCGCGCCGCCAGAGCGAGTCCCTGGGCGTGATTACCGCTGGAATGGGTGATGACGCCAGCCTCTTTCTCCGCGGCGCTCAAGCGGCTGATCGCATGATAGGCGCCACGGAACTTGAACGCGCCCATGCGCTGGAAGTTCTCGCATTTGAAGTAAGCGTTGGGCGCGGGCTGGCCGGGCACGGCAAGCCGCTCATCGAGCGTATGCGACGTGAGCACCGGCGTACGGTGGGCAATGCCGGCCAGACGGCCAGCGGCTTCCAAGACTGCCTCGGGGGCGATCATCTCAACCTCGTCTAGACAAATTCAGGGGCGCGGGCGGGCGCGGGGGCTTCGGCCGGCCGGACCATTTCGACGCGGCGAAAGACCTCGAAGTAGCCCGCCTGGCGAAAGCCGCGCCAACGCTCGTCGTCGGGTATGTTCTCGACGATAGCATCCTGGGCGGCATGAAGATGGTGCATGATTGCCAGCAGGTTGGCCGTAACGGCCGCCGGCGCGCCGCGCAAGACGGTGACGCTGATGCGCTTCAACTCCAGCGTTGTGGCTTGATAGGATACCCAGCCCCGCGACCCATCCTGAAACTCGACCAGGATGCCGGAAAGCTGTGTCGTGTGGTGCAGCGGGAAAGGTTCCTCGTCGTCTCCAGGCGACGCGACGAGCCGGCGAACGTTGCCCATCGTTTCCACGGCATTGAGCCAGTTCATCCGCTCGCCCCGCAGACAATGCAGTTCAATGACTTCCTCATGTTGCAGGTAGTCAATCCGGCGCGCCGCCAGGAGGGCCGCGGTGTTGCGGGCGGTGCGCGGTGCGCGGCGGGCCACAAGCAGTTCTCGCGTCGGCTCGAACCGGTAGTGCCGGAAGAGGGTATGGGCCGGCTCGTTGCCCTTGATGACTTCCAACCACACTTCTGCGGCATCATTGTCCGCAGCCTGCTCCAGTAGCGCCGCGACAAGCGCCCGCGCAATGCCGTGGCGGCGGCCCTCGGGTAAAACGCCCAGGCGGGTGATCCAGGCCCGCTGCGACCGCAGGCCAAGCATGGCCAGGCCAATGATGTTATCGCCGTCGACGGCCACTCGCGAGCAGGACAAATCAACGTCGTAAAGGGTGATGTACTCGTTGAGGCGGCCGGGATTCATCGGCATCGGAATGAGGTAATCTGTTCGTGTCCGATTGTAGGCGTCGGTAAGCGCCTCCAGACTGAAGGCGTTGGCGGGCAGAAGGATCATTTCTCGGTACTTCTGAGAACGCGCTGCTCAGTGGCCGGCGAGAAAAGCCGCCACTTGGGCGGGAAACTCGGCGACGTTGATCGGTTTGGCGATGCAGCCGTCGCAGCCATAATTGGCTGCCATCTGGACGGCAATGGACTCGGGCCAGGCGGTCAGCGCGATGATCGGCGTGCGCTTGAGTTCGAGCGTGTCGCGCAGGATCGCCACCAGCGTTTGGCCGTCCATGTCGGGCAAGCCCATATCGAGCAAGATCAGGTCGGGTTGGTCTTGCAGGGTGATGTCGATGCCGCTCCGTCCATCAGGCGCATGGAGCAAACGGTAGCCATGCGGCTCCAGCACCCGCTCAACCAGCCGCTTGTTGGCGTAGTTATCTTCAATTTGAAGGATGGTTTTCATGTGCGGCGGCAACGTCAGGCGGCGGGTGGCGGCACCGGCAGATCCGCTTCGGCGACCGAGCGCCACTTTTCGCCCTCCTCAATCAGCATAATCGGAATACCGTCAAGGATGGGATACTTCATCCCGGAATCGTCACATACCAGCCAGCAGTCGCGCACCAGGCGCAAGCGGCCGGGATCCGCGCTGTGGCTCTTGTCGCGCACGGCGACGGGGCAGCGCAGGAGCTCCAATAACAGAGGGTTGACGGGGGTGGGCTGATCGGCCATGCGGCTATGACACTCCGGAAGTAGATTGGGTTCATGATAACAGATAGGCCAGCGACGGTCTACTACTAGGGAAGCGCGGAGAGAATCCCTTAGAGATGCTTAAGAGCCGGGGGGCGTCCCCCACTAAGCAGAGTTCAGCTCCGGCCAGGCAGCCGCGAGCAGCGCAGGCAGCAACACGCCCGATGGACCGCGCAGCACGTAATCCGCCCAGCGCGACAGGGGGGTTGTGTCGGGGTTGATCTCAACCGTCAGCGCGCCGGCTTGCGCCGCCTCCAAGGGCAAAGAAGCCGCGGGCTGAACAATGCCGGAGGTGCCGATGGTTAGAAAGAAGTCGGCCGTTCGGGCAGCGCGCACGGCCCGCGACAGCGCCGCCGGTGGAAGATTTTCGCCAAACCAGACCACGTCAGGACGCAAAAGCGCACCGCAATCAGGACAATGAGGCGGGCGTTCGCCTGTCTCCGGCCACGAAGCGACCACGCGATCATCACGCGAGCACTTGACCCGCGCCAGGTTGCCGTGGAGTTCGATGACGTTGCGGCTACCGGCCCGTTGATGGAGGCCGTCTACATTCTGGGTGATGAGCGTGAATTGCGGCGCGCGGCTCTCCAGCTCTGCCAGGGCGAAGTGACCTGGGTTCGGGGTGGCCCGGGCGACCAGTTCCCGCCGCCAGGCATACCAGTCCCAAATCAGTTGTGGCTGGCGGGCGAACGCCTCGGGTGTAGCCAGTTCCTGGGGATCGTATTGCGCCCAGAGACCGGTCAGGGCGTCGCGGAAGGTGGGCACGCCACTCTCGGCCGACGTACCCGCGCCGGTCAATACGCCGACGTGGTTGGCCCGGCGCAGCCGCTCCGCAAGTTCATCCGGAATATGCATGGCGGACTCCGTCATGCGCCGGCCAGCATAACGTTGTCGATGAGCCGCGTTTGGCCAAAATAGACAGCCATCGACAAGAGCACGCTCGCGCCGTCGGGGATCGCCCCATCCCACTCCCGCAAAGTGTCCGGATCGGCGGCGCTGACGTAGTCAGGACGGGCCAACGGCTCGGCCGCGAGCACATCCTCCATCGCCCCGCGCAGGCGCATTCCGTCGCGCACGCCGCCCTCCCAGAGCGCTCTGGCTGCCTGCAGGGCGTGGTAGAGAGCCGGGGCCGCGGCACGCTGCTCGGCCGTCAGGTACTTGTTGCGCGAACTCATGGCCAGGCCGTCCGGCTCGCGCACCGTCGGGCAGATAATGAGTTCCAGGTCGAAATCAAGGTCGCGCGCCAGGCGGCGAATGACGATGGCCTGTTGGGCGTCTTTCTGGCCAAAGTAAGCCCGAGTCGGCTGGACGATATTGAACAGCTTGGCAACAACGGTCGCGACGCCGGCAAAATGGGTCGGCCGTCGCGCGCCTTCCAGCGGTTGCGTGACCTCGCTAATGAGTACCTTCGTCTGGAAGCCGGGCGGGTACATGATCGCGTCGTCCGGCGTGAAGACAAAAGCGACGCCCTCGGCGCTCAGCAGCGTCAGGTCGCGTTCCATGTCGCGCGGATAGCGGCTCAGGTCTTCCGAGGGGCCAAACTGGAGCGGGTTGACGTAGATGCTAACGGCGACATGGTCGTTCTCGGCCCGGGCGCGGCGCACGAGTTCCAGATGGCCTTCGTGCAGGTAGCCCATCGTCGGGACGAATCCGAGCGTCCCCGCGCCCTGGGCGCGGCGAATGGCACGGACGGTAGCGATATCATTGGTGACTTCCACGGGATTACCTCTCAGGTGCAGCTTCCAGCCATGCCAGAAGCCCGGCTACATCGCCTGACATGAGCGCCGGCAACTGGCCGTCTTCGGTCTGGTGTACCAGGTCGCACAGGCGCTCATTTACCGGCGTCGGGACGCTCAGGTCGCGGCCGGCGCGGACCACCGCGCCGCAGATAGCATCGACCTCGGTGGGCGCGCCGCGCAGGGTATCCTGGAGCATGGAGGAGCGATTAGCGGCCGTGACGCGCGCGACCTCGCGGGCGCGATCGGCCGCGTTGGGAAAGGGAAGCGTAATGCCTTGAGCGGCGGCGACCGCGGCAACCTCGCTCGCGGCGCGATCCATAAGCGCCGACAGCGCCTCGTGCTCCAAAAGAAAGCCGTTCGGTACGCGCAGCAGCGCGGTCAGGGGATTAATGGCGGCGTTGACCGCCAGCTTGCCCCACACAAGGCCGTCGGTATCATCCACAAGATGGGTTTCAAAACCAGCGGTGTTGAATAGGGTCGCCAGCGTGGGCAAGAGGTCGCGTTGGTCCGGACCCAGGCGGGGCTCGCGACCAATGTAGGTCAGGCCGCGGCCGGCGTGACGCACAACGCCGGGTCCGAGCGCAGTCGCGCCCTCGGAGGTGACGCCCAAGGCAACCCGCTCGGGCCCTAACGTGGCGCGCAGCGCGGCGCGATTGTTAAGGCCGTTCTGGAGCGTCAGCGCGAGTCCGCCCGGGCCCAACACGCCCGCGAGCGCGCGCGCCGCGACTGCCGTCTGGCGGCTCTTGACCGCGACGACGGCTACGTCTGCGCCGCCAACCGCGGCCGGATCGTCGACGACGGCCAAGCGGTGACGAGTTCGCGTACCGTCCGGGTGCTCCAGCCACAGACCGTTGCGCTGTATGGACGCGATTTGTTCCGGCCAATGACCCAGGAGCGATACATCCGCGAGCCGCTCCAGATAAGCGCCAAGGAGACAGCCCATTGCCCCGATGCCGACGATAACGATGCGCATCAGAGCGATGGCTCTTCCAGACTGTGCTGGAAGGCTTCTAGTTCCTCGGCGCTCATCGCGTAGGTGTGTTCCGCGGTCGGGAAGCGGCCGGCTAACACGTCGTCCCGGTACTCACGGAAGGCCTGGATAATGGTTGGGCCAAGGCGGGCATAGAGCTTGACGAATGTCGGCTGGACACGATCGAACAGGCCTAGAACATCATGGTAGACCAGGACCTGCCCGTCGCATTGCGCTCCGGCGCCGATGCCGATGGTCGGAATGTGCAAGCGCTCAGTGATGGCCGCGGCCACCGGTGGGGGAACCGCTTCCAGCACGATAGCAAAACAGCCGGCGTCCTCCAGGGCTAAAGCGTCATCGACCAGCCGCCGCGCGGCAGCCGCCTTGCGCCCCTGCGCTCGGAATCCGCCCAGCTTGCTAATGGATTGCGGCGTGAGGCCGATGTGACCCATGACCGGGATGCCAGCGGCCGAAATGGCGCGCACGGTCGGAGCCATCTCACGGCCGCCCTCCAGCTTTACGCTGTCCATGCCCGCCTCGCTGAGAAAGCGGCCGGCGTTGCGGACCGCTTCGGCCACGTCCGCCTGATAGGACATAAACGGCATGTCACCCACGAGATGGGCGTATTTGGCTCCCCGCGCGACGGCGCGGCAGTGGTGCAGCATATCCTGCATGGTCACGGGAATCGTGCTGTCCAGCCCCATGACCACCATGCCCAGCGAGTCACCCACCAGAATGACGTCGATCTCAGCGGCGTCGACCAGCAGGGCGCCCGTGTAGTCATAGGCGGTCAGCATCGTGATCGGCTCGCTTCGCGCCTTCTTCGCGGCCAGCGTCAGGACTGTTACCTTCTTCCGTTCCATGCTAGAATTTCCTCGCTTCATCCTGTGACTTGTCGGGGCGCCTGCCAAAGACCCTATGTCTGAACAACTACTCGAGCCGCGCTTGATACGGATGCCTGAACTGGCTCCCGGCCAGTGGTTGAATACCGAGCGTCCATTGACGCGCGAGCAATTGCGCGGCCACGTCGTCCTGCTCGATTTCTGGGATTATACCTGTGTCAACTGTTTGCGCACCCTCCCCTATGTAGTCGCCTGGGCCGGACGCTACGCACCTTTTGGTTTCGTCGTCATTGGCATCCACGCGCCCGAGTTCGGTTTCGCGCGCCACCATGCCCACATCACCCGCGCCATGGCCGACTACGGCGTTGACTACCCGGTGCTGCTGGACAACGATTATCAGAACTGGGACTACTTTGCCGTCAAGGCATGGCCGACCAAGGTGCTCATTGACCCCGACGGCTACATCCGGCGGCGGTGGCAGGGCGAGGGCGGTTACGGCGAGACGGAGCAAGCCATTCAGGCCCTTCTGCGCCGGCGCCACCCGCAGGCGTTACTCCCGCAACTCCTTCCAGCGCTGCGCCCGGAAGACCGGCCCGGCGCGGTCTGCTACCGGCCCACGGCCGAGGTTTATGCCGGCGTGCGGGGCGGGGGCCTGTTCGGCGGCGGGCTGGGCAACCCTGAGGGGTATGCCACGCAAGGGCCGGTGTTCTATCGCATGCCCGATCCTGAGGAGCGCGAGGTAGGCCACTTCTACCTGGCCGGGGCCTGGCGAGCGCTACCTGAAGCGGTCGGCTTTGCCGGGAACACGCGCGGGGAAGTGCGCGTGCGGTACAATGGGGCGACAGCCAACGCCGTGCTGAGCCCCTCGGCCGATCCTGTCGATACCATCCTCGACCTCCGCCCCACGGATGCCGCGCCCCTGCTTGAGATTCGCCAGGATGGTCGTTACCTGACATCGGACAATGCGGGCGCCGACGTAGTCGTGGACGCGGACGGTCGCAGCTTGCTGCGGCTGACCGCCCCGCGGCTCTATGAACTGGTTCGCAACGCCGAGTTCGGCACGCACGAACTGGCAATCACGTTCTGCGCTACCGGCCAGGCGCTCTACTCGCTGACTTTTACCGGTTGCGCCGCGCCCGGCGCGCCGTCGGGGAACGCCCAGACGTACACTGCGCGTTGAGGTCGCCCGGCTGTCAACTCTCAGGAGCGAAAACGATGGACTTGGGACTCGCGGGCCGGGTTGCCCTTGTAGCGGCATCAACCTCCGGGTTGGGTTTTGCCACAGCTGAGCAATTGGTTTTGGAGGGCGCGCACGTGGCTATCTGCGGCCGGACGCCTTCGACTCTATCTGCCGCGGTAGAGGGCTTGACGCGCCGCGCCGCCGCCTCTGGGTCCGTTGCCGGGTTTGTGGCCGACGTCTCGAACGGGGAAGATTGCCGAACGTTGGTGGAGCGAGTTGCAAGGCACTTTGGTCGCCTCGACATCCTCGTCACCAATGCCGGCGGCCCCCCGGGTGGCACCTTTGCGACAACAGAGGTTGAGCAGTATCAGGCGGCAATGGATTTGCTCCTGATGAGCGCCGTGCGCCTGATCCATGCCGCGCTGCCCTACCTGCGGCAAAGCGACGCCGCCAGCATCCTGACCATCACGAGCATCTCCCTGAAGCAGCCCGTGAGCGGCCTGTTGCTTTCGAATGTCTTCCGGCCGTCTGTGGCCGGGCTAACCAAGAGCCTGTCGCAGGAACTGGGGCGCGAAGGTATTCGCGTCAATTCCATCTTGCCCGGCTGGACAGCCACACAGCGAGTCAACGAGATCATGGACTACCGCAGCCGTGCGAACGGTACGACGCCGCAAGGTGAACGGAGCAAGATTACCGCCGGTATCCCGCTTGGTCGCATGGGTGAGCCGGAGGAGTTTGGTCGCGTGGCCGCTTTTCTCGTCTCGCCCGCGGCTGGCTACGTGACCGGAGCGATGATTGCAGTAGACGGCGGCAGTTATGGCGGGCTGATCTAGGCGGGACGCGTGCCCTTGCGCGCGGCTTCCACGGCTCGACCTAACTCGAGGATGATGAGCGCGGCCTGCTCGGGTGTCAGGTAAATATTGACCTCATCAGCGCGGAAAAGCCGCTCCTGTTCGCGACTGTCCTCCATGAAGCACAAACAGATGTCGTCTTCATATGCGCGATCGGATGCTTCATAGAAGACGTGGAGTTTAAGACTGCCGTCAAGAAGTGTTATTGCGGACATAAGCTCCTCTCTGTGCTAACACTGGCGGCCGATTTGGTTATCGCGCGGCCGCCCAATGCGCGCTACCCATTACCGCTCCTGGCCGCTTATGTGCATGTAGCCGCGGCGCACGACGCGCGCGTCCTCTACGGTAATAAAGGCGTTGGGGTCGCACTGCTCGGCAATGTCGCACAGTCGCTCGGCCTCCTTACGTCGCACGACCGCGACGATCATGCCGACCGTACCGCCGCGGCCGTGACCCCACCCCACCGTTGCCCCGTAGCCAGCCGCATGGATCTGCTCAATGATGCTCTGCGCCTTGTAGCGCGAAATAATGCGCACATTGGCGAATCCACTGGCCGTCCGTTCGTCGAATATCATCCCCACGAGCGTCCCTACTGAAAAGCCCAGGCAGTAACCCAATACATTCCAGAGGTTGTCGAGGTTGCTAACAACCTCGCCGATAGCGATGACATAGGTCAAAACTTCGACGAAACCGAGAACGAAGGTGAGGGCCTTTCGGCCGCGCATCATCACCAGTACGCGTATTGTGCTGATAGCAATGCCGAAGACGCGTAGGGCGAAGATCACCAGCGCGCCACTGAGGACGCTGGTGCTTAGGGGTGGAATGTCGAACGAGAACATACTACTGACGCGCCGCGGGCCGGCGGGATGCCAGGATAGCTACTTGCGACTATTTTATCCGTCCCGCGCCCATCGCCAAAGCAAAAGAGGCCCGGCTGCGCGGGCGGCCGGGCCTCTCAAGAGACGTTAACTTGTAACCCTAAATGTTAAGCACCGGCAGATTGTTGATCGGGATGCTCATGAGTAGATACGAGGCGTTCACCCAGCCCTGGCGGCCGTCGACCAGGATGACCTTAACCCACGTGGCCGACGGATCACGGGCCAGAAGCGTAACGCGCGCGCCGTTGCCAAGCGTAGTGAAGGCGGCATAGCCAACACCCGGCCCGGTGCGGACGTTCAGCGCGCCGGCCGTCACGGTGCCCGTCCCGCCGCCAGTGGGTGGCGGATTAGGTGGTGGCACGGTCGGGCTGGTGACGGGCGTCAGGTTCGCGACCGGGATGCTCGTCCGGACGTAGAGCGCGCTCACCCAGCCAGTCGCGCCGTTGGGCAGGGCAACCTGAACCCACGTCGCGTCACCGTTGCGAAAGCCGGTCAAGTTGACGACGTCGTTGGTATTCAACTTGGTGATGATGGCGAAATTCGCGCCCGGCCCGCGACGAACGTTGAGCCGGTAGGAAGTTACCGTTGCCGTACCCGGGAACGGCCCGCCGGTTCCGGGCTGGCCGCTGGTCTGTGAATAGGCGAAGCGCATTTCGGCCAGGTTGGTGTTCTCGTAATACTCGATGCGCACAGCCGTAGCGCCCGACACATTGACTTCGCCCGTGAACGTCGCCACCGGACGGTCGAACCAGGCGTCGATGATGAGCTGGTTGTTGACCCAGACGCGGACACCGTCATCACTGGTGGCCGAAAAGCGGTAGCGGCCGGGGGACAGGTTGAGAGTCGCCGTCCAGCGCGCCGAGAAGTTGTCAACAGGCACTTGCGCCGCTGGCGAACCATAGCCCCAGTTGTAATTAACCGCGCCTTCGTCGCGGACAACGACGGGTTGTCCGGACAGGTTCATGTTGTTGAAATACTCCGCGCGAAAGGCTGAAGCCGGCGGCGGTGGCGGCGCGGAAACACGCGTCCAGTTGAGCCGGGCCTCGGCGCGCTCGGTGTTCTCGAAGTATTCCATCTTTACCGGGATGGCTCCGCCCGGCAAGTCGATCTCGGCGCTATAGGTTGTTGCGGCCTGGACCCGCCACTGATCGATGATAAGCTGGTTGTTGACCCACAGCCGGACGCCGTCGTCGGTGCGAACGGTGAAGCGGTAACGTCCGGCGTCGAGCGTTACATTCCGTGCCCAGCGCACGGAGAAGAAGTCCGCCGGGAAGCCAACCGTGGGGGAGCCGTATCCCCAGTTGAAGTTGATGTCGGTGGTGGTGCCGGTCAACGTGGGCGAACCGCTGAGGTTGGGGTTGGCAAAGTACTCGTTGTACCAGGTATTGCCCGACGGCGGGGGGGGTGGCGGAGCGTTGAGAGCTACATAGCTCATTTTGGCCACGGCCAGGCCGCCCGCCTCGTAATAGCGGACAGTGATCGTGTGATTGCCCGCACCCAGGTAAACGTCTGCGGTGATTGTGTGGACCTGGCTATCGTACCAGGAGTCAATAACCAGTACGTTATCGACCCAGACGCGCATACCGTCGTCGGTTGTCGCCGAAAAACGATAGGTGCCCGCCGGCAGGTTGGCGCTTTGCGTCCACTGCGCCGAGAAGTTGTCGGCGAAGACCTGGGCCGCGGGCGAGCCGCCGCCCCAGTCAAAGTTGACGCTTCCGTCCTGACGCACGAGGACGGGATTGCCGGAGAGATCGCGGTTATTCCAGTACTTTCCCTCCCACGCGCCGCCTTGAGCACTCAGGTTGAGGGAACTCGCCGTAAGGGCCGCGAAGACGAAGACGGCCAAGACAGCGACTATAAGGGCCGAGCGCAGTCTACCGTAATGGATCCACCTGTTCATGAAGACGCTCCTGTTAGCGCCGCGGGTTCGGAGCCGGGGAGCCCTTGGCCACGGCCGGACCAGCGCAAGCGAACTTGCGCTGATGACACATGACATAATGATAGTCGCGCCTGATCGCTATGTCAAGTAGGGGGCGAGATGTGAGGGTTATGTCCGGGCGGGCAGGGGGCGGACGAGTTCACGCGTGTCGCCGGCGCGGCGTGTAATGCGCAATTCGTCGAGGTGTTCCAGGAGCGCAATCGCATACTTGCGGCTGCTGCCCAACAAGTCGCGCGCTTCGGCAGCGGTAATAGCGCCATGCTCGCGCAAATACGTTTCCAGCCGGGCAAGCAGGGCGCGATACTCGGCCGCGGAGTAAACGACGTCTTCCGTCAGCGGTTGTAAACGGCCCAAATCCACGAGGGCATCGTAGACCGGCTCGCCGACCAAGGCTTTGCACTCTTTTATGCTAGGGGAGTTGACCCCTTGCTGCTCCAGCAAGTCTTCCAGGCGTGCAATGGCGCGCTGCTCCTCCGGCGAAAAGCGCACCGTGTGGCCATTCAAGCGGATAAGCGCCCCATCGTCGATAATCGCGCTATCGGCCAGCAACTCCTCACGCAGGGCGTTGAAGAGCGGCGGCGAAGCGTGGAGGCGGCTGCGCCACTCTTCGCGGTCGATCCCCAGCCGCAGGGGAGACTCCACGTGGTAGCGGGTCAGAATCGACAGCGCCCGCTCGCGCAGCGCGGCCCACCACGCCGCCGTCACCAGACTTTTGCCAACCGCCCGCGCCTGCCCATCCGCCAGCAGGCTGGCGAGCGCGAGCTGGCCGTCCTCTGCCGCCAGACCGGCTCGCTCCATAAGGTCCGGCGCGGCCAGCGGCCCAAATTGGGCCAGCGCCTTCAGCAGCAGCTCCTCCGGCGTGCCTTGCGCCAGCGTGCGGAAGCGTTCGGTTGTTTCAGCGCGAAAGCGACGATGCCGCCGCCCAGGACGCGGGTCCAAGACGCGGCCGCCACCCAGCGTCGCACCGGGCGACGGACGGCGCAAGATGAAACGGTCGCCCCGGACAACGGCCGCAGGCCCAGCCAGCGCCAGTTGGAGCCAGCTTTCCTCGCCGGGTAGCACGCGCTCGCGACCGATGACTCGCGCATGGGCAGTAACCTCGTCCGCCCCGACGAAAAGCTTGACTTCCTGGTTATGCTCTAGGGGGGCGTCCGCGTCGCCCAGGTGACGATAGAGTACGTCAATGAGGGTCGTGGCGCGAACGATGCCCCGCGGGGCCACGACCTGCCCGCGACGCAACTCGTCTCGGGCAACCCCGGTCAGGTTGATGGCTACCCGGCTACCGGGCACGGCCGTCTCGCGCTTGGTCTTGTGGGTTTGCAGGCCGCGGATGCGCGCGACCAGGTCGCCAGGCTGCACCTCGACCTCGTCGCCGACACGCAGGCGGCCGTCAAGAAGCGTGCCGGTTACAACCGTGCCAAAGCCGGCCAGACTGAAGATACGGTCGATCGCGAGGCGGGGGCGGCCCAGATCGGGCGGATCGCCGATCTGGCGCAAAGCGTTGGAGAGCGCGCCTAGCAGCGCCGGCAGCCCATCCCTCGTTCGCGCCGACACCGGCACAATGGGCGCACCAGCCAGGGCCGTGTCGCCCAGGGCGTCGGCTACCTCCATTGTCACCAGTTCCAGCCACTCCGGGTCGTCGATGAGGTCGGCTTTGGTCAGCGCGACTACGGCGCGCTTGACCTCCAGCAGATCGAGGATCGCGAGGTGTTCGCGCGTCTGCGGCATGATCCCTTCGTCAGCGGCAATGACGAACAGAGCGCAGTCGATTCCGCCGACGCCGGCCAGCATGTTCTCAATGAAGTCGCGGTGACCCGGTACGTCGACAATGCCGACCTCTTCGCCATCCAGCATCAGCCAGGCGAAGCCGAGGTCTATCGTCATGGCGCGCGCCTTTTCCTCGGCCAGGCGGTCGGGATCCATGCCGGTTAACGCCTGGACAAGCGCCGATTTGCCGTGATCAACGTGACCGGCGGTGCCTATGACATGCATGGTGCGGATGGGTTACAGCGCGCCGGACGACGTCGGATTCCGTGACTGCTGCGCCGCGCGGTAGCCGTGCTACTCCTCCCGAATCGGCACGAGAGCCGGCTGGCGGCGGCGATTTGGGTTCTGATCGAGGGCCTTCTCGACCTCTTCCAGCCACAGCACGGGCCACTTTTTGATGGCCTCCGACTGCGCGGTCGTGACGCGCGTCCAAACGACAAGTTCCTGATCGAGCCGGTCGAGTTCGACCTCTAACGCCTGGAGCTGCTCGCGAAGCTCGCGCTCGCGACGGTCATTAATAGACAGCCGCTGGAGCGCATCAGACTCGAAGTTTTTCCATTTACGGTTGTCTTCGGCAACGAACTGCTCCCAACGCCCTTCCATGCGTTTGGTTTCGACGCGCACCAGTTCGTTGGCCTCGCGCTGCTGGTTCTCCAGGTGGATCTGGAGCGCGCGCAGCGTCTCAATGGCCGTGCGCGACTCATTGTACTGATTGTTGAACTTCACCCAGTCCTGGCCAAAACGCTGCATTGACTCCTGATGCTCATCCATGCTCCGCTGCCAGCCGGCCAGACGCTGGTTGCGTTCGTGCTCGCCAATCTGCACCTGCTCCGTCCAGTCGCTGATGCTCTTGCGGAGGAGTATTTGGGCCTCGCTGGTCGTTTGGGCCGAGGCTTGCACCTTGGATAGGTTCTGGCCGAGAATCTCCAGACGGTTGTAGATGGGCTCCCACCGCTTGCTGATCTCCAGGAGTTGCCCTTGAACTTCACCAATATTGCGGCTGTCCCCTTTCTCTTTCTCTTCCAGGAACGCCAGCGCGCGCTCGACATTCTCAACCTGCGTAGCAATTTGGGTGAGAGCGTTTTGCTGGACGCCGATGAGGTTGGCCAGGCGAGCTTCTTCGGCTACGCGCAGCGGCAGCACCTGTTCTATTCGGCCGATGGCCGGCAACTCTTTGCGAATGTCAGCCAGTTCGCGCGCCGTGGCCTCATGCTCGACGCGGCGCAACCGGTCCAGCTCACGCTCGGCCTCGATGCGGCGCTTATCGTACTGCTCGATCATCTTCACGATGTCGTCCTTGAACTGCGACAATTGCGTGTCGACCATCGGAATGCGCGAGAGCTGGCTGTTTACCTGACTGATCTGCTTTTCCAGGTCCTGGATGCGACGGTCGCGGGTGGCCAGTTCGCGTTCGGCCAGGGTGGCGCGCTGCTCCAACTCGGCCAGCTTGCGACTGGCTTTGCGGCGCTCCTCATCCAACCACTCAAGGCGCTTGCGCATCTCGCCGACTTCCTGTTCGAGAGCCGACGTGACGGGCTTAACATTGGTGTTGTTGCTCACGGCCTCAACTCCTGGGTGTTCCCGCTCGCGTTTGCACGGGCAGGGGGTGAGAGCATTATACTCACCGGGTCGGCCGCAGGCCAACTGGCCTTAAGGAATAACTTCTGCCCGGTATCGATGGGCCGGCGTCGTCGTTCGCCTTCAGGGCCCCTCGCTTGCCCGACGGCTGGCCTGCCATAAAATCAGGGGTATGCGAATCGGCATTGACTGCCGGTTACCGACCTATCAAATGGGCGGGATTAGCCGGTACACGATCCACCTGATCAAGGCGCTTGGTCGCCTGGACGGGGGAGAGCAATTTACTATTTTTCACAGCCGGAAGGAACGGCGGTCTTTTCTGCCCGCAGATGGGCGGTTTTCGCGTAGTGATTTATGGACACCGTGCCACCACAGGCTAGAACACTGGACACTGGCAGCCGAACTAGGCCCGCACCGGCTGGACGTGTTTCACAGCCCCGACTTCATCCCGCCCGCCGGCGGGGCAGGGCGACGTGTTATTACCATCCATGATCTGACTTTTCTCTATTACCCCGAGTTCCTGACTGCCGAAAGCCGGCGCTACTACAACGGGCAAATCAACTGGGCAGTAAAGTCGGCCGACCGCATTTCAGCCGATAGCGAGGCGACGCGCCTGGATCTGATCAAGTTGCTGGGCGTACCGCCGGAGAAAGTGACAACCATTCACCTTGCGGCCAATCCGCTTTTCGCGGCTGAGTACGCGGCCGAGGATGTGGCGGCGACGTTGGCCGCGCACGACTTGCGCCCCGGCTTCATCATGGCGGTCGGCACGCTAGAGCCCCGCAAAAATATCCCGCTACTGCTGCGGGCCTACCAGCGGCTGCGCCGCGAGCACGGCCTCGACATACCTCTACTGCTCGTGGGCGGAAAGGGCTGGATCTACAACGATATTTTCGGGGCGATCGATCATCTTGGACTGAAGGGGCAGGTTCGCCATCTGAGTGGCGTGACCGACATCGCGCTGGCCCACCTGTACCGCGCCGCGGGCGCGCTGGCCTTTCCTTCGCACTACGAAGGCTTTGGCTTGCCCGCGCTAGAGGCAATGCACGCCGGTTGCCCGGTGGTCGCCAGCGACCGCGGCTCGCTGCCGGAAGTCGTCGGCGCGGCCGGTATCCTACTGCCACCGGACGATGAGGCGGCGTGGGCAGCCGCGCTGGCGCGGGCGCTGACCGATGCGCCCCTCCGCGACGCACTGGCACGAGCCGGGCGGGCGCAGGCGGCGCGCTTCTCATGGGAAAAGACGGCCGCAGCTACCCTGGCCCTCTACCGGTCAGCCTGACATCACCACGCCATGGCCCGCATCCTGGTTCTGACCCCGCAACTGCCGTACCCACCGCAACAAGGCACGAGCCTGCGCAACTATCATCTCCTGCGAGCGCTGGCCCAGCGCTACGAAGTGGCGCTGCTCAGCCTGGTTGAGGGCGACCTGCGGCCACAAGTAGAGCCCTTGAACGAAATCGCGCGCGTACTGCCGCCCGTGTCCGCGCCGGTCCGAACTGCCGGCTGGCGGCTCCACCAGTTGCTGACTTCACGCGAGCCGGATGTGGCTTTGCGCCTGCGGAGCGACCCATACGCTGCGGCTCTGGTTCGCGCGCTGGGGAACGAGACTTTCGAGGCGGTGCAGGTCGAAGGTATAGAGCTCGCCTGGACACTGCCGCTGATCCGATCGTCGAGGCCAGGCAGTCGGATCGTACTCGACTGCCACAACGCGGAGACGGAATTGCAGCGGCGCGCCTTTGAGCAGGACGTTCGCCGTCCCGGACGGTGGCCCGCAGCCCTCTACTCGCGCGTCCAGATCGACCGGCTGGAGAACTTTGAACGCGCCTCGTTGCGCGCGGCCGACGCGGTGATCGCCGTCAGCGACAGCGACGCGGCGCGTCTGGCGGTGCTGGCCGGCCTGCCTGTCACATCCATTGCCGTCGTCCCGAACACGCTAGACGTGACGGAGTACAGCTGGCGCGACGAGATTCCCGCGGCGACCCGCTTCGATTTGGTGTTCACAGGCAAAATGGATTACCGGCCGAACGTGGATGGGGTGCTTTGGTTTGCGCGCGAGATCTGGCCGCAAATCGTCGCGCGGCGGCCGGGGACGACATGGGCCATAGTTGGCCAGCGCCCCCATCCGCGACTTGAGCCGCTCCGGGCGCTACCCGGCGTCACGCTGACCGGGCGCGTCGAGCGGGTGCAGCCGTATCTGGCCGGAGCCGCGGTATATGTCATGCCGCTTCGCGTAGGCAGTGGGACACGCCTCAAAGTACTCGAATCAATGGCTGCGGGCTGCGCGGTTGTTGCCACACGCGTCGCCGTGGAGGGCTTCGCTCCGGAGAATGGCCACGACCTACTATTGGCCGACACGCCCGTTGCGTTTGCCGAGGCTGTCCTTGATCTTCTCGAGCATCCGGGCCGGCGGGCGGAGATGGGTCAACGCGCGCGGGCCTTTGCGGCACGGTACGACTGGCGGCGCGTGGCGCCGCAGCTCCATGCTGTCTACGACCGGCTGTTGGCAACCGACGCGGCTAATAGGGGATAGCGGGTGACTTTGGCGCATGGCTCAGGTAAGCGTGACCCTCGCCCGTCACCACAATCAGGTCCTCGATGCGCACGCCGCCATAGCCGGGCAGGTAGATGCCGGGTTCGACCGTCATGACCGCGCCGGCCGGCAGGACGACGTTCTCGCTGAATTTGCTGAAGCGCGGGTCTTCGTGAATATCTAGCCCGACCCCGTGCCCGGTGCCGTGGCCGAAGTTCTCGCCATACCCGGCGGCCGTGATCACGTCTCGCGCGAGCGCGTCGATCTCCTTCCCGGTCGCGCCCGGTCGAATGCCGGCAATGGCTGCCTGTTGCGCCTGATAGACGATCTGGTACACATTGACGAAGCGCTCGTCGGGGGTGTCACCCAGAAAAAAGGTACGCGTCAGGTCGCTCTTGTAGCCATCGAGCGCCGCGCCCAGGTCGACAATGACGATATCGCCCGGCTCCAGCACGCGATCGCCCGGCCGGTGATGGGGCAGGGCGCTGTTGGGGCCCGAGGCAACGATAATGTCAAAGGCCAGGCTGGATGCCCCGGCCTCGCGCATATACTTCTCCAGGTTCCAGGCTACGGCCGCCTCTGTCAGACCCGGCCGAACCATGCGCGGTATCTCGGCCACCGTCTCGTCGGTAATCCGCGCCGCGGCCTGGATGAGCGCCAACTCCTCCGCCGACTTGACAGCCCGCAGCGGTTCGGCGGTGAGGGGCAGCGGCACCCACTCGACCCCCTCAACCTTGCCCAACGTTTCTCGCTCCCACAGCGTTACATGGCGCGCCTCAATGCCGATGCGTTTCGCTCCGCCCCGGGTTAGAAAGTTGCGCAGGTCATCTTTTTCATCACGGTGGCGGTAGAGTTCGAACCGGGTTGCTTGCCGCTCCGCTTGTTCCCAGTAGCGGGAGTCGGTCGACAAGATAGCATGGTCGCGGGTGATAAGCAGCCGCCCGGCCGAGCCTGTGAACCCGCTGGCCCAACGGCGGTTGCTGGCGCTGGTGATCAGCAACCCGTCAACCTGCCACTCGTCAAGGCAACCACGCAGCGCGGCCAGTCTGTCGTTCATTCTGTTCCTCCGGTCGTGACGTCGATGTGCCCGTCGCCAGCCATGACTTCGCCAACCACTACGGCGCCCGTCACGCGGGCCAAAAAGTCGGGTGCGACCTCGGGCGATACGGCCACCAGCAGGCCGCCGGACGTTTCGGGCGTAAACAGCATGTCCCGATAGAGATAGCCCACGCCGTCCGCGAAGCGTATCCAGCGGCCGAAGTAGCGGGTGTTGTTGTCCATCCCGCCGGGGAAAGCTCCGGCAGCCCCATAGTCCAACGCGCCCGGCAGCCAGGGCAATCGGGTAAGTTCGAAGCGGAAATCCGTTGGGCCCTGCCGGGCCATTTCCTGGGCGTGGCCGAGCAAGCCAAAGCCGGTGATGTCGGTCACGGCGTGAGCGCCAACGGTAATGGCCGCGCGGGCGGCTTCGCGGTTAAGGCGCTTCATGCTCGCCACGGCTGCGGCGACGTGTTCCGCCGCAGCTTGCCCGCTTTTTAGCGCAGTAGTAATAACGCCGACACCCAGCGGCTTGGTCAAGATCAGCAGGTCGCCCGGCTGCGCTCCCCCCTTGCGCAAAACACGCTCGGGCGGAACGAGGCCGGTCACCGCCAGACCGTACTTGGGCTCGCGGTCGTTCACGCTGTGGCCGCCGGCAATCACCGCGCCGGCTTCGGCCACTTTCTCTGCGCCGCCGCGCAAAATCTCCCCCAAAATAGCTGCGTCCAGGGTATCGGGGAAAGCCACCAGGTTGATGGCAAACAATGGCTCGCCGCCCATTGCATACACGTCGGACAGCGCGTTGGCGGCGGCGATGGCTCCGAAGTCGTAGGGATCGTCAACGATCGGTGGAAAGAAGTCGACGGTGGAGACCACGGCCTGGGTATCGTTCAGCCGGTAGACGGCGGCGTCATCGGCCGCGGCCAAACCAACCAGGAGGTTGGGAAAGTCGTCCGCCCGGTGGGTAGCGCGTATAGGCTCCACGATTTGCTCCAGCGCCGCTGGAGACAGCTTGGAAGCTCAGCCAGCGCAGGAAGCCAGGGAAGTCAGTCGAATCTGTTTGCCGGTCATGTTGTTAGCCTGTGACCACCACACGCGAAGTATACTGCCGGCCCCTGATAAGGCAATTGTCATTGACCCTCCCGTCGGCCATCCCTATAATGATCGGGATGAAGCAGTCACCCCTCGCGCGGGTCGAAAGCCTGATCCGGCGCGTGATAGAAGAACCCTTCACCTGGCTCGCGAGCGACTCCCTGGACCCGTTCCGTCTGGCGAGTTATCTGGCATATGCTTATCACGACGATCCGGCCGAAGACCAGCCACGCCAATTCACGCTGTATGTCAGCCCGCAAGACTATCACGACATGGTGGGCGACCTCCCCGAACTGGAGCTGCGGGTGGCCGACTACGTCACACTGCTGGTGGAGCGACGCGGCGTGCGACTAAGCGAAGCCCCGGCGGTGCGCTTCGAGCCCGACGCGGGCGTTGTTCCGCGCAGCGCGCGCGTCATTGCCAGCGATCTGGCAACCGCGCCGGCGGTCAATACGGATGTCTACGCGCCGGAAACGGGTGACGTGGTGCTGGAGGCAATCCGCGCCGCCGACGCATTTCTGATCGTTCAGGGCAAGCGCCATGTGCCGCTCGACCGGCCAGTCACGCGAATCGGCCGTCGCATGGACAACGACATCGTCCTCGAAGCGTCCTCAATCAGTCGCCAGCACGCCCAGATTCGCTGGCGGCAGCGCTACTTCGTTCTCTACGACGTCAGCAGCCACGGACGGACGGCCGTCAATGGCATGACGACGCGCGAGCACATCCTCCGGCCGGGCGACGTAATCGCCCTGAGTGACGTGATGCTGGTATACGGTGAGGGTCGGGAGGACTTGCTGGTCGCGCCGCCGGAGGATGACGACGAGGCTCTGGACACCACGCTGCTGAAGCCGGGGGAATGACTACGCCGCTGCTGTTACTCCTATTACGCTTCGCCAGCGTCGCCCTCTTGCTGGCGTTTGCCGGTCTACTAGGCTGGTTTCTCTATCAGGATTTACGCTCGACCCGCCGGGCAATGACCGGTCAGGGGATCAGCTTGGGCAGTCTGCGCGTCATCGCCAACACCGGCCCGACTCCCGCGGTGGACACTGTTTATGACCTGTCGCCGGTAACGACACTGGGGCGCAGCAACCGCAGCACCATCGTTCTTGACGACAACTATGTGTCCAGCGACCACGCGCTGCTGGCCTGGCGCGATTCACAGTGGTGGTTAGAAGACCTGGGCAGCCGGAATGGGACGGCGCTCAACGACCATCCGCTAGTCGATCCGACGGTTATCTCGGCCGGAGACGTGCTGGCGATTGGCGGCGTGCGACTGAAGCTGGAACTGCCGGGGCGACGCGAAGAGGGAGAGAGGAGCGGCATACGGGATTCGAACCCGTGATAACAGCTTGGGAAGCTGCTGTGATACCACTTCACCAATGCCGCACGCTGAGACATTATATGCCGCTCCGTCTTGCGATGCAAGGGCGTAGCGGCGGAGCGGCGCACCATCACCCGGTTCCGACCCCGTGGGCATCAAAAGGGATCTCTTTCCCAGGCTAAGACGATTTTGACGTGCCTGAATACCGGCCGGGGGAGGGCGCGGGGCGCGCCGGCATGGGGCTCGGCCGCCTCTCCGGGGGAGCTGCCGGCGCGGGCGCGGCCGGCGGGGCTGTCTCCGGCATCACAGCATGAACCGGCGCGTGGCGGCGCTTTTTCAAGCGCTCGCCCGAATAAACAACCGCATGGTGAACCGAGGCGGTCAGCCCTAGGAGCAGCCACCAAAGGAACGCGGGCCGCGCCCCCAGCGCAACCGCGTCGAAGATGCCGAATATCCAGCCGGCCAACAACGCCCCGGCCAGCCCCGCGGTTAAGCCATAGTAGGGGTGGCGAGTGGCATGGCGAGCCACCAGCTCGCGCTGCGTCCGCCACAGCAGGCCGGCGCTGATGAACCAGATGGCGAGGTAGCTAACGAGGCCCGGCAGTCCCAGGTCAAGGGCTGTTTGCAGCAGGTGATTGTGGGCGTGGCCGAGGTCAATCTCTGGCGGTATGCCGTAAAGCGGATAGAGTACTGTCACGACGCGGCGGAAGCTGTTTACGCCCATGCCGGTCAGCGGAAAGTCGGCAATTCCCATCAAAGCCCGCGACCAGATTTCCAGGCGGCCGCTCAGCCCCAGCGGGTCGCCGACGATGTCGCGCCCAAACCGGCTGCTGCCGTAAGAGACCAGAGCCAGCAGGACGACGCCGGACGCAATGGCCATAACAAGGCGCCAGCGTGGCGAGACGTAGAACAATGCTACCAGCACCAGACCCGCGGCGACGGCAAGAACGGCGCCCCGCGAGAGGGTAGCCACCAGAATTGAGCCGGTAAAAAGCACGGCGAACGTTAGCAGCGCAATAGCCAAGGGGCGCCGGCGGTCGCGCCAACGCGCGGCCCCAAACAAACAACCGGCGGCGAGAGGCACGATCCAGGCCAATGTCCCGCCCAGTTCGTTCGCGTTGATAAGTCCGCCCACGGCGCCAGGGACGCCGCCGGGGAGCGGAAAAGCGTCCCGGACGTCATTGAGAAACTCGAAGGGCGGCAGCCACTCGGTTCCGATAAGGCCGACGCCGGCCATCAAAGTCCCCGTAAGCAAAACCAGGATAAGTACAGGCCATAGCCGACGCCCCCGTATCCGGCTATAGCCGGCAGCGCCGTAAAATAGAGCAACGCCGAGCAGGATTCCGGCAATCTTTGGCCCGCTAACGGCCGCGTCAAACATAATCAGGAAGCTGACGCCAAGCATCAGCAGCAGCAGCAGCATGGCCAGATCGTAGGGGGTTGGCGTTACGAAGTGTCCTGTGGCCACCCAGCGCAGAAGCCACAGAAGGGGAATGATAAGCAGAAAGAAACTGGAGTAGGTAAGCGGAAAGAGCGTTAGCGGGATCAAGAGCAATAGCGCCACCCACTCCCAGTCGATCAGCGTTTGGGCGAAGTTCCGCATCTGGTGTGACCTCGATCGTACACGAGCATGATACCGACCGGGGCAGCGGTCCGCAAGGCAGAAAGAGTGAAAATGCCGTTGGATTTTGGTTGGCCCCGAAGGGGCGACGGACTATAATCGCTTGTGCGTGCAGGTGGGTACAGAGGAACAGCAATGGGATTGAGTGCGCTCGTATTGCTGGTAGAGGGACAAAGCGCCGGCCGCGAGTCTCTCACGCCAATGCTTCAGAAAGCAAGCTACGACACTGTCGTGGTGCATACGGGTGCTGAGGCAATGGATTGGCTGCGCAGCCAAACCCCGGACCTGATTATCTTCGATGCATCTACCATGCGATCCAACGGGGTGCGCAATTGCCGCCGACTGCGGCGGTTAGCCGAATCCGTGCCTATGATCCACAGCCGCGCTGCGGGCGAGGAGGAAGACCGCGGCGCCGGGGCCGATGTCTATCTCGAGCGCCCTTTTTCACCGCGCAAGCTACTTAACCGCACGCGGGCCCTGTTGCCGGCCGATAGCAGTCGTGAGGAGATCGTTCGCTACGGCAACATCACCCTGTTCCGTAACAAACGCTCTGTTGGTGTGGCCGGAAAAGGCGAGTTCACCCTGACTCCCAAGCTGGCGCTGCTGCTGGAGACGTTCGTTCGCCATCCGAACGAACTGCTGACGCGCCGCCACCTGATGCAGACCGTCTGGCAGACTGATTTCGTCGGCGATACCCGCACCCTTGACGTCCACGTCCGTTGGATTCGTGAATGCATCGAGGAAGACCCTAGCCACCCTCTACTCTTGAAGACGGTGCGC
Organism: uncultured Ardenticatenaceae bacterium; assembly: GCA_964608255.1. Classification (GTDB taxonomy): domain Bacteria; phylum Chloroflexota; class Anaerolineae; order Promineifilales; family Promineifilaceae; genus Promineifilum. Next base: position 51,837 of record CAZSOD010000004.1, read on the forward strand.
GGCCAGGGCTACATGCTGTGCATTACCCGTTCGGATTCGGCTAGCAACGGGCTGTCGTCCGAAGATTAGCCTAACGCAAAAAGAGCACCCCCGTTGCCGAAGGTGCTCAAGCGAGCGTGAAAACGCGGGCCCTTAAACGAGCGCGCCTTACTTGCTTTGGGATTCAGAGCGGGCCGCGGCCAGGGCAGCCATTAGGCGACCCTTGCGCCGGGCGGCATTGCGTGGATGGACAATGCGCTTGCTCGCGGCCTTATCCAAAGTCGCGTACGCGTCGCGCGCCACTACTTCCGCTTCATCCAGCTTGTTGTCAGCGATCAGACGGCGCACCTTCTTGATGTGCGTGCGGGCCGCGCCGCGATAACGGCGATTGCGCTCGGTACGCTTCGCCGCTTGCCTGATGCGCTTCTTTGCAGATTCCGTATTAGCCAATTCCGATCCTCCGTCAATTACCTCAATCGTCTATGATTGGAGGCGTGAGAGCAGAAGGAGTTTAGCACAATCGCGGAAGATATCAAAGGGCAATTCCGGCGCGACGCGCGACAATATCATGGCGCATTGTCTCGCCAGTAGAGCCGCGCAAACTCCTACTCGACGTACGTCCGCAGACAGACCGCTGCCTTGCCGGCGTCGACTCGAAACGGACCCATAGCGGCCGGCAGGAGGGTGAACTGCACCGCGCTGAGCGCCACTTCGCCCAGACTCACCGCGCCGTCTATAGCCCCCCATATCTCCAGGCTGCGGCCGTCGCATGCGCCCTCGAACGCGCTGCCCGCCGCGAACTCGACCCGCTCGGTCGTGAAGTAGCGGTTGCGGCAAAGGAGGAACCGACGGACGCCGCGACGCTCCTCGATAAGGTGAGCCGGCTGCAGGACCGGCTCAACCCGGTTGAAATCCACAACATCCAGAGCTTTGTCGATGTGAAGGGGGCGCGCCGCGCCGGCCGGGGCACGATTCCAGTCATAGACGCGGTAGGTTGTGTTTGAATTCTGCTGAATCTCGGCGATGAGCGCGCCGCCTAGGATGGCGTGAACCGTGCCCGCAGGGACGCAGACAAAGTCACCCGCGCGGATGGCAACCGTGTGAAGGTATGCTTCCAGCGCGCCACTGTCGATGGCTGTGCGGAACACGTCCGGCGTCGTGCCGGCGCGCAGGCCGAGGATCAGGCTCGCGTCTGGCTCGGCGTGGAGCACAACCCACATCTCGGTCTTGCCCAGCTCGTTGCCCTCGTGGGCCAGGGCGTAGTCATCATCGGGGTGAACCTGAACCGAGAGCCGTTCGCGCGCATCGAGGAGCTTGACGAGCAGGGGGAATTTGCCGCGCGCCTGGGCCCACTGGTTGTTGGAACCAATCAGGTCGAGGCCCAAGGCGGCGTGAACGGTAGTGAGTGGCTGGCCGGCAAAGCGGCCGTTGGTAACAACGGCCGTGCCATCTTCATGGGCGGCGATCTCCCAGCTTTCGGCAACGATGCCCGGCGGTAACTGCCGGCCGAGTCGCGTCTCCAGCGTCCGGCCACCCCAGATGTAATCCTTCAGGGCTGGGCGAAAGAGCAACGGGTACAGGCTATCCCGGTCGATCACGGCTCGACTCGCTTAAGAAAGATAGCACCCAGCGGCGGCAGCATGAACTCAATAGACTGGCTATGTCCATGCCAGGGCACATCGGCGCTCGGCCGCGGCTCATTAACCACACCGCTCCCGCCGAACTCGGTCGCGTCGCTGTTGAAAATCTCGACGTAAGTTCCCGGCTCCGGCACGCCAAGGCGGTAGCCATGACGGACGACGGGGGTAAAGTTAAGCACGACGAGTACCGTCTCGCCCGAGGACGGCGCGCGCCGGGCATAGCCCAGGATGCTGCGCTCATAATCGTGCAGGTCGATCCACTGGAACCCGTCCCACGAGTAATCTTCCTCGTGCAGCGCGGGGTGCTGACGGTAGAGCGCATTCAGGCGGCTGAGGGCCGCCTGTAACTGCCGGTGGCGCGGATCGTCGTTGAGTACGTACCAATCGAGGTTGGTTGCCTCGTTCCACTCGCGCCACTGGCCAAATTCGCCACCCATGAACAGGAGCTTTTTGCCCGGATGGCTCCACTGGTAGGCGTAGAGCAGGCGCAGGTTAGCAAAGCGCTGCCACACGTCGCCCGGCATCTTGTCGAGCATGCTGCGCTTCAGATGGACAACCTCGTCATGCGAGAAGGGGAGCAAGAATTTCTCGCTAAAGGCATAGAGCAGGGAAAAAGTAAGCGTGCCATGGTGGAAGGAGCGATAGATGGCCTCGTTCTTGAAGTACTGGAGCGTGTCGTGCATCCAGCCCATGTTCCACTTGTAGTCAAAGCCAAGGCCACCCTCAGCTGACGGCCGTGTAACACCCGGCCAGGACGTCGACTCCTCGGCGACGGTGATGGTTGACGGAAATAGGTTGTGAACCGCCTCGTTGAAACGGCGAATGAAGGCCACCGCTTCAAGGTTCTCGCGCCCGCCGTAGCGGTTGGCGACCCATTCGCCTTGCTTGCGCGAGAAGTCCAGATAGAGCATGGAGGCCACTGCATCGACCCGCAAGCCGTCAATGTGGTACTTATCGAGCCAGAACACGGCGTTGCTGATAAGAAACTGGCTGACCTCATTGCGGCCGTAGTTGAACACCAGCGTACCCCAATCCGGGTGACGGCCCTGCCGAGGATCAGCATGTTCGTATAGATGTGTGCCATCAAAGAAACCGAGCCCGTGCTCGTCGGTGGGGAAGTGGGCTGGAACCCAATCGACAATGACGCCGATGCCGGCCTGGTGACAGGCGTCGACGAAGGCCTGGAAGTCGTCCGGCGTGCCAAATCGCGAAGTCGGCGCAAAAAAGCCCGTTACCTGGTAACCCCAGGAACCATCAAAGGGGTGTTCGGCGATGGGCAGCAATTCGATGTGGCTAAAACCCATATCGCGGACGTAGGGAATCAACTCGTCGATCAGGTCACGATAGGTAAGCCACTCCCAGCCGTTCTTGCGCCGCCAGGAGCCCAGATGAAGCTCATAAATGCTGATTGGCGCGCGCGCGCTTTGCCGCTCTGGTCGCCCGGCGAGCCATGCGGCGTCGTTCCACTGGTACTTGTCGATGTCCCAGACGACGGAGGCGTTCTTCGGCCGCAGTTCGCTGGCAAAACCGACCGGGTCGGCCTTGGTGACCATGTAGCCCTGATAGTGGGTCTTGATCTCGTACTTGTACAGGGTGCCTTCGCCCAACCCGGGGATGAATAACTCCCAGACGCCGTTGGTCGTGTGGAAACGCATCGGGTGGCGGCGGCCGTCCCAGTTATTGAACGGGCCGACGACGCTGACGCGCTGGGCATTTGGCGCCCAAACGGCGAACAACACGCCCGCCACGCCATTCAGCTCCGTCAGATGCGCGCCGAGGCGCTGATAAATGTGCAGGTGCGTACCTTCGGCCATTAGGTGCGCGTCGAAGTCGCTCAGGGTCGGCGCAAAGGCATACGGATCGTCGATTGTCTGCTCTGAACCGGAGGAGAAGCGCGCCGTAAGCTTGTAGGCGATTATCTTCTTGCGGCCGGGTAAGATAGCCTCAAACAGGCCGGCATCGTGGATCAGGCTCATGGGGATGGGCGCGCCGCGCGCCGGCACGACCTCTATCTCCGTTGCCCCGGGCCATAAGGCGCGGATGACGAGACGATCCTCAATGAGGTGCGGGCCTAGAACATCGAACGGCGCGCCGTGATAACCGCCTACAATGGCGTCGAGAGCGTCTTGCTCCAGGGTTGAATCGGTCATAGTGTCACAAACTCCCGCGACTTTGACAGGCTTCCTGCACGACGCACGACTCCACTTCGCGCGGAACGCGCTCGTTACAGGCTGATTCTATCGGAACCGCGGAGGTTGGCGAAATTTGTGCCAATGGCACCCCGCCGTACCAATCGCCGTTCGTGGCTTGCATAGACAACTAATATACCTTATATTAACTATGATTCTATAGGTTGCTGGATACGGCGCCGCAAGCCAACTGCCCCAGCAATGCAACCATAGGAGAGATAGATGGCACGAAAAGAAACCCTCTTGCCCATATCGGAGCGCCCAGTCCCCGCAGGCCCTGCCTGGATGGATGAAGAGGCGTTCTTGCGCGAAGCGGGCGCGCAAAGTCTAAAGACGGAGACAACCTACCGCAGCGGCCTGCGCCTCTTTGCCGACTGGCTCCAGCATTACCGGAAATCCGGCTACACGAAAAATGAGCCCTGGCCGTTGTCGGCCGACAGGCTGTCGACCGATGTCATTCTTGACTATCGCAACTGGCTACTCGCCAACCGCTCGCGGGCCACGCTGACCACCTACATGGCGGCCGTAACTGGCTACCTCAACTATCTGGATGGCCATGACCGCTTGCCCGACGCCGTGCAGCTGGGCAAACTCCAGCGACAGATGGCGCGACGCCAGATCGAGCGCAACCAGGCCGAGAACGTCATCGACCTCGACATCGCCCGGCAAGACGTGCCCCGTATTGTAGCCTACTACGACAGTCTCCCCCTACCCCGCGAGAACGACGCCTATAACCGTCGCCTCTCTCTGCTGCGCGACCGGGCGATCGTCAAGATGCTCTACTCGACGGCGGCGCGCATCTCCGAAGTTGTATCGCTCAATCGCGCCAACGTCGGCAACGGCCGCGCCGCCTATGCCACTATTATCGGCAAGGGCAACAAAGGCCGCACCCTCCACATCCGCGCCTACGCTCGCGAGTCGGTCGTGGCTTACCTGGCCGAACGCCGTGACGCTAACCCGGCCCTGTTTGTCTCCCACAGCCGCAACTCGACTAGCGCCCGGCTTAGCATTACGTCGGTTCATAAGGTGGTTAAGCGCGCTGTCAAGGCGCTGGCGCTGCACGAGAGCCTGTCCGCCCACGACTTCCGGCACTATCGGGCTACACAACTACTCCGCGCGGGGATGCCGCTGGAAGTTGTGCAAGAGTTTCTCGGGCACGCCGATGTGACCACTACACGCAATATCTATGCGCCGGTGCTGGGCGTCCAGGTTGTGACGGAGTGGCTCGATAACCTGGACGTTTCACCAAAGGACGCTCTCAACGATCCCAACGGCCCGCTGGTGCTGGACGAGCGACTGGCGGATTTGCTGGACGCGGAGTGACGGCGCGGGCGTGAACGCCGGCACGGTTTGCAATGCCTAGGTGCGGACCAAATCAATGCCGGCTGCGACAGCCTCCATCGCTCGAATCGGATCGTAATCAGCGTCGCTTACCACGGCAAAGGCGGCCAGGCCGCCCGACTGAAGCAGGTGGCGGCCTGCCGGCGAGGCGGGCAGTTCCAGCAGCGCGCGGCGCAGCGCCGGTAGAGCCGCGCGCCTGGGCTGTGGCCGCGACCAGCGGCGGGCTAGGGCTTGGCCCCCACGTGGCGATGATTCGAATCTTCTCGGCCAGGCCCGGCGCGTGCGCCAGTTCCCACTCCAGCACGGTGCTGTCAATAGCGCTGGCATCTACGTCGCCCGCCAGAATCATGGCCAGTGAGCGCTGGTGGGCTCCGCTGGCCACGACACGCCCAAAAAACGACCCGTCCTCGCCGAGGCGGGCCAACTCGTAGCGCGTGATGTGGTAGCCGGATTGCGAGCCTGGCTCGTTGTAGGCCCATGAGGCTCCGCGCAAGTCAGTGAAGCGAGTGAACGGGCTGTCGCGCTGCACGACGACGTCGGAGAAGTAGACGGGACGCCCGCCATACCGCCCCCCAGCCATCACCGGCGCCGCCAGCAAGTCAACGGCCGCGCCGCCAGCCGCCAGTTGTGTGTAGGGCCAGCCACAAATCCAGGCAATGTCGAACGCGCCTTCGGCCACACCTCGATAAGCATCGGGCCAGGGAACGTCGGCCCGAAACTCAACCGGAGCGCCGGCGTGCACGCTTAGATAATCGGCCAGCGCGCGGCTGATAGGCACCGTGTTGTGCGCCTGGCACGTAACCAGAGTCAGCGCCCGGCGCGCTGCCTGCCTTGCCAAGTGACGGAGCGTTGGCCGTTTCGCACCACTCATGAGTATCGATGGTCCAGTCGTCACGGCTCTGGAGGGCTGACTGAGGCCGCCCAACCAGGGCCGGAGCGCGCCTGTTGCTCAGCCAGCAGGCGGGAAGCAAGCGCCGGCGTTCCCCCTACCCCGTCGTCGGCGCTTGTCAGCACCGCCAACGGACGGGCAGCTTCGGCCAGCGCGACCAGCGTCATCGCCCAGCGCGGTGTCGCCGTCGCAGGTAGGTGCAGCAAAGCATCGAAACCGGCCGCTTGCACCTGGGCCAGACCAGCGAGCCGGCTGTCGAGATCATCGGCCAGCAGGAGGTCAAACATAAAGGCACCCACGGCAGCCATATCCAGGTAGGCTTGGCGCTCTACCCTGTCCAGGCCATGGTCACGAGCAACCAGTTGCGGCGCTTGCGGCCATTGCGCGCTGCGGGCCGTGGAACTGATGAGTTCCTTAAGCTTCTGGAGGTGACCGGCCTGGGCAGCCGGATCGGGCAGCAAGAATGGCTCTTCAAGGAGCAGCTGGCGGTCCCAGGCGCGTCGCTTCAGGCCGACGATGTTGCCCAGCACTTTGCCGGCATTGGGGATTGGATCTGGTAGTAACCGGCCGAGAGCGCCGTTTAGCCCGAGGTAGATGGCCGGGGCGTAGGTTTCTCCGGCAACCACCCTGGCGCGTTCGCCCAGTTCGCGCACAAAGCGCTGCAAGTGCTCCCCGTCGCGCCCAATCGCCTCAACCACACGCTGCCCGGTCAGGCGATATCCCAGGCCCGCGGGGCGCAGAGCAAGCATCTGGTCAATTCGCTCAGCCGTCGCGGCAAAGTCGCTAATTTCCAGAAAGAGCATCGTCGGCGGCCGCGAGGCGCCGGCAAACGGATACTCAGCGGCCAGCAGATCGGCAACGGACGCGCCAGTGCTTCGCGCGATTCCGTCGAGCCAGCCCTGCTGGAGCGCCAGCAGCACGGCCGCCGGACGCGCCCCCGGGGCCTGTCGCAACAAAGCGCAGAAGTGCCTGAACCCCTCGTGACGTTGCCCGCGTAGAAAAGGCGCGATTGTGTCACGCGCGTACTGTGCGGCTAGCCGGGCCCGGGAAGTGTCGCCCAGGGGAACATCTCCCCAACCGATGATACCCGTATCGAACACAAGGCCCAGGGACACACCGGCCGGCGTTATGGATTCCGGCGCGGGAACAACAAGGACATCGACAACCGAGGGATAGGCAGCCATCATGACTGGGAAGGGGAAGCAGAAACGGCCTGGGCCGGCGGGGCCGTCACCGGATCGAGCGCCCGCAATATCGGCAACGGGATGTGGCATAGAATGCGGTGTCCATCACCAGCCTCACGCCAGGGTGGTGTTTCCGTTTCGCAAATGCGGCCACCGTCCGGGAGCAGGACGCGCCGCGGGCAACGCGTGTGGAAGCGGCAGCCGGACGGCGGATCGATCGCGCTCGGTACCGCTCCTTCCAGGCGAATGCGTCCTGGCTGCGCGTCCGGGTCAGGAACGGGTACGGCCGCCAGTAGCGCCTCAGTGTACGGATGGGAGGGGGGCTTGTAAATAGCGGCCGTCGGGCCAACCTCCACGATCTCGCCCAGGTACATCACAGCGACCTGATCGGAGAGGTAACGTACCACGCTCAGGTCGTGGGCGACAAAGACCATCGTTGTCTCTAACTCGGCTTGCACCGCCAGCAACAGGTTCAGCAGCGCCGCCTGCACGGACACGTCGAGCGAGCTTACCGGTTCGTCGCACAACACCAGCCCCGGCCGGCTGGCAAGAGCGCGGGCGATGGCGACGCGCTGCTTCTCGCCGCCACTCAACTGGCCGGGCAGCCGGTCATAGTAACTTGCCCCCAGGCGGACGGCCTCCAGAAGGCGATCCACTTCAGCGCGCAGGCGAGGCTTGGGAACCGTGCCGAATCGTTGCATGGGGCGGCCGATCTGGTAGCCGATGGCGTACGCCGGGTTCAGCGTCGCATCTGGGTTCTGGAAGACCATCTGCAATTCTTGAATAAGCCGGCTATCGCGCCGGCCCAGGTCGCAGGTCAGATCAAACCCAATATACTCCGCGTCGCCGCCGCTACTGCTTTCTAGTCCAATCAGCGTCCTCAGCAGTGTGCTCTTACCGCAGCCGGACTCGCCAACAATACCCAGCGTGCGCCCTTTGCGAACGGCAAATGTGGCGTCTTCCAGCGCCCTGACAAAGCGTTTTTCGCCAAATGGGCGCGTCGCCGGCGCCGGGTAGTATTTTTTAAGCCCCCGAGCCTCAAGGACAACCGGCGCGTTTTCCGCGGGCAGATCGGCGTGCTGAAGCGACGCCTCACTGCGCCAGGGGGCCAGGGGCTCGATTTCCTCGGCAAAGTGACAGCGCACACTTGTGCCGTTGGCCAGGCGCCGTAGCTCCGGGCGCTCGGCGACGCAGCGGTCGCGCGCGTAGTCACAGCGCGGGTGGAATACGCAACCGGCGGGCCGCTCGCCTGGCGCGGGAACCCGACCACGGATAGGTTGAAGGACGCTGTCGCCTTTGCTTAGATCCATCCGCGGCAGGCAGCGGATTAGACCTTGCGTATAGGGGTGTTGCGGGTCGGCAAATAACTGCCGCGTTGTGGCTTGCTCCACCAGCTCACCAGCATACATCACGCCCACGCGATCGCAAACGCGGGCGATCACGCCCAGGTTGTGGCTGATGAACAGGATGGCCGTGTCGAAGTCGCGGCGCAGTTCGGCTATCAGGTCGAGCACAACCGCCTCAACCGTAACGTCAAGCGAGGTGGTCGGCTCATCCATGATAAGCAGCGCCGGGTTCGTGAGTAGGGCCATGGCGATGACAACCCGCTGCTGTTGCCCGCCGGACACCTGATGCGGGTAGCGCCGGAGCACGGCCGCCGGATCGGGCATATAGACCCGCTCGAGCATCTCCAGGCAGCGGCGTGTAGCGGCCGCGTCACTTAGGCCGCGATGGACGGTCAACACCTCTTTCATCTGGTCGCCCAGCCGCAGCGACGGATTGAGCGATTGCGTAGGGTCCTGGTAGACCATCGCAATTCGGTCGCCGCGCAACTGGCGCAACTCCACGGGCGCTCGACCCAATAGCTCCTCGCCCTGGAAGCGGATCCGGCCGCGCTTGACATAGCCGTTGGCCCCCAGGAAATCGACCACCGCCCACGCCGTCGTGCTCTTGCCGCAGCCCGACTCGCCGACAAGCCCGTAAGTTTCGCCGGGAGCGATGGCGAGTGAAACGTCGTGGATGGCCTCAACCTCGCCGCCGCGCACTTTGTAGACAACGGCCAGGTTTTCTATAGCCAGCACGGGCGCCGGAGACGCGCCAGCTGCTGGGAGGTGGTTGGGTGGAGTCACACTCATCCCTGGCATAGCCACTTTAGCGCTGATAGCGCGTGAGTTCCTCGCGCAGGCCGTCGGCCAGCAGGCTAAGGCCCACAACAAGCGAGGCAATGGCCAGTGACGGCCAGATGACGCCCCAAGCGGTGGTGAACATGAAGCGACGGGCTTCGTTGACCATTGACCCCCAGTCAGGGTCGGGCGGCGGCAGCCCAAGTCCCAAAAAGCCGAGCGTCCCAATGGCGAAGATGGCGTAGCCCACGCGCAAGGTGGCGTCCACTATCAGCGGGCCGCGCACGTTAGGCAGGATTTCGCGGAACATGATGTAGCCGGCACTTTCGCCGCGCGTTTCGGCCGCGCGCACGTAATCGCGCGTGCCGACGTCAAGCGTCAATCCTCGTGCCAAGCGCGCCACCCCAGGCGCGCCGGTCAGGGCGATGGCGCCGATTACCACCAGGTCACCCCGCCCCAGAGCCGCGATGACGACCAGATAGAGGACGACGCTGGGAAATGCGATGAAGGCATCCAGCACTTGCGTGATGATGAGATCAGCGCGGCCGCGGCGATAGCCGGCGATCTGGCCCAGGGCTGTGCCCACGGTCAGCGCGCCGAGAACGCCCCAGATGGCGACGCCGCCCGGAATTGTGATTGTGCCCCCCGCCACGGGTATACGCGTCTTTAGCAACACCACCTGAGTGCCGATCATCAGTCGTGAAAGCGTGTCGCGCCCCAGGTTATCGGTGCCCAGCAGGTTAACCCGGTTGGGCGGCAGGTTCTGCGCAAAACGCAACTCGTTAGGCGGGAAAGGTGTCCAGATCAGTGAGACAAAGCCGACTACGATCCAGAACAGCACCAGAGTGAAGCCGACGGTCGCCACGCGCGAAGCAAAGACGAGCGCCAGAGCAGCGCGCACGCCGCGAAGCGGGACGAGTGTGGACGAACGGCCGTCTTCGGCCAGGTCAGCGGACTCCGGGGGCACACCGGTCATCATTTAAGTAAGTAGAGCCGGTCAGGCATAGCGAATCCTTGGGTTCAACAGCGTGTAGGCGAAGTCGCCAATGAGGCGCGTGGCAACGGCCACAACCACCAAGATCATTGCCGCCGCCTCAACCGCGTTGAAGTCGCCAAAGATCGCCGCGTCGTAGATATACTGCCCCAGTCCCGGATAACCGAAGATGACCTCGACGACCACAAGCCCGCCAATCAGCCAGTTAACGTGGAGCATAATGATCGTAATGGGGGCCAGCAAGGCGTTGCGCAAGGCGTGGTGGAGGATAACCCGGCGCCGCGGCATGCCCTTGATGATCGCGGTGCGAATATAGGCCGCGCTCATGACCTCGATCATACTGGCGCGGGTCATGCGGGCCACGTAGCCCAACTCAACAGCGGTCAGCGTCAGCACCGGCAGCACGAGCAAACTAGGCGTTTCGAAGATGGCGTTGGGACTGGTGAAGATGGCGACCGCCGGTAGCCATCTTAGCCAGATGCCAAAGACGAGGATGAGAAAGATACCGGTGACGAATTCCGGCGTGGCCGCCAGTGTCAACCCGAAGATGGAGATCGTCCGGTCTATGAGGCGGCCCTCGTTGGCGCCGGCCACGATGCCGAGCAGCAGCGCCAACGGCATGACCACGACAAACGCCGCCGCCGCCAGAATGAGCGAATTGCGCAGCCGCGGAAAGAGCGTGACAGACACCGGCCGGCCCGTCTGGAGCGACCGGCCGGGATCGCCGCGCAGCAACCCCTTACGCAAGGGGATGTACTGCCGCGGCCCATCCCCCTCGCGCCGCAGCCCGGCCTTGGACAGCACCCAGACCGTTTCCCCCTGCCCTCGCACCCATTGGACGGCGTTGCCGCGCTGGTCGATGCCCCAGAACGTCTCAGCCACCCCAGCTTCGTCGCGCGCCCAGGCTTGTGGCTCGGCCGCCGTGATGGTTGAGCCGTCCTCTTGCCGTCGCAGCGCGAATAACTCGCCGTTCTCCAAGCGCCACTGCGTTGGCGTGCCGTCGACGTCGGCCCACCACACTGGCTCACCGCTACCGGGGTCGTTCAGGGTGATGAGCGGCCGCCCGACAGCAGACCGTGCGCGCCAATCGCTCCCGACGAGCCAGTCCAGATAGCGCTGCCAGGACGGGGCGTCCAGGCCCAACTGAGCCCGGAACGAGGCGCGCTGCTCGGCTGTGGCGAACACGCCGAGGAGCTTGACGGTCACGTCGCCGGATGCGACTTCTAGCAGCGCCCACAGCAGGCCAGACACCAGGAACAGCGTAACGACTGTTGAGAAAAAGCTGCGGACAAGGAAGCGAACCATTGGCCGATGAGCGGTCGAGGAAGGACTGATGGGCCGCTCGCGCCGGGGCGAGCGGCCCATCAGGGCCAATATTACCTAGAGCGTGCTGTCGTACACTTCGTAAAAGAAGTCGGCGGCGGTGGGGTTGGCCTCAATGCCGACAAACCGCTCGTGCGTAATGTTCCAGACGTTCTTCCAGTAGCTGTTGCCGATGGGGCCGCGCTCCTGCATGATGGTTTCGATGCGGCACATCAGCTCGCGACGCGCCTCCACGTTGAGCGTGCCCTCGGCCTGGCGGAGCAACTCCTCGAATTCAGTGTCAGACCAGCGGGTTTCGTTCCATTCGCCGATGGCGGCGGCGATGTACCCCTGCGACAGGACCATTGTGCCCAGCGGCCGGTGCGTCCAGGCCGTGATACCCAAGGGTACCTCCGTCCAGCGATCCCAGTAGCCGCCCGGATCGGTGATATCAAGTTCGATGTCAAACCCGGCCGGCGCGGCCAGTTCCTTAAGCGCCTGGGCGATTTCCGGCTCGTTCTGGTCGTTCTTGGTGGAAAGGACGACCTTCAGCGGCAGCGACACACCCTTGTCGGCGGCGTAAGCTTCCATCAGCGCCCGGGCGCCTTGCGGATCGTAGGGCGGGATGGGCTGCGGACAATATTCCGGGTGAATGGGCGCAATGTGCGCGTCTATGGACAACTCGCCCTCGCCGAAGTAGGACAGCTGGAGAATCTTTTCGCGGTCCTGCGCCATCTTCAGTGCTGTGCGAACCCGGGTGTCGTCCCACGGCTCCAGGTCGACACGCATGCGCAGGATGAGCGCCTGGGCCGTGCTGACGGACCGTGTCGCCAGGCCTGGCACGTCTTTAAGGGCCTGCCAGTCAGACGGCCGCGGATCGTAGAAGGAGTCGATTTGCCCGGACTGAAGGGCAGCCACGGACGCATCCTTGTCCAGAGCGACGTACAGAATCTCGTCCAGATAGGGCAGCGGTTGGCCGTCGACCCCGTTGCGCCAGTAATCCGGGCGGCGACGCAAGACAGCTCGCTCCCCTTCGGCGTACTCTTGCAGGGTGAACGCGCCGGTTCCCAATGGCTGTTGCACAATGTCACCGCCAAACGAACGGTGCAAGACAAGCGCCGGATATTCGAACAGGTGCTCCGGCACGCCGATGTTGCCCGTTTCCAGATGAAGGCGAATGTGATGGTCGTCGACCTTCTCGATGTTCTGCGGCCCGCCAATGTAGGACAGTAGCGCATACATGGAGGAGCCAACGTCCTTGTTCAGCCACTGGCCGAAGGTGAAAATCACGTCGTCGGCCGTCAGGGGGTCGCCGTTGTTGAAGGTGACGCCCTGTTTGAGATACAGATCCCACGTCTTGACATCGTCGCTGGCCTCCCAGCGCTCCAGCAGGTACGGTCTGGTGACGTTGTCGCCCCTCGTCTCCGTGAGGTATTCGCAGATCTGGCGCACGACATTCGCGCCCTCGGTCCACGACAGGCGAGCGGGATGATCTAATAGCTGCAACTGCATCGCCTTGGTAATCCGGCCACCACGGCGCGGGCCGGCGGGGCTGGTTGCGGCGGTCGCCTGTTGCGCTCCGGCGACTGCGGTCGTCGCCGCGGCCTGGCCGTTGCCGCTTGGGGCTGCGCAGGCTGCGGCGATGGTGGCCGTGGCCGCGGACATACCAAGCAGCGTCGCAAAACGCATGAACTCGCGCCGCGAAATGCGACCCTGTTCCAGCTTATCGTAGGCATCGGGGATCGCCGGATGAATCCTCTCCATTTCTCGTCGCGATACTTTCCACGCCTTCATTGCTTCTCCTCCACGATGGGCCTTTCGCGCTCGTCCGGGCGGCGGGCCGGTTAACGGTTGCTCGCTGAATAACGTGCCGGACAATTACGCCACCCGGCAGCAAGCCATCCGGCGTCAACCGTTGTGGAGAGCGGTTGGAGGTGGCGGGCTGTTCCGGGCACTGCCGGGCAAGGCATGAGCGAGGCAGGGGGCCGAGGTAGGTGGCCGGCGCTCGCGAGGCGGGCGGGTAAGTTAGTGGTCAGCAATGTTCGTACGACCATCCGAACCTTACCGCTGCGCCCCAACGGCCGGCCGGCACGTTAGATCCTGCGGTGCAACAATCATAGCATGAGACAGCTTTCCTGACAAACCGGCCGCCCGTCTTCGCGTCGCCAAGCACCCCGGCTATAATCCACGGTCAGTCGGGCCGCATGGCGCTGGCCCAACGACTCAATATGACCAGACGCACTGATTTGCTCGAAGCCCTGGCCTCCACACCGGCCGACGTAAACCGGCTGGTGCGTTCGCTCGACGAGGCGGCCGCGGTGTGGCGCGTCGCGCCGGACGAATGGTCCTGCCGCGACGTCGTTAATCACCTGCGCTACGTCGAGCCACTTTATCTAGCTCGCTTGCGGCGCGTGCTGGCGGAGGATGAGCCATCTGTCCCCTACATCCACCCGGACACGCTGCCCGACGACCCAGCGCTGACTATCGCGGCGCTGGCCGAGGATTTTCGTCTCGCCCGGGCGGAAACCCTGGCCCTGTTGCGCGATCTGCGGCCCGGGCAATGGCAGCGGGCTGCGATCCACGAGCGCAAGGGACGGCAAACCCTGCGGTATCTGGTGGATGACCTCGTGGCTCACGACATCGACCACAGCCATCAACTTGTCGAGATCATGAGCTGGCGGCGAGCATTCCTGAAGGAACTCGCGGCCGCGACCGACCGGCGCGACGACCGATGACAACGGTGACCACGGCGTTCATCCTCTGTGGGGCGCTGGCCCGCGAAGCGCTGGATATCATCGGCCGCCATGGGTGGCAGGTTGACGTCTATGGCATTCCGGCCATCGACCACATGGTCCCCGACCGCATCGCACCCGATGTCGAACGCAAGTTACGCGCTATACGCGCCCAGTATGACCGCGTCCTGGTCATCTTTGGCGACTGTGGGTCGCGTGGGGCGCTAGACGATCTTCTGGCCCGCGAGGGTCTGGAGCGCATTGAAGGGCCCCATTGTTACGAAATGTACGGTGGAGCGCTCTTCCAAGAATTGATGGACGAAGAGCCCGGCACATTCTTCCTCACCGACTTCCTCGTGCGCGCCTTTCGCGGGACGATCTGGCGTGGCCTGGGCCTCGACCGCTACCCGCAGCTCAGGGACGAGTACTTCCGCAACTATCGCCGGTTGGTCTTCCTGACCCAGAGCGGAGCGGCTGACCTGCTGGAGCGAGCCGAGACGGTCGCCGCAGAGCTTGGATTACCACTGGATGTTCGCCATACGGGGTATGGGCCGCTGGAGGAGCGGCTCAGAGCGTGGATGGAGCGCGACCGGTAACGCCCTGGGGCGGGTTGCCGACATCCGGTTTAAACCGTTTACAGCCCGACCGGAGCCTGGTCCACCCGGCGCCGGCGCATGAAGCTCAGCGCTACTTCGTTCGTCAGCAGCATCAGAAGTGACGTCACGACCAGGAATGGCCCCAACGACTCCAGCCCAGCGCGTGTGGCAATGGCTCCTGCTGTGCCGGGCAAGATAGCAAAACCGATACTCGCCGCGCCGGTTTGCAGGCCAATGGTATTCGCCGCGTGGCGCCGACCCACACGGTTGGGCGTATCGGAGGTCAGCGTCGGGAAGATGGCGGCCAGCGACAGCCCCAGCAGAGCGATGGCGACAAAGCCGGCCGGTATCCAGGGCGCGAGCAACAACAATGAGGCCAGCAGCGTGCCGACCATGCTGAGGCGCAGTAGGCGTGTTGTGCCGAGACGAGCGGCCGCCGCGCCGAACACCACCCGGCCGACGGTCAGCATGGCCCAAAAGACGCTGGTCATCGTTCCGGCGAGATAGCCTGGGATGCCGCGACCTTCGGTGAACCACGTGTAGGTCCATTGTCCGGCCGTGCTCTCCACGCCCGTATAGAGCAGGAACAGCAGGATGCTCAGCCAGACGACGGTTAGCCGCAAGGTGTGACCGGCGGGGGCGGGATGAGCAGCGACGTCGCCGGGAGTGGCGTGGGCCGCGCCGCGAAAGTTCATCGTGCGCACCACGCTCAAAAACAGCAGGCCCAGACCAAGATGGACCAAGCCCGCGAGCAGATAGCCCAGCCGCCAGCTTCGCCCGCCGGTGACAACGGCCGTCATGACCAGCGGCCCGATTGTTGCGCCGATGCCAAAGCAGGCGTGCATCCAGTTCATCGTGCGCACCGAACGCGTGGCGGCAACATAGATGTTGAGGGCCGTATCGATGGCTCCGCTGGCCCATCCTACTGCGAGGCCCAGCATAACCAGCACCCACCACCCGGGCGCCAGGGCGTATCCGAAGAGGCCCGCCGCGGCCAGCAGATTCATGGCCAACAGCGTCCAGCCCACGCCAGCGCGGCCCATGAACTGGGCCACAAGAACGCTGCCCAGGACAAAGCCGACCGTCGTGCTAGCGAGGAGAGCTACGAGCGCATCGAGCGGCAGTTGAAAGGTGGAACGGATGGAGGGCCAGGCGACGCCCAGCAAGCCGTTCACGATGCCCAGGGCCACAAACGCGGCAAAGGATAGCCCCAGCGCGTAGTGGCGCCCCGCCCTGCTCTGAATACTCATGCGATCCGTACTCCCTCTGTCCACCAGATTTGCCGGCAGGCAATTCGGCCAAGTATACTGCGTTCAAACGAAGGGGGTATCGTGAAACGAACGGCATTTGGAGATACGGCCTTGCGGGTAACGCCGCTCGGGTTGGGGTTGGCCGCTCTCGGCCGTCCCGGTTACATCAATCTGGGGCATGCCGCCGACCTTAACCGCGATTATGCGCCGGCGGCAATGGAAGCCCACGCCCACGAGGTTTTAGATGCCGCCTGGGCGGCCGGAGTGCGCTACTTCGACGCCGCGCGCTCCTACGGTGCGGCTGAAGCGTTTCTTGGTAACTGGCTGCGGTCGCGCGCCATCGATCCGGCCGAAGTTACCGTTGGCTCTAAATGGGGCTATACCTACACAGCCGATTGGCAGGTGGAAGCCGAGAAGCATGAGGTTAAGGAACATAGTTTGCCTGTCTTGCGCCGGCAGGTCGCCGAAACTCGGGAAAGCCTGGGCGACTACCTGGGCCTTTACCAGATTCACTCGGCGACTCTCGATAGCGGCGTGCTGGACAACGCCGCGGTGCTGGATGAACTGGCCGGATTGCGCGACGGAGGACTGGTCATCGGTCTTTCATTGAGCGGGCCAAACCAGGCCGAAACCCTGCGCCGCGCACTGGCGATCTCGGCCGGCGGCCGCCCCCTCTTTCGCTCCGTCCAGGCGACGTGGAACCTGCTGGCGCGCGAAGCGGGTGAGGCACTGGCGGAGGCGCACGCGGCAGGTATGGGCGTCATCGTCAAGGAGGCGCTCGCCAACGGCCGACTGACGGATCGCAACGCCGACCCCGCGTTTGCCGCCCGGCGCAATTTGTTGCTGCAGGCGGCACAGGAGGCGGGCGCGACGGTTGACGCAGTAGCGCTGGCCGCGGCGCTGGCCCAACCCTGGGCGGGCGTCGTCCTCAGCGGCGCAGCGCGCGTCGATCATTTGCGCTCGAACGTCTTCGCGCTCCAACTGGTTGAACAGCGGCCGGATTGGTTATCGCACTGGCTGCCGCGCTTCGACACGCTGGCGGAAGACCCACAGGCCTATTGGCAAGCGCGCGCCAATCTGGACTGGAACTAGTCGCTATGGTTTGAGCGGCCCAGACTTGCCCTCGCTCTCGGGCCGCGGTTCCGTCCCCTTGGCCTCCCGCGCCTTACCCGTTGACGGCCGCTGGTAGGTCGGCGTTCGCAGGCTTGGGAAGGGCCCCTCCGGCTGTGTGGCGTTGACTGCTGCGGGCGTTACGTCGTGGGGTTGGCCGCTGTCCGCGCGCTCGACTTTGCTCAGCGACCGCGCCTTGGCCAGAATTTGCGGTGATACCTCGGCATCAGTCAGGTCAACTTCCGTCAAGTCCGCCCCGGTCAGGTTCGCATTGTTGAGGTTGGCCCACCGCAGATTGGCCTTTGTCAGGTCGGCGCGGCTTAGGTCGGCATCGCCGAGGATGGCTCCACGCAGGATCGCGCCGCGCAGGGTCGCTCCCTTTAGCTGCGCTGCGCGCAAGTCTGCGCCACTCAGCCCAGCCTCCTCCAGGTTAGCGCGGTTGAGGATCGCGCGGCTGAGGTTAGCGATACTTAGATTCGCTCGGCTGAGATCGCAACCCGTTAGATCGGCGCCGCTCAAGATGACGCGACCCAAAATGGCGTCGCGCAGGTTGGCTCCAACGAGGATCGTACCGTTCAGTGTTGCCCCACGCAGATTGGCGAGATTGAGATTGGCGTCGCGCAGTTCAGCCTCGCTCAAGTCCGCCTCGCTCAGGATAGCCGCGCCCAGCACCGCCCCGGTCAATTGGGCGCGGATCAGCGTGGCTCCGGCCAGATTTGCGCCGCTGAAGTCGGCCTGGGCCCCTTGCGTGTCGCGCAGGATCGCCTTGTTGAGATTGGCCAGGCTGACGTCCGCGCCATTCAAGGTCGCCTCGGTCAAATCAGCGCCATTGAGGCGCGCACCCTTAAGGTTGGCCCCCGTCAGGTCGGCCCGGGTCAGGTTGACGCCGGAAAGGTTGGCATCACTCAAATCGGCCTCGCGCAAATTAGCGCCCGCCAGCGACGCCTTGGTCAGGATTGCCCCATGCAGGCGCGCGCCCATCAGGTTTGCCGCCTGGAGTGAAGCGCCGCGCAGGTAAGACTCGCTCAGATCGGCTCGCGTCAGGTCCGCGCCCTGTAGGTGGGCGTGACGCAAGTCCGAAGCCGGCATGGTTGCCTCAACTAGCTGCGCTTCACGCAGATCGACGTTGCGAAGGTTGACCCCGCTCATCTGAACGCGCGTCAGGTCGGTGGCGCTGAGTTGGGCTGACTGGAGATCCACCGCCGGGTGATCGGCGTTCAGTAGAGCTGACTCGTAGAGGAAGCGCACCACCTGGCCGCGCGCCTGGCCGTCCAGTTCGCGCAACAGCGTTAGCGTATGGGCGCGCGCCGCCCGGGCCACCTCGTCATCGGGGTCTGCCTGGCGCAGATTGCGCTCGAGCAGCAGGCTCGTCAGTCGATCGTAGTAGGCCTCGATCATTGCCCGTTCGTCGCGCTGCCGAGCAATTTCGAATTGCGTCCGCCGCCAGGCTTGGGTTAGCCACACGGCGGCAACAATCAGCACCAACGGGATGAGAAACAAGTTGAGCCAATTGAGAAGCGCCAGCGAGCGGTTCTGCAGGGCCACAAATCGGATACCAAGAACCACCAGCGTGGCGATCGCGACAAGCACCACCACGGCCAGGCCGGTGCGGGCCGGAGATGAACGGATGTCGCGATAATAATGGGAGAGCGTTTGGCCGGGCTGGCTGGAAAGGTCTGACATAGATTAGTCCTAGTTGAGCACTACCCACTCGTCGAGCAGGTTTCGCATACCGTCACGGATGACGCGGGCATCGGCCGCGTCCGGCGCGCGATTCAGATAGCTGTTGAGGTAGTGGGCGGCCTGCGGCAGCCGCCGCTGCTGATAGTAGACCAGGCCCAGATCCCGCAGGTGTTCGACAACCTCGGGTTGGGTCTCGCGCAGTAGACGGATAGCAGCGGCCGCATCACTCCATGAAGAAGCCTGCACATAGCTGGAGCGCAAGTTACTGAGGAGCCGGGCTAGAATGTCGCGCCCGGACAGCGGCGCGAACCAGCTGGCCTCCAGCGGGCCCTCATAACCGGCCGCCATGCGGATCAGGTCAGCGCAGTCGCTCAGATCAACGCGGTGGCCGCCGTGGAAGGGGTCGATCCAGATATCGCCCTGGGCTGAGTGGACGCCGACAATGAAGTGTCCCGGCAGGCCGATCCCATAAGCAGGTATGCCTAGGCGCTCAGCGACCTCAAGATAGACAATGGACAGGGTGATCGGCAGGCCAAGGCGGCGATCCAGCACTTCGTTCAAGTAACTGTTGCGCGGGTCGTAGTAGGCCAGGGTGTTACCGCGAAAACCTTGCTCCACGAATAGCAGGGCTGATAAGCGCTCCGCCTGCTCAATGACGGGCAACCCGGTCGAAATGGCGGCCGCGGCTGTTTCCGATAGCTCGTACAGGTTCGCCATGTAGGCGGGGATATCAAGAGCAGGGTAAGCGATGCTCCGCGCGACTTGCAGCGCCGCCCGGGCCACATTCAGTTCGGCCAACGCTAGTTCATCCCGATAAAGCCATTCAGCCATGCGCCCCATTATGGGTGATTCGCCGCTGTTTGCCAACCGCCTGTTTGTAACCACAGTGGGTGCGGGTTGCCAGGTAATCGCAATGCGATTGGCTCTGTGCGCAGTCGGCTGGCGGAACTGCTCCAGCCTCCCATGTGCGTGCTATAATGCGTTGTTATGTATGTCGAAGTTCATCTCGGGGACGTCGTTCGACTTCGCAAAAAGCACCCCTGCGGCAGCGACCAGTGGCAAGTCGTGCGTCTCGGTGCAGACATTGGCCTCGTTTGCCGCGGCTGCCAGCGGCGGATTCTTCTCCCACGAGGCGATTTCAACAAACAATTCAAAGCCACTATTTCCCCCGCGCCCAAGTCGGACTGAATGATCCCCGTTCTCGTTGCGATTCACATCGCCAGCGTAGCCGGGCTGGCGATCTACGGGCTGCTGGGCTTCTTCACCCTGGGGCTCTTTATGCGTTACCGCCACGACACGCGGCCGCTACCCGCGCTCGATGCGGCGGCCTGGCCTACAGTGACGGTGCAACTGCCGATTTACAATGAGCGGGAGGTTGTCGAACGGTTAATTACTGCGGCGGCCGCGCTTGACTACCCGGCTGCTCAGTTGCAGATTCAGGTGCTCGACGACTCGACTGACGACACAACGGACCTGGCCGCGGAGTGCGTGGCCCGCTATCGCGCCCGCGGCTTCGACATGATCCATTTGCACCGCGACCACCGGCACGGATTCAAGGCGGGCGCGCTCGCGGCGGCGCTGTCCAGCGCGCGGGGGGAATTTGTGGCTATCTTCGACGCCGACTTCGCGCCCGCGCCAGACTTTCTCCGGCGCACGGTGCCCCACTTCCTGGACGACCCACGGCTTGGCGCGGTGCAGGCGCGCTGGGGGCACCTGAATGTTACGCACTCATCGCTCACCGGAGCCCAGGCGATGGCCCTCGACAAGCACTTTGCCGTTGAACAGCTTGTGCGCCACCGCGCCGGTTTCTTTCCCAAGTTCAACGGTTCGGCCGGCGTCTGGCGCCGGCAATGCATCGACGCGGCCGGCGGCTGGCAGTCCGACACCGTCTGCGAAGACCTTTGTCTGAGCACCCGCGCCGCGCTGACCGGCTGGCGCTTCCACTTTGCCGACGATGTCGTGGCGCCAGCCGAGTTGCCGACCACGATCCTGGCCTACAAGAATCAGCAAGCGCGCTGGGCCATGGGCGCCACCCAGTGCCTGACCAAATATGCCGCGCCCATCTGGCGCGCGCCCGGTCACTCGCTGCCCTCCAGGCTCTACGCCCTCCTGTCGATGTCGGCCTATGCGACCCATCTCCTCCTGCTTTTGCTGTTACTCGTCCAGTTGCCACTGGTGCTGAGCGGCTACCAATTGCCCTCGTGGCTGACTATTTTCAGCCTCCTCGGCCTGGGTCAGCCCATCCTATTTGTCCTGGCGCAACAGGTACTCTATCGCGATTGGCTATACCGCCTGGCCAGCCTGCCCGCTCTGCTGCTGGTCGCCGTCGGTACTGCGCCCAGTAACGCCGCCGCTGTGCTCAGCGCGTTGAGCCACCGGGCCTTCACCTTCGTGCGCACACCCAAGGGCGCTGGCCAAAGCTACCGTCTGAAGCCGGGGCGCATAGTGTGGCTGGAGGGCGGCCTCGCGCTCTATAGCGCCGCCGGCTTGGTGGTGTGCATTCTGACGGGCAACAGCGGCTCGGCGGTTTTGCTGACCACCTGCCTGCTCGGTTTCGGCTACGTGGTCCTCCTCACCTGCCGCGAAACCTGGCGGAGCGGCCGGAGACAGCGCAACTTCTCCTAATAACAGCCTTTCCTCGCCCTAGTATCAATTATTTCAACATTCTTATCAGGATTATCAATCTTCGTATTGACATTTCTGATTAAGAATTGTACTATAGCCTCATCAGCTGAAGTTTTTTCATACGCGTATCAATTTTCTCAAGCAGGCAAGCAAAAATGAATCCTGTCATTGGCCAATGTCCTATTTGCCGTCACAACCTTTACGTGACGCGGCTGCAATGCCGCAACTGTGACACCACGATCGACGGCCACTTCACGCTCGGCCGGCTGTATCAGCTTAGCCCCGAGCAACTGGAGTTCGTTGAGATCTTCCTGCGCTGCGAGGGCAAGATAAACCGGGTCGAGCAGGAAATCGGCCTTTCCTACCCCGCGGTCCGGGCGCGTCTCAATGACGTCATTCGCGCGCTGGGCTATGAAGTTGGCGAGCCGCCCGCGGCCAGCCGCGGCGTCTCCGAGGAAGTCCGGCGCGATATCCTGAGCGAGTTGCGCGCGGGCAAGCTCTCAGCCGACGAAGCGCTGCAGATGTTGCGCGCTGATTCGGATTAGGCGAGGAGGTGGGCCATGGTTGACCCCGACCAACACGGCCGACTGGTTTTATCGTTCGTGGCAGAGCGCCGCGAGAGGCTCCGGCGTGAATCCCAGTTGGCGTCTTCCGCGCGCCGCTCGCGCCGCGCCCTGGCCCCAATGGGTGTGCTACTGGTTGCCGTGGGCGTCGCGCTCCAGTCAAGGGGACGTGAGGACGCATGCGCCGGGACCCACACCGGCGGCGACATTGTAGTTGGAGGCATAGCAAGATGAACGCAACGGAACGCGCAGAAATCCTGGACATGCTGGCCGCGGGCAAGATCAGCGCCGCGGAAGCGATGAGGCTGTTGGACCAAGCGGGCGCAGCCGCTCAGCCCCAGCCGGCTGAGGCGCTCAAGCGTGAGGCGGGTGATATTCCGGTTGAGGATGTTGAATCGGAAATCAAGATCGACGCGCCGGAACCGGCAGCGTTGAAGTCGGCGACCCCAGTTCAGACGGTCGTGCCGGGCAACGGCGGGAAACCGCGCTGGCTGAAGATTCGTGTTCGCGATCGCAATAGCGATCGCAACAAGGTTACGGTCACACTGCCTCTGGGCCTGGTCAGCTTCGGCCTCGGGATGGCCCGTCGCTTCGGCGCGGACATGGGCGAGGTGGAAGTGGACGAAGTGATGGCCCTGATCAAGGCGGGCGAGCGGGGCATGCTGGTTGAGGTCGACGACGAAGAGGACGGCGATCACGTCCAGATTTACCTTGACTGAGGGGTATCATGGCAAACGAACGAATCGAAGCGGGCAAAGCGCCCCACATCTTCATTGACGCTTGTGAAGGTGACCTGGCCGTTCAGGGCTGGGCAGAGTCTATCCTGCTCATTCGGGGCGAATTCCAGGTCGAAGAGACCGAAAAGGGCTACCACATCACCAGTCAGAGCGATATGCGGCTCAATGTGCCGGCTGGCGCTTCGCTAACCGTTGCCCAAGTGAGCGGCGACGCTGCCATCAAGCACCTGACCGGTCCTTGCGCCCTTGAAGTTGTTCACGGCGACGCCGTTCTGGCCGACCTGGGCCGCGCCGAAATTAAGGTGATCCACGGCGATCTCGTCGCCCGCGGCGTCATTGAAGGGTTGGCCATTGACGAGGTTCACGGTGATTTGTCGGCGCGGACAACCGGGAGCATCACGCTGCACGCGGTCTTCGGCGATTTGTCGGCCCGCCGGGTGAACGGCCCGGTGGCGGTCAAAGAAGCGTCGGGCGACGTAGACTTGCGCATCGTGGATGGAGAAGTGACCATCGGCAGTGCGCATCGCGACGTCAACCTCGCGTATATCAACGGCTTGGTGACGGTGGCCGAAGCGGCCGGCGACGTTCGGCTGCGAGGCAGCTTGCCGGCCGGGGAGCATGCGCTACAGGCTCGCGGCGATGTCGTGCTGCGCTGGCCGGTTGGCGCGCCACTGGCGCTGACGGCCGAGGCCAAGCGCTTTGACAATCGCCTGCCGCTGGAGGAGGTTTCCGAATCAGGGCGGCGTCTGAACGGCCGCATCGGCAATGGTGATGCCCGTCTGAACGTCGTCGCGGGCGGCCGCCTTATTCTCAAGGAAATGGACATGGTTAACGAGAAATGGGAAGGTTTTGGCGTGGACGAAAGTGAATTCGGGTTTGGCGCGCCGTTGGGTGGAGTAGCATTCGAGAACCTGGGCGCGCGCATTGAAGCGGAGATCAACACCCACCTGAACCGTGTCACACGCGACTTCGAAACCCGCTTTGGACTTGAGTTCGGACAACGGATCGCCGAGAAGATGGCGCGCCAGTCGGAGCGAGCCGCCGAGCGGGCCGAACGCGCCCGCCGCCGTGCCGACACCGGCGGCGGCCGGCGCTCTGGAACCGCAGACGCGGCGACGAGCGCCGCGCCACGCAAAGTGGCGTCCCCCGAAGAGCAGATGAAAATCCTGAAGATGGTGGAGATGGGAACGATTACACCGGAGGAAGCCGGTATGCTGCTTGAAGCGCTGGAGGGATGACACCTTGGCTCTGGCCCTGCTCTTGCTCCCGCACTACAATAGCTTCGCTGGTCAGACCCGCTGTCGTCTAGCGTCGGCGGATCACGTGCCCGCGGCGCAGGCGTTGCGGCGCGACCGGCTGGCGCGACATAGCGTGAGGCAAGGTCAGAGCATGGTAATTACAGTTCCAGCGGGACGCGCGGATGAGGGGTTACGGCCGGTGGACGCGGCGCGTGACATGCCGCAGGTCATCGAACTGCTGAAGCTGGTGTTCGGTGAGGCAATCGAAATCGATGATCGACAGTTCCTGAGCGAAGTGCCGGGCGCGCCGATCGACGGCCTGTTCTCTCGCTTCAATCCGTCGACGGCGCGGCTGGCGAATGGCTTTGTGTGGCAAGCCGATGGCCGCGTCGTCGCCAACGTCACGCTTCTGGCAACCAAGGTCCGTGACCGTTACCTGGTGGCCAACGTCGCCGTTCATCCGGATTATCGCCGCCAAGGCATCGCCCGCGCCCTGATGCAGGCGACCACCTCGGCCGTCAAGAAGCGCGGTGGACGCGCGATTCTGCTCCAGGTCGTCAAAGACAACTACCCGGCCATTGACCTCTACCGCGATCTCGGCTACGTAAGCGTCGGTCATATGACCACCTGGTACGCCCCCGCCTCCCGCCTCCGCCAGCTCGAGCTGGACGGGGGTGAGCACGAAATACGGCCACTATCCGGCCGGCGTTGGCGCGAGGCCTACGAACTCGACACCGCTTGCGTCCCTGCCGACCTGAACTGGCCCGAACCGCTGCGCCACGACGCTTACCGGCTGTCGATCTGGCAGCGGCTGGGCGATGTCCTGAACGGCCGCCAGCAGGAAGCGTGGGCGGTCGTAGACGCCCGCGAGCGGCTGGCCGGGTTGGCAACCGTCTCTGGCCAATGGGGCCGCAGTTATCTGGCAACTCTGCGCGTGCGGCGCGACTGGACCGGGAGGCTGGAACGGCCACTGCTGGCCAAAGTCATCCGCCGGCTTGGCTACCTGCCGCGCCGCAACGTTCGCATCGACCATCCTGATGATGACGTGTTAACTAACGAGTTATTACGCGAAGCCAATTTCGCTGTCCAACGCACTCTGACCCACATGCGTCTGGACCTGTCGCGTTAAGTGGGCAAGAAGGCAGAGCAACCCATGGCCACAACCGAAGAACGCTTGCAGATTCTGAAGATGATCGAGGAAGGCAAAATCAGCGCCGCCGAGGGCGCGGAGTTGCTCCGCGCGCTGGATACGAAGAATGAGCGCAGCCAGCCGCTGGAGCCGATGAAAGGCAGCAGCAACCCACGCTGGTTTCGCGTCCGCGTGACCGACATGCAGACCGGCCGCAACAAAGTCAATGTCAACATCCCGATGGGCCTGGTTAACGTCGGTATCAAGATGGGCGCGCGCTTCGCCCCCGAGATCGAGGGCGCGCAGTTTGACAGCATCATGGAGGCCGTGCGCAGCGGCCAGCTAGGCAAGATCATGGACATTACCGACGATGAGGACGGCGAGCGCGTCGAGATCTTCGTCGAATGATAGGCTGGCGCAAGCAGGAGAGCAGCGCCGGCGCTCAAGAGATGGGAGGGCAAGGTACTCATCGCGCTCATGCGCGCTTGCTCTCCATCTTGACGGGCGGGGCACGAATATGCTAGACTGTCGTCGGCTTGCTAGCCAAATCTAACGTGGAGGTGCGCATTCATGTCAGCCAAAGTGAACTCCGAAAAAGCCGTGGCTCGGCGCTGCGCCGGCATCTCCACCCCTCTCCGCTAGGTTCTCCCGGTATCGCTCCCAATCGAATCGGCGGTCGCGGATGGATGTCCGTGGGTTATTGCTGCTTAGGCAGTGACCCGCATGCGGCGCCCCTACTCGCGCGGTTGTTTAGCCGCGCCATACGCAACGCCTGCATTTCCGATTGTGTGAGCTCGATACCAACGATGGACAAATACGAAGCGTACGAGAAGTACAGCGATTTTGATGACGAGTCTGTGTGGGATGGCGGTCATTTTCGCTATGCGAAACCAAAACAGGCGGCCGCTCATCGCAAAAAGCCGGCCGCCGTTCGCGCCGCGCTGACCGACTTCAACGACGATGTCGCCGACTGGGTGCCGACCTACGCCCGGCCGCTTGACCCCAAGCACCACGAACGCCAGTGGCTGATCGACTCCATCGGCCCTTTCTTCCGCGACAACGTCATTCTCGACGTCACGCGCCGGGTCAAGGGCGGCAAGGAGGCCAACGTCTATGTCTGCGTCGCCCATCCCAACGCCGGCGTGGAATTGATAGCCGCCAAGCTGTACCGCCCGCGGATGTTGCGCACCCTGAAGAACGACGCCGTTTATAAGGCTGGCCGCCAACTTCGCGGCGAAGACGGTAAATTACTAAAAGGACGGCGCGAGAAGCTGGCTCTGGCCCAAAAGACAACCTTTGGCAAGCAGTTGGACATGACATGGTGGATCGGCAACGAGTTCGCCACGCAACTGACCCTGTTCGAGGCTGGCGCGGCTGTGCCGCGACCAATCCGGCACAACGGCAATACCATCCTGATGGACTATGTCGGCGACGAGCAAATGGCTGCGCCCACGCTCATCGACACATCGCCTGAACCGGGCGAGGCGGCCGCCCTGTTCGGCATAATCATGGATAACGTCGCGCTCATGCTGGAGCACCACCTTGTCCACGGTGACCTGTCACCATACAACATCCTCTACTGGGATGGGAAGCCGGTCATTATCGACTTCCCGCAGATGGTCAACGCGCGCACGAATCCACATGCCTTCGAGTTGTTGCAGCGCGACATCAGCCGCGTTTGCGCCTACTTTGCCCGCTTTGGCGTCCGCGCTGACCCGGCGCGAATTGCCCGCGACTTGTGGCTGCCCTATATGGGGGAAATTAAGAGTTGAGAATTAAGAATTAGGAATGAAGAAGGAGTGACCGGGTACTTGCCGATGGGAGAGGCAAAGTAACCCGGTCCAGGGCTCGCGATTCCTAATTCAGACCTGGCTATGGCGGTCAGCACGAAAGGCAAGCGCAAGGTGAACGTCAAGGGCCGGCAGTACATCTGGTACGTGCAGGAGATTGAACGCCGGCCCCTGCCCGAACAGGGCTTTGTGCCAGAGGTAAGCCCGGCAAGGGTTCTCCACATCATCGCCAGCAACAAGAAGCTCATCGTGCACTACCGCCTGCCACAGCCGGGCGACAAGTCAGCCTCGCTTACGGTCGAAGGACCGGAGTTCCCGCGGCAACCCGGCGCAAGAGAGGTTGAGGTGCCGCGCTGGCGTCACGATAGCAATCCCTATCCGACGGCCGATTTTGTGCGCCGGCTCATCGGCTGGTGCCTGGGGTTGGAAGAGGGGCGCGACTCCGCGACCTAGGATGCGTATAGCTGGGCAGGATGAACGCCCAACAACAACAGACCTTACACGCCTATGGGAATGAGACCAAGCGACTTTTACGCCCGCTGCTGACGATTGTCGCGGCCATGTGGCTGGTGGAAGCGGCCGATCGGCTTCTCTTCAATGGTGCGCTCGACCACCTCGGCATCGTCCCCCGCCAGTTGATTGGGCTGCGCGGGGTGTTCCTGGCACCGTGGCTGCACGGCAGCTTCGCCCATCTGGCCGCCAATACGGTGCCTTTTCTCGTGCTCGGCTTCCTGGTAATGCTGCGTCACCAGCGGCAATTTGTGGCCGTTTCAATGGTTATTATCGTGGTGAGCGGGCTGGGGACGTGGCTCGTTGCCCCGGCGCAGACCATCCATATCGGCGCCAGCGGGCTCATCTTTGGCTACTTTGCCTTCCTGGTCGTAACCGCCTGGTACGAGCGCAGCTTCGCCGCCGTTGCTGTAGCCATTCTGGTCATCGCCCTCTACGGGAGTATCGTTTGGGGAGTTCTCCCCCTGGCGGTGGGCATCTCCTGGCAAGGCCACTTCTTCGGCTTGCTAGGCGGAGCGCTGGGGGCCTACGTCGTTGACCGCAACCGCTTCTAGAGAAGCGGCGAACTGGCAAGACGCTCATTGGAGCGCTCGAATTGCCGGTGGCCGACGGCCGCCAGGCCAATACTGAGCACATAGAGCGCTAGGAGCGGGGCCATCGTCAACAGCATCGTCACCGGATCGATGGACGGAGTAATTACCGCGGCCAGAACGGCGATCAGGACAACCGCAACGCGCCACTGCTTGCGGAGCGTCGTTGCAGTCACCAGCCCGACCCTGGCAACAAAGTAGATCACGATAGGCATCTCAAACGCCAATCCGATCCACAGTAGCAACCGGGTAACGAAACTGATGTACTCCTGGCTGGTCCATTCGGCAACAAACACGTCGGGCATGAAATTGGCTAGAAAGTTGATCGCCGCCGGGGCAAGGACGTACCAGGCGAAGGCCAGGCCCAAACCAAACAGGAGCAAGGCGCTAGGGATGAAGGCGTAGATATAGCGGCGCTCGTAACGACGCAGGCCGGGTTGGATGAAGCGCCAGAATTCAAACAGGATGATCGGCATCGCCAGCACCGTTCCCGCCAGTAAAGCGATGCGAAAGTAGGTCTCCAAACCCTCGGTCGGCCGCAGCGTCTGGAGCCCCGTCCCACCGGGGCGCGCCGAGGCGTAGGGCGCGAGCAGGAATTGGAGGAGCCGGTCGGCATAGATGAAACTGAAAAGGGTCGTGGCCAGCACCGCCAGGGCCGCGCGCGTCAGGTGACGGCGCAACTCATTCAGGTGGCCGAAAACTGGCAGGATCGGTCCTTCCCCGTCGATCTGCGGCTGGCGAGTTTCCGGCATGGTCATTCGTCGGGATCGTCAGTCACAGCCACGCGGTTAGGAAGCCGGCCTGGCGCGGCGGCCGCGGTAGAGGCGCGTTCAAAGAGCAGCGGGGGGGCGTATACCGCGCCGTCGTCCGCCGGGGCGCTTGACCGCGGCGCGCGAGCGCTCATGTCCGGCGGCATGATCGAGTTGCGCGCCTCGCGCTTGATATCGCGCACCACCTGGCGGGTATCGCCGGCCGTCCCAGAGGCCAGGGTGAAGATCTCGCCCCGCAGTTCGTCCACTTGCTGGCGCAGTTGCCGTAACTCTTCGACCGTGGCCTTAATGTCGCCGCCTTCGTCAACCGCATCCAGTTCGGCGTTGAGTTGCCGGAAGAAGGCCCGCGAGACGCCTTGCATCCGCGCGGTCAGACGGCCAAGCGTCCGCGCGGTCTGAGCGATCCGCTCGGGGCCCATCACCATGCCGGCGATGACGACGATCACCAGCAGCTCCGGCAGCCCGACGCCAAAGACGTTATCCATCGACCGCCTATCAGTCCTTGAGTTCGCCGTCGGCGTCTGGCTTCGTCTCCACAGGCGACTTTTCGCCCTTGTCCTGACCCTCACGCAACCCTTCGCGGAAGGCGGACACGCCCTTGCCCAGTTCGCCGCCGACGCGGGCGATTCGACCCACGCCAAAGATCAGTAAAACTACGGCCAGAATGATTAGCAACTCCGGCAAACCGATTGATCCCATCTCGCACTCTCCTCGCGGAAACCCGCGATAGCCAAAGTCAGAATAACAGCCGACATCCCGCCACTCGCGCGCAGCAACAGGGCGCCCCAGGACTTAGCCCGATTTCATTACGCCCCGCAGCACATTATAGTTTCATCCAGTTAATCTGCCTCAGCCAGCGGCCGGGGAACAGCTAACGGTTACGTCGCGGAAGTTAAGGAACCATTGCGAAAAGGTAGCGTACCGATCGCGCGCTGTCCAGACATTGCCAATCTCGGCCTGCTGAACATGGCCGGCCAGAACGTAGACATTCACGTGCTGGTAGAGCGTCAGCGCAGGCAGATCGCCGTCGAATTGGCGCAGGAATGCCTCATAGTACGGCGCGCGTCCCGCTTGATCCAGCACCTGGCGGGCCGCCTCCAACGCCTCGCTGGCTCGCCGGTTGTTCCAGCCGGCAAAGTTTTGACCACGAACCATCGCCTCCTGGCTCCAGAAGTCGTAAAGGTCGGGGTCCGCCGGCGGCAGGATTTCGAGCAGCGCCGCGTCAAAAGTTCGACTGGTCAGGGCATCGTGCAGGGCCACCAGGTCGTGCGCGGTCGTCACCTGCACATCGACACCCAGTTCCCCCCACTGCCGGGCAACTTCGTCAGCTACCGCGCGCTGCTCCGGCCGGTCGAGGGCAAGCAGGCGCAAAGTCAGTGGGACGCCTTCGCGAGCGCGCACGCCATCATCAGCTCGCAACCAGCCCGCTGCGTCAAGAAGGCCGGCAGCCGTTTCCGGTTGGAAGCTGTAGCGCGTCATCAAGTCCGGCCGCGCAAACCACATATCCGGCAAGTACGGCCCTTCGAACACCACCCCCTGACCGTGGAGCACCCTGTCAACCAAACCGGCGCGATCCAGGCCATAAGCCAAAGCTTGCCGCGCCTCCTTCGACCGCACGCCCGCCGCGCCGGTATCCCCCATATTAAAGAATAAGGCCGTATAGCGGGATGCCAAGGATGTAAACAGGCGCGAACCATCCTGCTCCAGCACTTCGGGCGCAAGAGTCGGTGGCAAACCGTTGACGGCATCCACTTCGCCCGCGCCATAGGCGGCAACAAGCGCAGCGGCATCAGGGTAGAAGCGAAACTCAATGTCGCTCAACTGCGTACCTTGACGCCAATAGGCCGGGTTAGGTGTCAGGCGCAGGCGATCGGCGTGGGTCCAGTCCTGACCCGGCTGTACCATGAACGGCCCCGTGCCCACGGGCGCCTGATTAAACGGAATGGTCGCCAGATCCGCCGGCGAGGTGCTGGCCAGCAAATGGGCAGGCAGGATGCTGCGGGTGGTTGCCTCGATAAACGGCGCATAGGGCTGGCTGAGCGTGAACTGAACCGTGCGCGCGTCGACTTCCGAGATGGTCACCGATTGCCATAGGCGCTTGAGTTCTAGCAGGCCGGGAAAGGAGTCATCCTGCATGAGGCCATACGTAAACGCCACGTCGGCGGCTGTCACCGGTTTGCCATCGTGCCAGCTGATGCCGTCGCGCAGGTTAAAGGTGAGTGTCAGCCCATCCTCGCTATAGGCCCACGACTCGGCCAAATCGGGCACGACCTGTCCATGCTCATCGTAGCGCACGAGACCATCGAAAACGAGATCGACCAGGTCGCGATCGACCGGGTAGGGATCGCTTAGCAGCGGATTGAGCGTTGTCGGCCGGCCGACGACCCCTTCTACGAAGGTGCCACCGGCAGCCGGAACGCTGGTAAGACAAAGCGCGGCGGACTGGACCTGGTATGACAGCAGCATGAGCACCAGGGACAGACCGACTAACGCCAGCAGAATCTGCCAGCGAATATCGGGTTTCATGAGAACCGAGGATTTGCCGTGGGGCAGCCTCTAACCGACCTGGCCCCACGCCAGAAACGCCAGGAGCGTGTTGGCGAAGAAGAGCACGGCAATGACGATCGTCAGCTGATGCAGAACGACCTCCACGCCACGGCGCGTGCGAAATGCGCCGCTCTCTCCACTTCCGCCCAGAAAACCGCCCAGGTCCTGACCTTTGGCTTGCAAAAGAACAAGCGCGGAAAGCGCTATGCCCAGGATGATCTCAATAATGCTCAGATAAGGCGCCCAAGGCTGCAAGTTCATGATCGTTCAGTCTTTTCCTTGTGTGATTGGCGGCCGAAGCCGCTTACTCGTGTATCGAACATCGAATTATAGCCGGGTCAGGGCGTGCCGTCTACTCGCATAGCAAAGGCTTATCTTGTCCCTCAGCCGTTGCCGCTGCCGCCCGCTGTGATACACTCCGCGTGCGACATGGAATTGCCCCAAGCTAACCTTCCCCAACCGCTGGATTAACCCGTGATCGAGTTCAACCAAGTCACCAAGAATTACTACTCGCTGACCGCGCTGCGCGATGTGACGCTTACGATCCCGCAAGGGGAAGTGCTCGGGTTGCTGGGTCCGAACGGCGCCGGCAAGACGACGCTTATCAAACTCATCGCCGGAATCATCACGCCGACGCGAGGCCGGCTCTACGCCACGACAGGCGGGCCGAACTGGCCCACCATTGGCTACAAACCGGAAAGGCTTGTCTTTCCCGGCAATCTGGTGGTCAGCCAGTATCTTGAAATGATCGCCGGGCTTTGCAACATCGTTCGGGCGCAAGCGGACACAGTGGTATTGGAAAGTCTGGCCCGCGTGAACCTGCTCGCGGCAGCCAACAAGCAAATTAAGACCCTTTCCAAGGGAATGCGCCAGCGGTTGGGTCTCGCCCAGGCGCTAATCGGCGACCCAGACCTTCTTCTCCTCGACGAGCCATCCAGCGGGCTTGACCCCGAGGGCCAGGAGGAGATGCAGTCCTACATCGAGGAGTTGCGTGCCGCCGGAAAGACAATCCTCATGTCGACTCACCAGCTTCAGGAAGTGACGCGTACCTGCACTTACCTGATCATTCTCAAGGACGGACAGGTCCTCTACCAGAACCATATGTCCGATGCCCTGACGCTGCAACCCCACGTGGCGATCCAGGTTGACCGGCCTTTGGACGCCGCGCGGCCGCTGTTGGCCATGGTTCATCCCGATATCAGCCTCGAAGGTAACGAAGTGGTATTGCGCAACGAGTCGATCGCCATGCGCCGGCAAATTCTGTCGGTGCTGATTAATCAGGGCTACGATATTGTCAAGGTTGAGCAGCGCCGGGTTACGCTGGCCGAGATATATGCCGAGGCAGTGCAATGATGCAGCGCGTCTGGATTATGACAGTCTATTTCACGAAGAGCCTGTTCTTCTCGCTGACCGGCCTGATCGTGCTCATCCTCAGCCTTATCTATTGGGTAGTGCTCTTTCCGCCTGGCCAGGGCACGCCCGACCCGGAGAACTATATCATTCTGGTCGGCGCGCTCGGGGTAGCGGCAACATTCCTGACGGCGCTGGCATTGACCGCGCGGGCCGCGCGCCTGGAGAACTTTCCGATGCTGGTGCGTCTGCCCAGCCGTATCGAATATCTGACGGCCGTTCTTCTCAGTTCCCTGTTGCTTGGTTTGGCCATGCAAGCGCTGGTGGCCGGGTTGGCCCTTATCCGCGGGCCGGAACTCACAACTGCCCGCTGGCTGGCTATCCCGCCCCTGTGGTTGTCGGTGAATCTGCTGGCCGCGGTCCTTGCCTTGCACGTCTCCGATCTGGTGACCGTCGGCTGGTCGCGGGTAATCCTGTTTGGCGTGCTGGCCGCGTTGCTGATCCTGCGGGGAGTGTCATCCTCACCCGACTCGTGGCTGGTGGAACGCCTCTACGATCTGGCGAGTTTTTTCGGGCAGTTTAACTTTGCCTGGCTGTCCGATGCCGCTCTGGGCGTGGCTTCTGGCCTGGGTAGCGCCTCGATGGGCGCAGTTTCACAAGCGGCGGGGATCGTGTTCTGGCCGTTCACCGCTATGACCGATGCCGTTCTGGCCGGCGGCTTTACGCCGTCACAGGCGTTAGCCCCGGCGGTGCTCATGCTCTATGGCTCGATTCTGTTTCTGATTGCCGCCACGTTGTTCGCCGGCAAAGATTTGGAATTCAGCGAATAGGAGCTCAGACCTCGTCGTCTTCGCCCGCGGGATCGGGAAAGTAGGTGTCGTTAAGGAACTGGCCTAGTGTTTGCCGGGCCTCTGGCGGCAAAGCTTCGGCAACGTAGACGTGGCGATAGCCATAGTCGAAGGCTAGAGCGGCCGGCTTGACGCTGACGTAAAACGGCGCGACGAACTTCATGTCGTAGACGTCGGTGTTGCCCCAGATCGATACCGGCCGCCGGACGATAAGTTCTTCGCGGTTGATGAAGATGAGTTCCCGGTTACTGAGGTAGGTCGCCCATTGTCGTAGGAGGAAGCGGCCAAAGCGGAACAAAATGAGCAGGAACACCAGGAGGATGGCGACAAACACAAAGGCGTAGGACTCACCGGAAAAAGCCACACGCACCGTAAAGATCACTCCGCCGATCAACATCAGGAACCAGGTGATGCCCAGGATGCTGTAGACGGTCAGCAGCGGCCAGTTGCGCCGGATGGGCATAACGATCTTGAGCCGCTCCGGCGACTGCTCGAAACGGACCGCGCTGATCAGGGGTACCTTCTCAATCATGAGACGATTATAGCCGCGCAACAGGCGGCATGCGATTTCGCCGCACCGCCCGCGGAGCTGCGCACGACGTGCAGCCAGAGACAGACCTTCCCTGACAACTGGTAATCTGCCCTTCAAACGATATAAGTGCCTCTTATGCCCCGCGCCCGCCACCTTCTCCGCTCATCGGTCGTCGTCATTGCCCTCTTTGCGCTGGGTAAACTGGTTGGCCTTATCCGCGCTCCGCTAGTCGCGCGCGTGTTCGGGGCCGGGGCGGAATATGACGCTTTCACGGCCGCTAACCAGTTGCCCGAACTGTTGTTTACCGTCATTGCCGGGGGATCGCTCGCGGCGGCCTTCATCCCCGTCTACAGCCAGTACCTCAACCAGGACGGCCGCGAGAGCGCGGCGAAACTTGCTAACACCATCCTGACCCTCGTGCTGATCATTCTGGGCGCCGTATCGGCCGTCGGCATCTTCCTGGCTCCATGGCTGACGCGGCACGTTCTGGTGCCCGATTTCTCGCCTCAGCAGCAGTTGCTGACAGCGCAAATCATGCGCGTTATCCTGGTTCAGACGACCATCTTTGGCTTTAGCGGCGTCCTGAGCAGCATCCTCAACGCCCACCAGCACTTTGCCTTGCCGGCCCTGGCTCCGCTGGCCCTCGACCTGGGCTATTTCATTGGCCTCTTCCTTTTCGTGCCCAGCATGGGTATCGTCGGGCTTGCCTGGGGCACAGTCGTCGGCGCGATGCTCCACATCGCCATCCAGACGCCGGCGCTCGTCCGCCATCACATAGGCTATCGCCCCGCGTTGCTGCTGAAGCTGGCAGGCGTGCATGAGATCGTGCGGCTGATGGGTCCGCGCATCGTCACCCTCGGCGTCATTCAGTTCGCCGATCTTTTCATCATCCGTCTGGCCTCAGCCCTGCCGACAGGAACCACGTCGAGCTATTTCTACGGCTACCAGCTCATGCAGCTGCCCCAAACGCTGTTCGGCACGGCCATCGCTCTGGTCGTGTTTCCTACCCTGGCTGAACTCTACAATGCCGGGGAGATCGAAGGACTGCGGCAAACGGCCGCGCGCGCGCTCGGAATCATCTGGACGCTTACGATTCCGGCGGCCGCCGCTGTCATTCTCCTGGGCGAGCCCATCATCGTCCTCCTGCTTCAGCGGGGAGCGTTCGACTCTGAAGCCACAGCGCTCGTTTACGCCGTTCTGGTTGCGTTTAGTGTGCGAATTGTCAGCGAGTCAACACTGGAGATCGTGGCGCGACTATATTACGCCCGCCACAACACGCTAACGCCGATGGTGACTTACCTCGGATGGCTCGTCGTTACCGTAAGCGGTTCCTACCTGCTGGTGGGCCGGTTGGGGGTGGCTGGACTAGCGTGGGCGACAACCGTGAGCTTTACTCTGTTGGCGGGTGCCCTATTTGAAATGAACCGCCGCCGTTTGGGTGGGATGGGCGGCCGGGCGCTACAACTCTCGTTTCTACGGGCGCTGGCGGCCACGGCGGTCATGGCCTTAGCGATCTGGTTGATCGGACGAATCGTCACTAGCCCCCTACTCTACCTGCTGGCCGGCGCAATTGTGGGCGGGCTCGTATATCTGGCCGTTTCCTGGTTGCTGGGCGGGCGAGAAGTGCGCGAGCTATGGCGCATGGCACGGGGACACACTGTTTGAGCCAGCCTCTTGATCGTTTTTGAACAGGCGTTCATACTTTCAGATTCGATCTTGACGCAGACGAACATCTGTGCTAATATGTCAACATTCGCCACGCGCTCGTCTTCTTGAGTGGCGTGCTGTAGGCCAAATTTGCAGTCCAACAGGAGATACGCCGAATGTCCCGCACCAACGGCAGTAGCGCCGTCGACGGCCGCATTGCGACGCTCGACAAGACCATTGACTCCCTGACCAAGCGTTTCGGCGAGGGCACCATCATGCGCCTCGGCGAAGCCCAACACCTTCACGTTCAGACTGTCCCCACCGGCTCCATCTCGCTCGACATTGCGCTGGGGGTAGGGGGCGTGCCGCGGGGGCGCATCATCGAAA
>CAZSOD010000005.1:0-84023 GCA_964608255.1 uncultured Ardenticatenaceae bacterium
CGGCGTTGCGGTAGTCGATGGCGCGGCGGCCGTTCCACGACTTGAAGACGGCTTCCGTCGCCAGCCGCAACTGCTCATACGGGTCAGTCGGGAAGTCGCTGCGCGTGAAGGTGCGATAGATTTCCTTGAAGCGGCGGGTTACAACTTCCCAGTCTTCAGCCTTCAGTTCGGCATCGGTCTTCACGCCGGCGCGCTCGCGACGAGCGGTGATGACGACTTCGAAGGCCTCATCGGGTACGTTCATGACCACGCTGCCGAACATCTGGACCAGGCGGCGATAGAGGTCGAAGACGAAGCGGCGGTCGTTGGTCAGCCGGGCCATCGTTTCGGCGATCTCGTCATTAAGGCCGATGTTCAGGACGGTGTCCATCATGCCGGGCATGGAGAACTTGGCGCCAGAACGGCAGGAGACGAGCAGGGGATTTTCCGTCCCGCCGAAGGTCTTGCCGGTCAGCGTTTCGATTTCCTTTACCGCAGCCAGTTCCTGCTCCCACATACCGGGAGGAAACTTGCCGCCGGCGGCGAGATAGGCGTTGCAGGCTTCGGTCGAGACGGTGAAACCGGGGGGTACAGGGATACCCTGGCGAGTCATGTCCATGAGGCCGGCGCCTTTGCCGCCCAACAGCGCCCGCACGTCGTCCCACTTGCCGCCGACAGTCGCCTCGGCATCCTTAACTTCGCCAAACAGATAGACCCACTTCTTGGCGGTCAGCGGTTTGTGACCGTTGCCGTTGGTGGCTTCCGGAACTACCGGGGTAATCAAAGCTTGTTCCGACATTGGTGTGATCTCCTTGAAACGCTATGGCTCGCCGCGCCGCGCCAGTTGCCGGTTCGCGATGAGCTACGAGTTGTCCGTTGTCAATCCGTTGCTCATTTTAGAAGGTCAGATTGGTCGGGGTTAGTGACAGATTGCACCTCTATCGCTGACAAAAGTCATGGTATGGGCGGTGTTGTTGCCCCTTGGCGTGCCAGGGCGCAGGCGCTCGGACCGGAATGACGCCTACCTTAATGGTCGTTGCGACTGTCGCCGCGAAGGGTTATGCTCCAGCCATGAGTGGGCAACAGCCTGACGAACTGGCGCGCTCGTCGCCGCGTGAGCGATGGTGGAAACCCGACGGAAACGCGCCCGGCGAGGGGTGCAGCGCCGCGCCGCGCGAAGGGCTGCCCTGCCCGGCCTGTTTGCTGGGCGAGTTGCACTTCAACGGCCTTTTCCAGTTGATTTGCGACACCTGCGGCCGTGTGGCCGAAGCGGCGGTATTCACCTGATAAGCTACTGTGCGGCCGGTGGCCGCGCGACGCCTCTGGCTGCCGGAGCCGGCGGCCCCGTCTTTGTATCCCCTGTCACAATTGGCTATACTTTTGCGCAATATGACCCAGATGTTGCGTCTGATGCTCGTCGACGACCACGAGGTGGTGCGCCTAGGAATGCGCGCGCTGCTCGAGCGCCATCCAACTTTCAGCGTTGTCGGTGAGGCAGCATCTGAAGACGAGGCCGTGGAACTGGCGCTGGAACTCGAGCCCGATATTGTCTTGATGGATATTCGCCTGGCTGGCGGCAGCGGCATCGAGGCCTGCGAAAAAATCAAGACCCTTCTGCCGGACACCAAGGTGCTCATGCTTACGTCTTTCGCCGAAGACGAGCTGCTTTTTGCCGCCATTCGCGCCGGGGCCAGCGGCTACCTTCTCAAGCAGATCGCCGGCGGTGACGTGGTGCGCGCCATTGAAGCCGCGGCGCGCGGCGAGTCCATGCTGGACCCGTCGCTAACCCAACGTGTCTTCTTCGAGGTCCGTCGGTCTATCAAGAAGGAAGAGGCGGTTGCCTTTCAGGACCTGACGGCGCAGGAGCGCCAGGTGTTGCTGCTGATCGCGCAGGGAAAGACAAATCGTGAGATCGCCACCGAGCTTTTCCTTAGCGAAGGCACGGTGCGCAATTACGTGAGCAGCATCCTCTCCAAGCTCGGCGTTTCCAACCGGGCCGAAGCCGCCGCCTACGCCATTAAGCACCATCTGCAAGATCACATCTAGCCGGAAAGCGACCCTTGCCAATGTCGGACATGCAAGAGCGGCAGCAAATTGATGAGCAAGCGGCGCGTCGGGCGCTGGCAGCGCTGAATCGGGCGGCGCTGGCTATTGCCAGCGAACTGGACGTCGACAAAGTCCTTCAACTCATTGTGGACTCGGCGCGGGAGCTCGTAGACGCGCGCTACGCGGCGCTAGCCGTGGGCGATTGGCGCGCCGGTGGCCCGGGCAGCGTCCACCGCTTTGTCTACAGCGGCATGACCACCGACGAGGCGCGCCGGATGACCCACTGGCCGCATGGCGAGGGGCTGCTGGGCGCCGTAATCCACGGTCAGCGGCCGATCCGGGTCGTTGATATCCAGGCCGACGAGCGCTCGTTCGGCTTCCCGGCCGGTCATCCCGAGATGACAAGTTTTCTGGGCGTGCCCATCCTTGGCGCGGGCGAGACGTTTGGGAACCTGTACCTCTCCGATAAGGCAAATGGATCGCCGTTCACCGCCCCCGACCAGGAAATAATCGAAATGCTGGCCGCCCACGCGGCGGTGGCCATCCAGAACGCCCGCCTTTACTCGCAGTTGGAGCGGCTGGCCGTGCTGGAGGAGCGGACGCGCATTGGAATGGACTTGCACGACGGCGTGATTCAATCCATTTATGCCGTCGGCCTGACCCTGGAATCGACGCGCCTGGCTCTGCCACCCGAGACGGAGGAGGCATCGGCCCTGCTCGACACAGCGATCGAGGGGTTGAACGACGCCATACGCGACATTCGCAACTTCATCCTGGACTTGCGCCCGCGCCGCTTTGCCGGGGACGTGCAGCAGGGCATGGCCCAACTGGCGCGCGAATTTCAGGCCAACACCATGGTGCCCGTGTCGATGAGCATCCCGGAACGGCTCGACGACCTGCCGCTACCGCTCGGCCGCGCCATCTTTCTGACGACGCAGGAAGCGTTGGCCAACGTCGCCCGTCATGCTCGCGCCAAGAAGGTCGACATCACCTTGCACTGCACAGCCGCGCGCGTGAGCCTCACGATTCAGGACGACGGCCGCGGTTTCGACACGACCAGCGAAGCGTCGCGCGTCGGCCACGGGCTGGCCAACATGCTGGCCCGCGCCGAGAGCCTGGGCGGGCGGTTCGATATTACGTCCTTCCCCGGCTCGGGCACCACCCTCGAACTTGATCTCCCCCGCTAAGGGCACTCGCCGTCGCCAGTCGTTGCGGTTCGGATGCCTTCCCTCGCGTGACGAGGTGATAGATGTCGCCTATCTAGATGACTTTTGTCACTGAGTGGAATATCGGCCGACCAGTATACTGCCTACAATGACGCGTGGCAGTCGATGCGTCGGGCATGAGCGCCGCGTTTGGCTGTGGCGGACAAGCGGGGAAGACTGCAAAGGTGTTGCCAGATGTTGCACGCACCTGTCGAGATGTCGCCCATGGCAAGGCTGGAGACCGCGCCCAAAATCAGAGTCCTTATCGTCGAGAAGCATTCGGCCGTGCGTCGCGCCCTGCGGAAACGCCTAAGCGCCACCGCTGACCTGGATGTGATCGCTGCGGTGCAGGCGCCGCAGGCGGCGATGCCCTATCTGACGGTCGACGCGGTCGATGGCTGTGCCGGCGCGCCCGATGTAGTACTTCTTGGCTTGCAAAGCGGCTCGGATGAGGAACTATTCGCCACGCTGGAGGTAGTGCATCAAATGGTGCATTGCCCGGCGGCGATCATCGTTCTGGTGCCCTACGCTGACGAGGTCGAGCGCCTTCTCTTGCAGCAGGCGGGAGTCACCAGCTATCTATTGAAGTACATCGACTCCTCGCGGCTCATCCAGGAAATCGAGGCGGTGGCTGGCACGCGCCGGCCAGCCATCCCCGTCAGTTAGCTTCCCGGGTGCTCTCGACGCTTGAGGGCCGAATCGCCAGTACCGGAACTGGCGCCGTCTGCAAGACGCGCGTGGCCACGCTCCCAAACAGCCACCGGCTAAGACCGCCGCGGCCGTGTGTACACATGATGACGGTGTCCGCCCCGCTGCCGCGCACGGCGCTGATGATCTCCGCGGCCACATCCTCTGATTCCGCCACCTGATAGTGCGCCTTATAGTTTTGCTGTCGCAGCGACCCCTTCAGATGCTGTAAATACTCTATTGCTTCCTTGTAGAGGTCGTCGCGCAGCTTGATCATAAAGTCGGCCGATTCAGGCGAGAGCGCCCCTTCGCCGGCGCGAGGCGGCAGGATCACCCGCAACAGGGTGATATCGCTATCGAATTGGGCCGCCATTTCCAACGCATAGGGCAGCGCCGCTTCAGAGAACCCGGACCCGTCGAGGGGAACCAGCAAATGTCGAAACACGGCAACCTTTTCCTTCCCGGCTAGTTGGTCTACTCGTAATGGGCGTAGGGCTCGCTCGGCTCTTCCTCGTCGCGAGACCAGTCGCGAGCCACCAGGCGGAAGATGTCCGATTCCGTTATGATGCCGACCAGTTGCCCGGCGGCGTTTAAGACAGGCAGGCCGCCGATCATGTACTTGAGCATGAGTTGCGCCGCCCGACCGATCGTCTCGTCGGGTGAAATTGTGACCGGGTTGGGCGTCATGATCTCGCGGATGGTCAGATGGGAGAGCAGGTAGCTCAACTCCCAGATGTCGAGCCCGGCCGACGAAGAGGCGCGCGCCCCGCGAACATCGCCATAGGTGACAATGCCGGTCAACTGCCCGTCTTCAACAACGGGCAAACGGCGAATCGCCCGCTCGACCATCAGTTGTCCCGCTTCGAGTACGCTCGTCCCCGGCCCGGCGGTGATAACCTCTCGCGCCATCCAATCCCTGACGAGTTCCAGCTTCATTCGCTTCCCTTCCCTGGGCGCAAAAGCATAAGAGCGACCTATGACGGGCTGCTTGTTCCCAGCGTATATCACCCGAATGACAGCAGATTCAGCGGGGCTCCGGGCGCCCGAGCGTCCCTACTGTTCTTGGAGCGCCGCAATCGTTTGCGCGAAGGCCGACAGGGGTTGCGCCCCGACCAGCTTCTCATTGTTCAAGAAGAAGGTCGGCGTGCCACTGACCTGCACGTTACGCGCGGCGTCGCGGTTCTGGTTAACAGTATCAATGTAGCGCGCTGAATCCATGCAGGCATTGAACTGTTCCAGGTCGAGGCCGATAGCCGTTGCCGCCTGGTCATAGCCTTCGGGCGAAAGACGCGTCTGGGCTGGCTCGATGGCGAACATGGCGTTCGCGAACTCGAAGTAGCGGTCCTGCTCCTTGGCGCACAGAGCGGCGGCCGCCGCCGGAACAGTTGTCGTGCCCAGCGCGTAGGGCATGGCGATCCAGCGCACCTGACCCGTGTCGACGAACTGCGCTTTTAAATCGTCCGCGGTGTTATTATGGAAGTCGGTGCAATGGGTGCAGCCGAAGTCCGACACTTCGACCATGGTTACCGGAGCGCTCGCCTCGCCCTGAATCGCGCAGCGGTCGGGGTTGGCGTTGCAATACTCGGCCAGCGTCTGGACCGTCTGGGATTGGGTAGGCCGCAGAGCCAGAAACAGTAGACCGCCAAAAACCAGCACGCTGATCGCGATCAGGCCGCCTATGACAAGCCAATTGGTTTCGCGGGTCTGCTGTTTGCGACGCGGGGGGGGTGTCTTGGCCATATGTCTCCTTGATTGATTGCGAAGATTGTGCGGAGTGTATCCCTGCCGGCAGCAAGTAGCAAGCGGCCGATCGGCCGGAGCGGTGTCTCGCCGCGCGGCGGCAAATCCCGATGAATGTCATCCCCGAAAGGTGACATTCGCCACCGCCGCGAACGGGCCTCATCGTTTACACTAGCCATTGGGGCAAGTCGCCGCTCGACCCCGCAAGACGGCGCAAGGAGTTAACGATGCTAACTGTGAACGACCTCATGACCATCATTCCCAACACCGTCACGCCACAAACCACGCTGCGGCAGGTGATCGATGTCATGAAGACCCAGGCGTGCCGGCAGTTGCCGGTGCTGGAGAACGGACGGCTCGTCGGCATCATTACCGATCGCGACGTGCGCCTGGTTATGAACTCGCCGCTGGTGCTCCACGGCCGCTGGCAGGACGAAGAGATACTCGATCACGTGACGGCCGCGAGTTGTATGACCCCCGATCCGATGACGGTCACGCCGGAGACGCCTGCCTATCAAGCCGCGAATATGCTCAGCATCTACAAATTCGGCGCTCTGCCGGTCGTGGACAACGGCGCGCTCGTTGGTATCATTACCGTGACGGACTTCCTTAACTACTTTGCCATGCAGCACCCGGCCGCGGCCATTCAGAGTGATTGACCCGCGTCCACGGAGTTGAATCCCATGACGCCATTTCGCACAATTCTCGTCCCGCTCGACGGCTCCCCGCTGTCTGAGAAAGCGCTCTCGCCCGCGGCACGTATCGCCGCCAGCATGGCCCAACAGGCAGGAGCCGGCGAAGCAGTCAAGCTGGTGCTGTTGCGGGTGGTGTCGCCCGTGGCGCTGGTGGCGGCCGACCCGATGCTATACGATGAGTTGACGCGTATGGGCTCGGATGAGGCTCAGGCCTACGTGAACACGGCGCGTGAATCGGTAGATGCGGGCGGGGCGACGGTCGAATCGAGTGTGATTGTTGGCTCCCCGGCCGACGCCATTGTCCACTATGCCGCGGAGAACGGCGTCGATCTCATCCTCATGTCCAGCCACGGGCGCACCGGCAGCAGCCGCTGGGTCTATGGCAGCGTGGCCGAGAAGGTTCTCCACCACGCGCCCTGTGCCACGGTTATCATCCGCGCCCACGTCGCAGTGGAAATGTTCCAGAACCGCAAGATGCTCGTCCCTCTCGACGGTTCGCCGCTGGCCGAGCGCGCTCTGGAGCCGGCCCTGGCCATCTCGCGGGCTGTGCAGTCGGATGTGACCCTGCTCCGCGTCGTCAGCGGCCGTGAACCATTGCCGGAGTCGATGACCCCCGCCGGGGCGAAGGTCGCCGCGGCGCTGGACGAAGCGGCGGCCCGGGACCGGGCGGAAGCGGAGACGTACTTGCAGGGCTTATTTACCGATCGGCCCAACCAGCATCTCTTCTTCGACGTATTGACGACCGCGGGCGACATCGCCGACGCGATTGTATCGTATGCCGACGCCCATTCCGTCGATCTCATCGTCATGTCCAGTCACGGCCGGTCGGGTATCGGCCGTTGGCTTCACGGCAGCGTGGCCGAAAAGGTACTGCGTGGCGCGGAGTGCGCCACCATGATCGTTCGCAGCCCGCAATCCTAGGGTTGCGCGGTTGAACTCGGGGTAGTAGGGTAGCGTATGGATTCCGCGCAGCCTCTTGATGCCGATAGGCTTTACCGCGCCTTTGATGTGGCGGCCCTGCCGTTCGAGACAACGGCCGAGCTTCAGGATGGTCTGGAGATCATTGGGCAGCAACGGGCGATAGAGGCCATCCAGTTCGGGATTGGCATCGCTCACAAGGGTTACAATTTGTTCGCCCTGGGGCCCAATGGGACCGGCCGCCACACGACCATTACGCGCTTCCTGGAGCAACGCGCGCCATCGGAACCGGTTCCCGACGACTGGTGCTACGTCTTCAACTTCGAGCAGCCCTACAAGCCGCTGGCCTTGCGCTTGCCACCCGGTAGAGCGGTCGCCTGGCGCGATGACATGAAGAAACTGATCGAGGAGCTGGCCTCGATGCTGCCGGGCGTGTTTGCCGGCGAGGAATATCAGTTGCAGAAGCGCGCACTGGAGGAAGAGTTGCGCGGCCTACAGGTCGAAGCGCTCGACAAGTTGCGCGAGGAAGCGCGCCAGCACGACATCGCGCTCATTCAGACGCCCGGCGGCTTTGCTTTTGCGCCGCTGAAGGAGGGCGGCGAGGTCGTTACACCCGACGAGTTCATGCAACTGGACGCCGAGGCCCAGAAGCGTATCGAAACGCAGGTCGGTGAATTGCAGGAAGCTTTGCAGCGCATTATGCAGCAAGTGCCGAAGTTGCAACGCGAAATGCAGAGCCGCCTGCGCGAATTGAACGAACGGGTGGTTAGCTTCAGTATTACGCCGCTGCTGGATGAGTTGCGGCAGAAATATGGCGAACTGGAGGGGGTTCGTAGCCACCTGGACGCCGTGCAAAAAGACCTCATCCAGAACTACGAAGCTTTCTTGCAGGATGAGGAATCGACTGGGCGGCAAATGCTGGGCGCGGCGCTGGGCATTGCTTCGGCCGAACACCGCGCCTCGCCCACGCGCTACGGCGTGAACGTCGTCACCGACAACGGCGGCACGCAGGGCGCGCCGGTTGTCTTTGTAGACCAACCGCGCTATCAAAATCTGGTCGGC
Source organism: uncultured Ardenticatenaceae bacterium (assembly GCA_964608255.1). Lineage (GTDB taxonomy): Bacteria > Chloroflexota > Anaerolineae > Promineifilales > Promineifilaceae > Promineifilum. Next base: position 8,333 of record CAZSOD010000005.1, read on the forward strand.
CGCATCGAGCATGTGGCCCAGATGGGCGCGCTGGTGACTGACTTCACGCTGATCAAGCCCGGCGCCCTTCACCAGGCCAACGGCGGCTATCTGGTCATCGACGCGCTCAAGCTGCTGACCGAACCCTTTGCTTGGGACGGGCTGAAGCGTGCCTTGCGCGAGTCCCAGATCGACATCGAGTCCCTCGGGCAGGTATATAGTCTGGTCAGCACGGTTTCGCTGGAGCCAGAGCCGATCCCGCTGGCCGTCAAGGTCGTCCTCATCGGCGAGCGCCTTCTGTACTATTTGCTGAGCGGCAACGATCCCGAATTCAACGAACTGTTCAAGGTCTCGGCCGACTTTGAAGACGAGATGGCTCGGGATAAGGACAGCGCCCTGGCCTATGCCCGCGTCATCGCCGAAGTGGCCCGTACCGAGAAGTTGCGCCATCTGGATCGCGGCGCTGTCGCCCGCGTCATTGAACAGGGATCGCGCCTCGTTGAGGACACGACGAAGCTCTCGACCCACATGCAGAGCATCACCGACCTTCTGAAAGAAGCCGACTACTGGGCCGGTCAGGCGGGCCGCGACAGGGTGACGCGCGCGGATGTGCAACGCGCTCTCGATATGCAAACGTACCGCGCCTCGCGCGTGCCGGAACAGATGCAGGAGGCTATCCTGCGCGACCGGGTGCTCATCGATACGACCGGCGAGGTGGTCGGCCAGGTGAACGGCCTGTCAGTCTATATGATGGGCAACCACAGCTTCGGCCGCCCCAGCCGCATCACGGCGCGCGTGCGCCTGGGTGGCGGCGAAGTCATTGACATCGAACGCCAGGTGGAGATGGCCGGCCCCATTCATTCCAAGGGTGTGATGATCCTGTCGGGCTTCCTCGGCCAGCGCTACGCCGCCGATCGACCTCTATCACTGTCGGCCACCCTGGTTTTCGAGCAATCTTATGGCGGCGTGGAAGGCGACAGCGCTTCATCGGCCGAACTCTATGCGCTGTTATCAGCCATTTCCGGCGCGCCTATCAGGCAATCGTTGGCCGTTACCGGCTCGGTGAACCAGATGGGCCAGGTTCAGGCAATCGGCGGCGCGAACGAGAAAATCGAGGGCTTCTTCGACGTTTGCCAGGCGCGCGGGTTGACCGGTCAGCAGGGCGTTCTCATCCCAATGGCGAACGTCGACAACCTGATGCTGCGCCAGGATGTGGTCGAAGCGGCGCGCGCCGGACAGTTCCACGTCTACCCGGTGACGACGGTTGATGAGGGCATTGCCCTGCTGACGGGTGTTCCGGCCGGTGAGCCCGACGCGGAAGGTAACTATCCGCCGGACACTATTAACGGCCGCGTCGTCGCTCGCCTCACCCAGTTGGCCGAGAAGCAACGCGCCTTCCACAACTCGCCTAAGCCGCTGCAGCCGGATGGCCAGGGTGAGGTGGAGGCGAGCGGGAACGGAGGCGACACGAGTGAGTGACGACAGACTCGTGCCGGAGACGAATCGAGAGGTAGAGGCCGCGACCGGCAGCGAAGAGACGCTAAGCGAATCGTGGTCGGTGCGACGCATCCTCGTCGCGTTGGACGCTTCAGCGGCCAGTCTGGCGGCGCTGAACGCGGCCGTTAACCTGGCTTCCCGTCTCCATTCTGAAGTTCACGGTCTGTTCGTTGAAGACATTAACCTGTTCCGGCTGGCCGAGCTGCCCTTTGCCCGTGAGATTCGCTACGGCGAAACTGTCTCGCGCCAGGTTGAGCGAGAAGAGTTGCAGCGCGGGCTGCGGGCGCGAGCCGCGGTATTGCGGCACGAACTGGCGGCGTTGGCCGAGCAGAACAAGCTGCGCAGCACCTTTCAGGTCGTCCGCGGCGCTGTCGATAGCGAACTGGTGGCCGCCGCCCGCGACAGCGACCTGCTGGCGTTGGGCCGGCTGGGTCACTCGTTTGTCCGGCGCACCCGCCTGGGCTCGGCGGCGCGTTCGGTCGTGGCCCGCGCGGCGTCGCCCGTGCTGCTGGTGCGCCCGGATGTGGAGGGTGGCCCTGTCGTCGTACTCTACGACGGCTCGGCCGCCGGACGACGGGCGCTGGCGGTGGCCGCGGCTGTTGCCCGGCAGGATGGCGACGCGCCGGAGTTACGCGTCCTTGTCTGGGGGCCAGACGAACAGACCGCCTTCGACCGCCGGCAATTGGCCGCGCGGCTGCTGGAACCGGCGGGTCTGCGCGCGCAGTTCCAGCACACGTGCAGCGATAGCGCAACCCGCCTCGTCGAGTGGGTCAATCGCCAGCACGGGAGTCTCCTCATTCTTTCCGCCCGCGGCGACGAGTTGCCCGCCACAACGATAGAGCGCCTGGTCGACGACGCCGAACAGCACCTCCTCCTGATCCGGTAGAAACCGAATAGATGTGCTAAAATCGTTGGCGGAGGCCGCGCCAAGCGTTTGAGCGCCGATCTCCGGTAGCTATGACCTACACACCCAGCGACCGCATCAGCGAACTGCTGAATACCTTGCCGACCAAACCCGGCGTCTATCTGCACAAGGACGCCGATGGCAATGTGCTCTACGTCGGCAAGGCGGTCAACCTGCGCAACCGGGTGCGTTCCTACTTCCACAGCACCGTTGACTCCATCAAAACGCTCCGCCTGCGCCGACAGATCGCCGACATCGAGGTGATTATCACCGACTCGGAGCTGGAGGCGCTGCTGCTGGAGATGACGCTGATCAAGCAGTACCAGCCGCGGTTCAACGTCCGGCTCAAAGATGACAAGCGGTACCCGTACATCAAGGTCCACTGGAACGATCCGTTCCCTAAGGTGACGGTAACGCGGCGAATGATACGCGACGGGGCCCGCTACTTCGGTCCGTATACGTCGGTCTGGGCAGTTCAGCAGACGCTTGACCTGCTGCGTAAGGTGTTCCCGTACCTGACCTGCGACCGGATCATCACCGGTCAGGACGAGCGCGCCTGCCTCTACTACGACATTAAGCTATGCAACGCTCCCTGCATCGGCGCGGTGAACCAGGAGCAGTATCGGGCGACGATCAGGCAGTTGATGGACTTCCTCGATGGAAAATCGGATCACATCGTGCGCTCGATTGAGCAGCGGATGGCGGCCGCGGCCGAAAAACTGGATTTTGAAAAGGCGGCCGATTACCGCGACCAGCTAAAGGCGATCGAGCGCATTACCGCGCGTCAAAAGGTCATCGGCCCGAGTGACACCGACCAGGATGTAATCGCCTTTGCCCGCGACGACGGCGACGCTTGCGTGCAGGTTTTCTTCGTGCGCCACGGCAAGCTCATCGGCCGCGAGTATTTCATGCTCGACAATACCGAGGGGGAGAGCGACCAGGCGATTTTGCAGGAGTTCCTGACCCAGTTCTATGAGGACGCCGCCTATGTCCCCAAGGAAGTGCTGCTACCGGCCGAAGTCGAAGAGGCGCGCATTATCGAGGAGTGGCTGCGGCGCAAGCGCAACACCAAGGTGAGCATCCAGGTGCCGCGGCGCGGCAAGAAACGGGAGCTGGTAGAGATGGCAACCGAGAATGCCGGCGACACCCTGGCGACGTTGCGGCAGCAGTGGGCAGCCGATAAGTCGAAACACGTCACGGCCATTACCGAGTTGCAGGAAGCCTTGCGGCTGCCCGCGCCGCCAGCGCGCATAGAATGTTACGACATCAGCCACACGCAGGGTCAGCAAACGGTCGGCTCCATGGTGGTTTTCGTTCAGGGCGCGCCGCAGAAGAGCGATTACCGCCGGTTCAACGTGCAGACCACCCACAACGATGACTATGGTTCGATGCGCGAAGTGCTGACGCGGCGCTTTCAACGCTACCGGGACACGCTGGCCGGCGAACTCCACGACCCGAGCCAGATCAAACCGCGCGCGGAGCGGCCGACGGCCTGGGCCATTCTGCCCGACCTGTTGCTCATCGACGGCGGGAAGGGCCAGCTAGCCGTGGGCCAGGACGTGCTGCGCGAGTTCGGGTTAGAGGGAGAGGTGCCGCTGGCGGCGCTGGCCAAGCAGGAGGAGGAGATCTTCCTGCCCGATCAGTCGCCGTCGGTCCTGTTGCCGCGCCGCTCGGAAGCTCTCTATCTGGTGCAGCGCGTTCGTGACGAGGCCCATCGCTTTGCCAACGAGGGCCATCGCAAACGGCGCGCCAAGGTGGGCGTGGCCTCGATCCTCGACAGCGTGCCCGGCGTGGGGCCGAAAAGGCGCCAACTATTGCTAAAGCGCTTCGGTTCTCTGGAGGCGCTACGCGCGGCGTCGGTGGAAGAGATCAGCGCCGTGCCTGGCGTGCCGACCGAAGTCGCCATCGCCATCAAGTCGCATCTGGCCTGACCTCGGATTTGCCCAGTAGCTTATCGGCGCAGAGGAGCAGGGCCAGGGCGGTCGGGCCGTCCGCGATCTCTCCCGCGCGGGCCATCGCCAGGGCCGCGGCAGGCGCAAGCAGGTGGACGTGCATAACCTCGGCCGCCTCATGAGCCGGCTTGCCCAGGGTTACGCCGGTGGCGACGAAGATGTGGCCGACTTCATTGCAAATGCCGTTGGCCATGTAAAACCGGCCGACGTAGTTCAGCGCCGCCGCTTCGCCGCCGACTTCCTCAAGCAGTTCCGCGCGCGCCGCCTCCTCCGGAGTTTTGCCCGGTTCTACACTCCCCGCCGGGATCTCCCAACACCAGTCATCGACGGTGTAGCGGTACTGGTACACCAGCGCTAGACGCCCGTCAGCCGTCAGCGGCACAACCCAGACCGCATCGGCCTTCTCGATGACGTTGTACACGCCGGGTCGACCGTTGGGTGTCAGGATGTCGTCCTGCCGAACGCGGTACCAGGGGCACGACCAGACGATGCGGCTGGCCAGGGTTGTGAAGGGGCGACTCATGCGCAGTCGTCAGCCAGCGCTGCGGGCGCTGGCGATAAAGGCCCGGACCCGGGCTGCGTCCTTGCGCCCCGGCGCGGCCTCGACCCCGCTGGCGACATCGACCGCATAGGGACGGACGCGGGCAATGGCTTCGGCTACGTTGCCGGGCGTAAGGCCGCCAGCCAGCATCAGCCGCGGCACAGCGGCGGCCAGCGCTGCGGCCGCCGTCCAATCACCTGTCTCGCCCGAGCCGCCGTAGAGTTGGCCGTTGGGCGTATCAAGCAGCAGCGCTGGCCCGGCCGCCAGCGGCGCGGCAAAACGGGCGCCCAATTGCCGGACTTCATCATGCGCGCGCGGGCGAACGGCCTTGTAGGCGCGGCCGAAAAGTGGCGATTCCGCGCTCGTGACCACCGCCGCCTCTTCGTCACCGCTAAGCTGCGCCAGGTCGAGGTCGCAGCCGTCGAGGATCGCCGCGATAGCCGTGGCGGGTTCGTTGACGAATACACCGACAAAGCGCGGCGGATTGGCGTCCTCTCGCTGCGCGCGCGCCGTAGCGTCGTGGCGGAGACGCCGGACGATCTCCGCCGCTCTTTCCGGCGCGATGGACCGCGGGCTCGGCGGGTAGAAGATGAAGCCCAAATAGTCCGCGCCCGCGTCGAGAGCCAGCCGCGCATCTTCCAGCGCGGTGATGCCGCAAATCTTAACTCTGACCATCGCTTCCATCCGGGAGGATCAGGCTGATTAGGCTGTGGCCACTCTTGGCAACCGGCTGCTGGTCGTCGGTCAAGAAGGTGAGGCGGCCGTTGTCACCGGCCACGGCCAACGGAATGCTGCGCGGCCCGTAATAGTCGCGGTAGGCGGCCAGATCGAACGACGGGCTGAGGCGCGTTGTCTTCACCGTCGCCCCGCTGTCGATGGCCGTTGCTAAGAAGCTGTAGGTGACCTGGGGGCCGAAAAGCGTCCGCGCTTCATGGAAACCGGCGGGCGCGTTCTTGGCCGCGCCGGGCAAACGGTAGACCTCGGCGCGGGCGAAGACCTCGCCCGCCCGCAGGGCGGCGAGCGTGTTGACTTCGTCGTTGCCCGTTAGCGCCAGCACGCGGCCGATGCCGCTTAGATCGAGTTCAGCCAGCGTCTCCTCACCCAGCGCGTTGCCGGTTTCGGCCTCCAGTCCGGACATACGGCCCTCGGCGACATTGCGATAGTTGCTGTCTACCAGCACGGTGCGATAGCCTAGCTTGCCCAGTTCCCTGGCGAGCTGGCGGGCGAAGGCGTGGGCGCCGATGATCAGCGCGCCTTGCGGGTCGCGCTCCGACAGCCCAAGGCGGCGGGCAACCGGGCCACTGGTCAGCCCGTAGAAAATGACCGTGCCGACAATGACCAGGAACACGGTCGGCGCCAGTAGTTCTGCGCCGGGAACGCGCAGTTCCGTCAGTTCAAAGGCAAAGACCGAAGCGACGGAGGCGGCGACAATGCCGCGCGGGGCCATCCAGGTCAGGAAGATACGTTCGGAACGGTCGAGGGGAGTGCGCCAGGTGGAGAGGAGAACGGCCGCCGGACGAGCCACGAGGATGAGCAGGGCCATGAACGCCGCTACGCTCCAGCCGATCGCCGACAGACTGGCCAGTTCGATCCGCCCGGCAAGCAGGATAAAGAGAACGCCAATGAGCAGGACCTGAAGGTTCTCCTTGAACTCGATAATGTGGCGCACCGGAACCCAGGCTTGATTGGCCAGGGCAATGCCCATGACGGTGACGGTAAGCAGCCCGCCGTCGGGCGCGAGCAAGTCGCCCAGCATGAAGAAGCCCAGAACAAAGGCCAGCGTCACGCCGCTTTGCAGGTAGTCGGGGATGAGGTAGCGCCGCATGAGGAGGAGCAGAATGACCGCCCCAAGCAGGCCGAAAGCTAACCCGACGAGCAGACTGCTAAGCACACCGGCCAGTAGATAGCGCGACAGGCTATCGACTCCGCCGAGGGCGATGACCTCGAACACCAGCACAGCGATCACCGCGCCGACCGGATCGATGAGGATTCCTTCCCACTTCAGGATGGCCCCGGCGCGCCCTTTGGGCCGTATCTGGCGCAGCAACGGCCCAACGACGGTAGGCCCGGTGACGATCAAAATGGCTCCAATCAGGACGGCCAGCGACCAATCGAAGCCCAGTATGAGCCGCGCGCCGACGGAGGCGATGGCCCAGGTTGCCAGGGCGCCAATGCTGATCAGACGAAAAATGACGGGGCCGCCGGCGGGCAGTTCCTTGAGCTTGAGCGTCAGCCCGCCCTCAAACAGGATGATACCGACAGAGAGCGAGACCAGGGGAAACAGCGCCTCGCCCAGCAGTTCGTCCGGGTGGATGAGGCCGAGTACGGGACCGAGCAGGAAGCCGGCAAGGAGCAGTAGCAGGATGGACGGCAGGCGCAGGTGGTAGGCTAGAAGTTGCGCGCCAAGACCGAAGACGACGATGAGGGCAAGTTGAACGAGCGGTTCTGGCAACGCGACCTCCTTGGCGTTGAGCTTCAGGCTGATGTGGCGCGGCTGAAGCGGTACTCGACGAAATCGGCCAACGGCTGGTAGCCGATGGCGGCGTAGATGTGATTGGCCGTAGGGTTGGCCTGGTCGGTGAAAAGCGTGCAGAACTGCCAGCCGCTGGCGAGCAGTAGTTGGCTAAGCTCGGCGACGAGTGCGCTAGCATAACCGTGGCGGCGTTCCGCGGGCGGCGTATACACCAGGTTAATGGCGACGCCGCGGGCCGTGGGCCGCGCGCGGGCGGCCATCGCCACCGGCCGCGCTGTTTCCTGACCCGTATCCCAGACAAAGAGGTCCTTGCGTGCCAACAGGCCGGCGACGATGATCTGCGCCGCGTCCCGGTCGCCCGCTTCCTGGGGCAGCGCCTCGATCTGAAAGGCCAGCAGCCACTCAGCCAGTAGTTCACTTTCACGCACGGTCGCCGGGCGCAGGCGGCCGGGCGGGCCGGGCGGCGGGGCGATGACGGCCGTCAGCGCATGCAGATGCTGGCGAACGGCCAGCGCGTGTGGTTGGCCGGTAGCGGCCGTCCAGCGCTGGGCAAAGGCCGCAGCGAGCGCTGCCTCGGCGAATACGCCCGGGGGGCGCGTCTTGCTTGCCAGCAAGTCGTCGATGAGGGGCGCCAGGGCTGCATCGGCTGCCCCTGCCTCCCCGGCAAGCAGAAACTTATGCGCGGCTGAGGTCAGCCCGGCTAGCACGGGTCCGGCCGGGCCGCGCACAGTCACATAGAGGGGCGGCCGGCGACGGTGCGGTTGCGCCTCCACTCGCGCCTGCCGCTGCTGCGCCCGGGCCACGCCCAGGATCATGCTGTGCAGTGCCTCCCGCGTCATCAGAAACGGCTCGGCCGCGGCCAGAAAGTCCGTGGCATCGGCGTAGCGGGTGACGGTGAAAGGCATGGGGAGAAATTACGAATTACGAATTACGAATAACGAATAGAGAAGTCGGGTCTGGCCTCATCGTTCGCGTCTGTTCTCAAGCTCTTGCCTTAGGGTAAATGGCGTAGGTGCCGACCCACTCGGCCTGGTCGAGGACGTGGCCGCGCATGGCCAGCAGCGCGTCGGCCCCGTCGAATGTTCCCGACAGACCGAGCGTTGCCAGGTCCAGCGCATAGAGCGTGAAGTGGTAATGGTGGACGCGTTCGTCGTTCCAGGGTGGGAAGGGGCCGTCGTAGCCGCCGTAGTCGCCCTCCATGTTTTCATCACCGGCAAACCAGCTCGTATAGCTGTTCACGCCGCGCCGTCCGTAGGGCGTCGGGCCAACGTCCTTGCCCCGCGGCGTCACGCCTTCGCAGTCACAGCCGGCCGGCAATTCATTCACATCGGCGGGGATGTCAATCAGAACCCAGTGGTAGAAGTCGGCCCGCGTCAGGTCATAGGGGATGGTGCGGTCGGGCTGGTTGGCGTCGTTGCGGACCGAGGGCGCGTCGCGGTCGGTGCAGATAAGGGCAAACGACTTCGTGTCCGCCGGCGCGCCGGACCATATGAGATGAGGGCTGCGATTGGGGCCAAAAGCGGCCGGGCCCTCGGTTCCCGGAACGCCCATCGCGAATTCGGCCGGGATGGGCGCGCCATTCTCGAATGACAGAACCGTGAGATTCATGGTCTTCTCCTGACTCTGGTGTGGGTGTGGGCACTTGGCCCCCATTTTGCCGTTATTGGCGGTCGTTGACAAGCGCCGGCAAGCGAACGCCTGTCAGCTCTTCGCTGACCGCCCACAGCCGCGCCGCCGCCGACCGATCCTGGCTGGCGGCGGACGACTGGACCGGCTTGCAGTCCACAAAATACCGGCCGCTGACGCCGCTGACTGCTGGCGAAAGGGCCAGGTAGATGCTCGTTTGCGCGCCCTCTTCGGCCGTTTTGGCGAAGCGGGGTACGAGATGACTCATGGCCCAGCCCACGACGCCGCTGTTATTGCGGCCGAAATTGGTGGCCACAAAGCCAGGGTGGAGGGCGTTCACGGTCACGTCGGCCGCGCCGCGGCGGCGGTCCAGCTCATAGGTGAAAAGCAAATTGGCGAGCTTTGTGTTGGCGTAGACACCAAAACCGGAGAACCGGCGCGCGCTTTGCAAATCATCAAAGTCGATCCGGCCACGCCGGTGGGCGTCGGACGAGACGTTGACGACCCGAGCCGGCCCGCCGGCCAGCAGGCAGTCCCATAGCAGGAGTGTCGTCATGAAGTAGCCGAGATGATTGACGGCGAACATCATCTCCAGCCCGTCGGCCGTTTCCCTGCGTTGCGTCATATAGACGCCGGCGTTGTTGACGAGTACGTTCAGATGATCGTAACGGGACTTAAAGGTGTCGGCCATCGCTCGGATTGAGGCCGGATCGGCGAAATCGGCCAGTAGAAGATCAACGCTTGAGTTTGCGGCGATGGCGGCGACCTCGGCCCGCGTCGCCTCGCCGCGCTCCCGGTCGCGAGCGACGAGGATAACCGTGGCGCCCTGCTTCGCCAGCTCCAGCGCCGTTTGCTTGCCAATACCGGCGGTCGCGCCGGTTACCATCATGATCTGGGCTGCCATCATTGCTCCTTCCATGTCGATGATCGAAGTTTTAGCAAATTCCGCGGCCGAGCGCAGCGGCTACTGCGGCCATCTGGCTCTTGAAAGCGGCCAACTCGCCAACTGCCAGCGCCTGATCGCCGTCGGACCAGGCCTCGGCCGGGTGGGGGTGGAACTCGACCAGCAGCCCGTCGGCTCCGGCGGCGACTGATGCCCGCGCGGCGGCCGGCACCAGATCGGCCCGGCCCGTGGCGTGGCTGGGGTCGGCGACGATAGGGTAGGGCGTGGTCTGCTTGATGAGGGCGATTGCGTTGGCGTCGAGCGTGTTGCGCGTCGCCGTTTCGAAGGTGCGGATGCCGCGCTCGCAGAGGATAATGCGCTCATTGCCCCGGCTGCTGATATGATCGGCCGCCTTCAGCCACTCGTCGATCGTTGACATAAAGCCCCGCTTCAAGAGCACGGGCATCTCCGTCTCGCCGGCCGCCCAAAGCAGCGGATAGTGCTGCATATTACGGCTGCCAATTTGCAACACGTCGGCGTACTCGACTACCAGCGGCAAATGCTCCACGCCAAGCACTTCGGTGATGACCAGCAAGTTGAACTCGTCGGCGACGGCGCGCAAGATTTCGAGGCCCTCGTGGCCCAACCCCTGAAAGCTATACGGCGAGGTGCGCGGTTTAAACGCTCCGCCGCGCAAGACGCGGCCGCCCGCACGCGCCACCTCGGCGGCTACTGCGCGGGTCTGCTCATAGGTCTCGACCGAGCAAGGGCCGGCCATCAAGACGACGTCGCGCCCGCCCACAGCCACATCCGGCGCAAGCAGGACGGGCTGCGTGCTGGACGGGAACACATTAGCTACCTCCCGGTCGATCTCCTGGATCCTATCTTGTTTCATCATGCTACTACCTGAAGCCATTACTCTTTGCTATAACCCAATTCATGACCGCAACGACCGCGACTTCCGGCCGCCTGTCTATCTGGCTCAACGCCATGCGCCCGCGCACATTGCCGCTAGCCCTGGCGTGCATTATCGTGGGCACGGCGCTGGCCGTGGCTCGCGGCGCTTTCGATTGGCTTGTGGCGCTCTTTTGCGTCATCACCGCCATCGTGCTGCAAATCCTTTCCAACCTGGCGAACGATTATGGCGACTCGCTTCACGGAGCCGACCACGTTGAGCGCCAGGGGCCGAAGCGCGCTGTCCAAAGCGGCCAGGTGACGCCAGCGGCAATGCGCCGCGCTATCGTCGTGGCCGCCTTGTTGGCGGTTGCGTCCGGGTTGCTGTTGTTATGGTTCGCCTTTGGCCGAGAGGCCTTCTCTTCGACCCTGCTGTTTATCGTACTTGGCGGCGCGGCCATCGGCGCGGCCATCACCTATACCGCCGGCAAGATGCCCTATGGCTACGCCGGGCTAGGCGACGTGGCCGTGCTGGTCTTTTTTGGCTGGGTCGGTGTCCTGGGCAGCTACTTTGTCCAGACCAGTCGCTGGGACTGGCTGGCGCTGCTGCCCGCTACAGCTTGCGGTCTTCTGGCCGTGGCCGTCCTGAATGTTAACAACATCCGGGACATGGAATCCGACCGCACAGCGGGCAAGCGGTCCGTGCCCGTGCGGCTGGGTCTGGTCCGCGCGCGCGTCTACCACTGGCTGCTGCTGGGCCTTGCACTCCTCTGCGCCACGGCCTACGTGTTGTTAACCTTTGCCTCGTTGTGGCAATTCCTCTACGTTCTTGCCACGCCGCTGCTGGCCCGCAACGGCCTGGCCATTAACCGGACGCCGCCGCCCGAACTGCCGGCACTCAACCCTTGGCTGAAGCAAATGTCGCTGGCCGCCCTGGCCTTCGCTGTTCTGTTCGGTCTCGGGCAACTCCTGGCGACACTCTAACGCCATGCGTCCTCTGCTCGGCCGGGTTTGGCCAATTGACCGGGCTCTTGACCGGGTGTCCTGAAATCAGCCAAACCGGTCGTTAGCGCCTGTTCGGCCTCCAGGAAACCGCCCACGGCCGCGCTAAACCACGCCGGCCGCTCCAGGTGAACCGCATGGCCCGCATCCGGGGCAACCGCCAGCCGCCCATCCGGTAGAGCCGCGGCCATCCGCCGGTTGATGGCGACGAACTTCTCGTCCAGCTCCCCGACCACCAGCAGCGCCGGCCGCGCCAGCTCAGGAAGCCGCGGCCACAGCGGCGGCTGGACGCCCGTACCCATGCCGCGCAAGCTATTAGCCAGCCCCTGCGCATTGTTGTCCAGGCGCTGCGCGCGTTGCGCGGCGCGGGTCGCCTCGGGCAGGCGGGCCTGGCTGGCGAAGAGCGGCAGCGACTCCCAGTAGTTGACAAATGCGGCGACGCCCTGGCGCTCGATGCGCGCGGCCAGCGCCTCGTCCTCCGCCACACGCGCTTCCCGCTCAAGCGTTCCCGTCAGCCCGGGTGAGGCGCTTTCCAGGACGAGCCGGCGGACCAGATGCGGGTATTCAATGGCGCAATAGAGCGCGAGCCGGCCGCCCATCGAGTAGCCGAGCCAGTCGGCGGGCGCGGCATCGCGTTCGACGAGCAGCGCGGCCAAGTCAGCGGCCACGCGCTCCATACGGTAGCGGGTTGCGTCCCGCGGCGCGTCGCTGCGGCCGTGGCCCGGCAGGTCAATGGCGATAAGGCGGTGACGATCGGCCAGCCGGCGGGCCAGCGGTTGCCAGCCGTCAGCGGAGCCGGTGAAGCCGTGGAGCAGGATGAGCGGCGCGCCGCGCCCCGTCTCTGTCACGGCGTAGCGCAGCCCGTTTTTCGTGTAGCGTGTCATACGCTTGCCTCTTGCGCCAGCAGTTGTTCGATCACCGCGCGGCGCTGCACCTTGCCCGAAGCCGTCTGGGGCAGAACGTCGGCGAAGAAGATGCGTCGCGGCCGTTTGTAGCCGGCCAGCCGGGCGCGGCAATGATCGATCAACTCCTCAGCCGTCGCCGCTCCGAGGTCAGTCAGGACAACTACGGCGGCGACCTGCTGACCCCAATCAGGATGGGGCAGGCCGACAACGCAAGCCAGCGCCACCGCCGGATGCGCGCGCAGCACGCGCTCCACCTCGGCCGGGTAAACGTTCTCGCCACCGGAAACGATCAGGTCGCTGCGACGGTCCAGTATCCACAAGTCCCCGTCGTCGTCGACGTAGCCGAGATCGCCAGTCAGAAGCCAATCATTTCGTATAGCAATGCGTGTAGCCGCGTCGTCACGATAGTACCCGGCCATAATCGTGGGGCCGGTTACGGCGATCTCACCCGGCGCGCGAGCCGGGAGCGGCGCGCCGGAATCATCAAGAATGCGTATCTGCGTGAACAGCAACGGCCGGCCAGCGCTGCCCGGCTTGTCCCGCGCGCCCTCAGGCGGCAGCGTCGCCACCTGAGAAGCGGCCTCGGTCAGCCCATAGGTGGTTGCCACCGGAACGCCCGCTTCGGCGGCTTCTTGCAGTAGCGCGGGAGCGGCCGCTGCCCCGCCCAGCAGGACGAGGCGCAGCGCGGGCGAATCCGCCCCCCGCCAGCCGTCGCGCAGCAGCCGATTCAGCATGGTGGGCACAAGCGAAACTACGGTGACGCCCTCTCCGCGCAGGCTCTCGCGGACGGCGGTCACGTCGAAACCGTTGTGGAGAACGACCGTCGTTCCGTAGAGGCAGGAACGGAACAGCACCGCCAGGCCGCCGACATGGTAGAGGGGCAGACAGGCCAGCCAGCGGTCGCCGGGCTGGACGCCGAGGCGGAAGGCCGAGGCGGCAGCGCTCCAAAAGTGGTTAGCGAAGCGGATCATCGCTCCTTTAGGGCGCCCTGTTGTACCGGAGGTGAAGACGATGGCTTGCGTGGCGTCAAAGGGCGGCGGCGCTTCCCGCTCCGGCGATAGCGGCTGGCAGTCGTTCAGCCACCCCGCCAACTCGGCCGCGCCGCCGGGCAGGCTATGGGCGGGCACCGCCACCGTGACCCGATTCGCCAGCGTCTCGTCGGCCAGCAGGCGCGTGGCGTCAGCCCGCTCAACTTGCCAGGCGATCTCCTCCGCCGTCAGTCGCGTGTTGAGCGGCACGAGGACCGCGCCCAGCCGGACAAGGGCAAACACGCTGAGGACGGCGGTCAGTGAGTTGGGCAGCAGCGTGGCTACATGGTCGCCCGGTCGCACGCCCACGCCAGCCAGATAACCGGCGAAGCGCGACGCCAGAGAGTCAAGCTCGCCGAAGCGCCAAGGGCGGCTGTCAATCAACAGCGCCAATCCTTCCGGCGACGCCATTGCCCGCGCCCGCAACCAATCTGTCGTCACTTGAAACGTGTCCATCATAAAAGCGGAAAATAAGAAACCACAGATTTCACAGATTGCACCGAGGCTGCACGCGCAATGTGTTTCATCTGTGGTTGCTTTCTCTCACGGCCGCCAGGGGTACTTGCGGAACTCCGGCGTGCGCCGGGCAACAAAGGCCTCTTTGCCTTCCTTGCCCTCCTCGGTCATGTAATAGAGCATCGTCGCATCCCCGGCGAAAACCTGCAGGCCGGTCTGGCCGTCGAGCGCCGCGTTCATCGCTCCCTTCAGGAATCGAATGGCGATCGGGCTCTTAGCGAGAATCTCCTGCGCCCAGGCGACGCCCTCATCTTCGAGTTGCGCCAGCGGGACGACCTTGTTGACCAGCCCCATGTCCAGAGCCTCGGCCGCGTTGTATTGGCGGCAGAGATACCAGATCTCGCGCGCCTTCTTCTGGCCGACGATACTGGCCAGATAGCTTGATCCGAAGCCGCCGTCAAAGCTGCCGACCTTGGGGCCAGTCTGGCCGAAAATGGCGTTGTCGGCGGCGATGGTGAGGTCGCAGAGGACGTGCAGGACGTGGCCGCCGCCGACGGCGTAGCCCGCGACGAGGGCAATAACCGGTTTGGGCATGGTGCGGATAATGCGCTGTAACTCCAGCACATTGAGCCGGGCGACGCCGTCGTCGCCGATGTAGCCCGCATGGCCGCGCACGCGCTGGTCGCCGCCGGAGCAGAAGGCGTATTTGCCGTCTTTGGCCGGGCCGTTGCCGGTCAGCAAGACGACGCCGATCTGCTGATCCATCCACACGTGGCGGAAAGCGTCGATCATTTCGTCGATCGTCCGCGGCGTGAAAGCGTTGCGGGAATCGGGCCGGTTGAAGGCGATCCGCGCCATCCCGTCGGCCTTGTGGTAAGTGATCTCGCTATATTCCTTTACGGTTTGCCAATCAGTCATTGGTGAACTTGCTCCTTTATTCAGGCGATTACTGGCTTCCCGGTGTTGAACTACCGGTTACACCCCTCACAGGTGCATGCGCCAGCAATCTACGGTTTCATTTTCAGACGTCCGCCACTCGCTCGCGTCGCAGCGCGTCTGACACGGCCGCCAGGACGGCCCTATGGCGCTCGTAGTCGGCGGCGCTATCGGTAATGACCTCGATCAGGCGCGGCTGGCCCACCCACGGTCCCGCAAGCGCCTCGTCGAGCTCGGCGGCCGTCGTCACGGGGACATAGGTAAGCCCGTACATGGCGGCGGCGTGGTCAAAGCGCAGCCCGTGGGGCGTCAGAAACAGGTCGCGGAAGGGCGGCTCGTGGCGCGCGACCGGCAAGCGGTGGAAGATGCCACCACCGTCGTTGTTGGTCACAATGAAAGTAATGTTCCGCAACCCGTGCTGCCGCGCCGCCAGCAGGCCGTTCATGTCGTGATAAAAGGTGATGTCGCCCAGGAAGGCGACGACCGGCTCTTCATTCGCCGCGGCCAGCCCCAATGCGGTCGAGACGTTGCCGTCGATGCCGCTTGCGCCGCGATTGCCGTAAAAAGCCAGCCGGCGCGGCGAGGGCCGATCGAAGGCGTCGATGTAACGAACAGGCATGCTATTGCCGGCCAAGACCGAAGCGCCATCTGGCAGAGCGGCCAGCGCTCGGGCGATCGCGCCGCCATCAAACGGCGGCGCGAGGCTCAGAGCTTCGTCCAGCGCCGCCCACGCACCGGCCTCGGCCGAACGCAGTATTGCGCTCCATCCGCCGGCCGGGGTGCACTCCTGGCTGTCCAACCCGGCCGCCACCATGGCGCAGAATAGCGCCGGGTCGGCCTGAACGAACAGGTGTGTCTGGTGCTGATCGTCGGCCCACTCCCCGTCTTCACGGACGTGGACGTGACCGGTCGTCGCCCCGCCGGCCAGCCACGTTGCCAGGGCGGCGGAGGTCGGAACAGCGCCGAAGCGAAGAACGAGATCGGGCTGCGGTAGGGAGGCCGCCAGCGCCGGCAACCACAGGTTGTAGCCACCCAGTACCGTTGCGCTTGCCGGCAGGCCGTGACGAAGGTTGGCCAGCGGGTCGGCCAGAATAGGCCACCCGCTGACCGCGGACAGGGCGGCGACGGCCGCCGGGAAGTCGCCGCCGGGGCATTCCGGGCCACAGACGATCACCCCGCGGCGCGCGGCCGTCAGAAGGTCGCCCACGGCGGCCACTTGCTCCGGGGACGGCAACACCCGGCCGCGGCTGATGCGCGTGTAGGGTGTAACACGAGCGGGAGCTGGGATGTCTCGCCCGTCGGCGGCGCTTTCCGGCTCCAGCGGCTTGCGGAACGGGAGGTTAATGTGGACAGGGCCGCGGATCAGTCCGTCGGCCGTGGCATAGGCCCGCGCGGCCAGCGTGCGCAGGTGGCGCAGCACAATCTCGGGCGCATCGGGCTGGGGCGTCGGGGCCTCTACCGACCAGCGCACGTGATCGCCATACATCTTGATCTGATCGATGGTCTGGTTGGCTCCGCTCTGGCGCAACTCAGGCGGCCGGTCGGCCGTCAGGACAATCAACGGGACGTAGCTGTAATAAGCCTCGATGATCGCCGGGTGGAAGTTGGCTGCGGCGGTACCGGAGGTGCAAACCAGCGCCACAGGTCGCCCGGTCGCTTTGGCCAGTCCGAGGGCAAAGAAGCCGGCGCTGCGCTCGTCGAGGTGGCGATAGATGGTCACGGCCGGGTTAGCGGCCAACGCCAGCGCCAGGGGGGTTGAGCGCGAGCCCGGAGCCAGGCAGGCCGCTTGCAGGCCGCAGCGCGCCAATTCGCTGACCAGGACGTGCGACCAGTGTGTGTTCGGATTGGCGTCCAGGTTCATATCACTCAAGCTCCTCCGCGCCCAGCGCGCCCAGCATCGGCCGGAACTTCAGCGCTGTTTCGGCCCATTCTCGCTCCGGGAGCGACTCGCCAACAATACCTGCCCCGGCGTAGAGCCAGGCGCGGTCGTGCTGGGTAACGGCCGAGCGGATGGCCACGGCGAAGACACCGTCCAGCGCGCTGTCGAGCCAGCCGACCGGCGCCGCATACCAGCCTCGCGGGACGGGCTCGGCGTGACGCAGCAAAGCCAGCGCGCGGTCGGATGGGACGCCGCCCAGGGCCGGCGTCGGGTGCAGCCGCCGCACGAGGGGGACAATACCTTCCTCCGGCCGCGCGAGGCGGCCGCGGATCGGCGTGAGCAAATGTTGGATGTTGCGTAGACGCAGAACAGTGGGCTCGGGCGCGACCGTCAGATCGAGGGTCATGTCTGACAGATGCTCTCGCACCGCGTCGACGACGAGCTGGTGCTCGTGTCGATCCTTGGCCGAGTTGAGCAACTGCGCGGCGAGTGTGTCGTCCTGGGTTGCGTTCCGGCCGCGGGCGATGGAGCCAGCCAGGGCCATTGTCGTGACCGCGCGACCCGCCTTTGCCACCAGTAGTTCAGGCGTTGCCCCGAAGAAGGCATGAGCCGGGCGCGGCTCGAACAAGAAGCGGTAACTGTCGCCGTAGGCTGTGTCCAGATAGTCAAGAGCCGCGGCGACGTCGATGCTCCCCGGCGCTCGTAGCTCGCAGACGCGAGCCAGCACGACCTTCTGCAACACCCCGGCGTGGATGGCGCCCGTGGCGCGCTGGATCATTTCACGCCACATCTCGTACGTCATGGGGTAACGCAGCGCATAGGGCCGGAGCTGCGCCGGCGCAGCCGCATCCGCCAGCGCGAGTCGCGCGCGGAGCGCCTCGGCCAGGCCCAACCACGTCGCCTCGGGATCTTCTTCGGGGCCGACCATGGCGTTGATAATAAGGTGCGCTACGTTACCGCAGCGGGCGTATTGATAATGGGGCAGGACGAACTCGGCCGGGTTGAAAACCGACCACGTGTTGTCGGGCACAAAGTCATCCTGGAAAGCGAACCCGCCGAATAGCCGCGGGCGCGCGACTTCGTCCCCCGCCGCAAAAGCCAGCCCTTCGGCCGCGCCGGCCAATTGCCGAACGAGCGCCCCGGCGAAGAGCGCCCGCGCGCCCTGATCCACGTCATAAAAGCGTTGTTGGGGCGGGGGAGCCGGGCCATCCTCATCGCGCATGACAGGCGGGGCAGTGACCGCCGCTGCTATCCCGGCGCCGGCCAGCACCAAGCCATCGCCTGGCTCGGCCCAGTAGAAACGCTCGCGCCCCAAGGACTGACGCAAAAACGTCGCGGCGCTCAGGCGGTGGGCCGGCACGCTAAGACTGAGCAGGCGCGGCCTGGCCTCCGCCTCCCCGGTCCCATTGTCCCACGCTTTGTCAGGGAGAGAGCCGGCGGCGAAGCGGCGAACCGTGTGGGGGGCGGCTAACGTGAAGCGGTTCATGGCGGGATCTAATAGGCGAGTCCAACCCATTTCTCTACTGCGGTCGCGGCGCCGCTGGAGCGTCGTAGCCGACGCTGCGCAGCAACAGGGGCACCAAACCGTCCATGATACGGGCTGGCTCCGGTTCGCCGGTCGTTACCCAGCGAATGACAAGACCGTAAATAGCGCCCATCCAGGCATGGGCGACCACTTCCGTGTCCAC
Organism: uncultured Ardenticatenaceae bacterium; assembly: GCA_964608255.1. Lineage (GTDB taxonomy): Bacteria > Chloroflexota > Anaerolineae > Promineifilales > Promineifilaceae > Promineifilum. The sequence continues at coordinate 26,976 of CAZSOD010000005.1, forward strand.
CGGCCCGATGTCGCCCTGATCGATCGCCTCTTTCAAATAGGTTTCGATCAGTCGCGCAAACCGGTCGTTGACTTCGGCGCGCTTGTTCTCAAAAACGCTGCCCAGACCCACGGCCTGCACAAGGAGGATCTTCGCCGGGCGACGATAGCGGCCGAATGTCTCCAGCACCGTCTCCAGGGCTACACGCACTCGTTCCATACCGCGCGCCCGGCCGGCGATGGCCTCCAGCACCCGCCGTTCCAGCAGGTCGGCGAACTGATCGACAAGGGCCAGGAACAGCCGCTCCTTGTTGGCGAAGTGAAAATAGATCGCGCCCTTGGATGTTTCCGATTCATCGACAATGTCGTCGAGGCGCGTGCCATGGTACCCCTGGCGCGAAAATATCCTGAGCGCGGCATCCAGGATGCGTTCGCGCGTCGCGCCTGGGTCGCGCAGGGAGATGGGTTTTTCTGATTCTGCGACGTTCATGTCCTGATTCTAGCTCATTTGCAAACCGACCGGTCAGTCTATAACGTTGCGCCAAGACTAAGCGCCGCCGGCGCTCTGGTTTCATGTCGTTCAAAATGTATTGAACGATATTGTGCATTCTATCACGAATAGGCCGCGAAATCAATGCCGGCAAGTTGTTCAACAGACCGATCGGAGCGGAAACTCTGAGCAAAGTTGCGCACATTCAGTCTGGGCGCAGCCCGTTTGAGGGTGGACAGATAGCGGCGCTTCGCTATACTCCTGCCGATCATGGGCGCTGTGCCGCGGGAACGGCGCCTTATTGTGTTTGAGTAGCGTAGGGTGAGCCATCGCGGGAGCCGCGGTGTGTTGATGGACAGGAAGGGAGAGGCGTGGTAGACCATTCCGCCGGGCGGGGGCCGCTTGCAGGTAGCGACCGGCCAAAGACAGAGAGGGCGGTCGCTGGGCCTGGCCGGGGTGTTCGTTCACCTCGGAATTGGGCCTATGGGGTGGCCATTGTCGTCACGCTGGCTATCGTTGCCTTCAACATCATCCGGCCGATTACCGTACTGCCGCGCATTGCCCCCTCGCCCGGCTTTTCGTTCCTTGATGCCGATGGGCTGACGGTAACCAGTGAAGACCAGCGCGGCCGGCTGACTCTCTACAGCTTCACCTATCTGGACTGCGCCGACGCTTGCCCACAGTCAATCGGGGACATCGCCGCGCTGCGCCACGCCGTGGGCGACCTTCTGCCGTCCGACACACCGCTCTCCTTCGTGACGATTTCGCTCGACCCGCAGCGCGATACGCCCGCGCGACTGAAAAAGGTGACGCGCGAAACCCTGGGCGATGTCGCCGGCGCGCCGGAGTGGCGCTTGCTCACTGGCGACCCGTTGCGCACGCGTTATACCGTTGGCGGGGGTTTCGGTATCTACTACGCTCCCTCAAAGGAATCTGCGGCGCAAGAGCCTGACCGCATTACGTTTGATCCTCGCTACGTTCTGGTGGACGGGCTGGGCATCATGCGCGCGGAGTATCGGACCGGCGCGCCGGCTCCGGAACTGATTGCCCGCGACGTCAATCTGCTCCTCAAAGAGGCGGCCAACAGCGACGGCATCGCTCGTCTCGGCTATGAGGCCGCCCACCTCTTTCTCTGTTATCCGCGTTAACGCTCCCTATGACCACGCCTGAACCCTCTACAAAGACCGCAGCGACCAAGCGCGTTAGCCCCTGGCTATGGGCCGGGCTGGCTGTGGGGTTGCTGCTGCTCGGCGGGATTGTTGCCTATACAGCGATCCGCGGCCGCTTGCCGTTCACGCCCTATGCCTACAAGGGAACGCTCATCCAGTCGCCGGACCTTGCGTCCGATTTCACGTTGACCGCCAGCACTGGCGAGCGCGTCAGCCTGAGCGACTTTCGGGGCAAGGTCGTCCTGATTTACTTTGGCTACACTTTCTGCCCCGACGCCTGCCCAACAACGCTAACCCAACTCAAGAAAGTACCGCTGGCGCTGGGCGATCGGGCGTCGGATGCGCAGGTCCTCATGGTCACTGTCGACCCCGCACGCGATACGCCGGAAGTCCTGCGCGAGTATCTGGCGCACTTTGACCCGTCCTTCATCGGCCTGACGGGCACGGACGAGGAAATCCTGGCCGCGGCGACGCCATTCGGCATTTACTACAACAAACATGAGGGCACGGCGGCCACAGGTTACCTGGTCGACCATACGACATCGGTTCTGGCAGTTGATAAGGAAGGATACCTGCGGCTTATCTATGGCTTCGAGACGCCCGGTGAGGACATCGCCGCGGATGTGCGCGAGCTGGTGCGTCAGTAGCGTGGAGTGGGGCGTCTCCCCATGGGTGTCAGCGGGAGCGTCGAAGACAACATAGAGGAGGATACATGAACGACAAGGACAAGTACAAGACACCGCAGGGGACCATTGCGCTGATGGTCATTTTTATCATCCTGATCATTGCCTTGTGGGGCAGCGCCTATCTGACACTGCTGTCCAGAGGAGCGACGTACTGATGCACATCGATCGCTACGAACGCCTGTTTCTGTACGCGGCCGTTGCGCTGCTTGTCGTGTTCATGGGCGCGCTGGCCGTCAGCAGCTTCGCCTACGGCATTCGCGTGCCCACCGCCTATGAGAAGGTTGATCCGCGAACGGTCGCGACGCCGCCGTCACCGTGGGGTCTGCCCGAAGCCGAGCGGATGCGCGAACTCTCACCGGGCAAATACGAAGTGTATGTCCTGGGGCAGATGTGGCAATTCACGCCCAAGACCATCACCGTCCCGAAGGGATCGCAGGTGACGTTCTACGTGACCAGCCGCGACGTGCAGCACGGCTTCAAGATCGCGAACACCAACATCAACATGATGGCCCTGCCCGGCGAGGTGGGTGTCCTCACCGCGACCTTTGACACGCCGGGAACCTATAATTTCATTTGCCACGAGTACTGCGGCGCGTTGCACCATACGATGTTCGGGCAACTGGTGGTGGAAGAGTAAGCCGCCCGCGATGACAACGAGGAGGACATTGATTCAATGAGCAAGCGCAACGCAAAAGCGACTGCGGCTGTGGCGACGGCCGCGCCCGGGACATTCAAGCGGGAAGACCGGCTGACCGCGTGGTTCATTGGCATTGCCATGGTCGCCCTCTTCATCGGCGGGTCGATGGGCCCGCTCCAGAAGCTGGAGCACGTCGGCATCAACTGGTATCCGGCGCTGAGCAAGATCGGCATCGGTAGCGTCCGCATCGCGTCCTACTATCAAGGTCTCACCGCCCACGGCGTGCTGAACGCCCTGGTGTGGACGACCTTCTTTATCGTCGGCTTCTTCACCTACGCGATTCCGCGCAGCCTGGGCCGGCCCCTGTCAAAACCGCGCGTCAACCTGATTGCCCTGATCCTTATGGTCGTCGGCCTCGTCATGGCCGCCGTGCCGATTCTGATGAACCTGGCCACGGTGCTTTACACCTTCTACCCGCCGATGAAGGCCAGCGTCTTCTTTTATCTGGGCCTGGTGCTGGTGGTCGTCGGCTCGTGGGTGGCGGGGCTGGGCTACTACCTAACCTACTGGCAATGGCGCAAGGACAACCCGAGCCAGAAAACGCCGTTCATTGCGTTGGCGGCGATCATCACGATGGTCATGTGGCAAATTGCCACGCTGGGCGTCGCCACTGAAATCCTGGTTCTGATCATCCCCTGGGTGCTAGGCTGGACGGCAGGCACCGACCCGCAATTGGCGCGGACCTTCTTCTGGTTCACCGGCCACCCATTGGTTTACTTCTGGCTGCTGCCGGCCTACGTTTCGTGGTACGGTATGGTGCCAAAGCAAGCGGGCGGCAAGCTGTTTAGCGAGCAGTTGGCCCGGCTTGTGTTCTGGCTGTTCCTGGTCCTCTCCATCCCGGTCGGCTTGCATCATCAGTTCGTCGATCCGGGCGTGCCGCAGGGCTGGAAGACGGTCCATGCTATCCTGACCTACGCCCTCTTCCTGCCCAGCATGGCGACGGCGTTTACCGTCGCGGCTTCGTTGGAGACGGGCGGCCGCGCCCGGGGCGGCACTGGCTTGCTCGGCTGGATCACCAAGCTACCCTGGGGCAATCCGTCCTACACAGCCCAAAACCTGGCTATGATCCTGTTTGTGTTCGGCGGTATTGGCGGCCTGACCAATGCGTCGTACAATCTGAATCTGGCGGTGCATAACACCGCCTGGGTCCCCGGACATTTCCACCTGACCGTCGGTTCCGCCGTCACCCTCACCTTCTTCGGCATCAGCTATTGGCTCGTGCCCGCGTTGTCGGGCAAGCCGCTGGCCAGCCGCAAGGTGGCTCTGGCCCAGGCGTGGACCTGGTTCATCGGCATGTTGCTGATGTCCAATGGCCTGCACATTCTTGGCCTCAACTTCGGCGCCCCCCGCCGCTCGGCACTGGGCGCGGCTCCCTACGTCGACGCGGCCTGGAATCCGATGCAGATTGAGGCCGCTATCGGCGGCATCATTCTGGGCATCAGCGGCCTCTTGTACTTCGGCAACGTGCTGGCGACCGTTCTGGCGCGCAAGCGGGCTGACGTGCGAGAGGAAATGCCGGTGGCAGAGCCGCTCCATCCGGAGTATGCGACGCCGGGCTGGCTGGATAGTTGGAAACCGTGGCTCGTTACCACCGTGTTGTTGATCCTCATTGCTTACGGGCCGGTGCTTGTGAGCATGATCGCCAACATCAACTTGACCGCGCCGGGTGTGCAGATCCGCTAGGGTGGCTCACTGTGTTGTAACACGTGTACGAGGAGGTACACCGTATGTCCAAAAGAATCCTGTTTTTCCTGCTCGTCAGCGTTATGCTGATCGCGTTGGCCGCGTGTGGCGGCGGTAACGGCGGCAACAACGCTGGCGGCGAGGAGGCCGCGCCGATCGGCGACGCGGCCAACGGCGAGCGGCTCTTCACGTCGGCGACGATTGGCCCCAACAACGCCCCCGGCTGCATCACCTGCCACTCGCTGGAGCCGGACGTTGTTATCGTCGGCCCCTCGCAGTATGGTCTGGAGACCCGCGCCGAAACTCGCGTGCCCGGCCTGAGCGCTGAGGAGTACATCCGTCAGTCCATCGTTGAACCCAACGCCTATATCGTTGAGGGCTTCACCGAAGGCGTGATGTACCAGAACTATGGCACCGACTTGACCGAGGATCAGATCAACGACCTGGTCGCCTACACACTGACGCTGAAGTCGGAGTAGACTAACTTTCCTATGCCCGGCCGGACTTGCGCGCCGCCGGGCGACTGTAGCCACTACAGGGGCGGCCGCACAAGCCGCCCCTTTTTGCTACCCGTGCAGGGGCATTTGGTCGGGCGCCAGCTCGACGGGGACACTTATGGGCAAGGCGAAACGGAACGAGCCCGAGTTGCTCGACGGCGCTGATCTCGAGCAGGACTGCCGTCCGCCGGCCGGCGAAGCAGTCATCGAAGACATTGCCGCCAAAAGCGGCGCGCCGCCTTTAACGCCGAGTGGTATGGCCGCCGGCGAACCGCCGGATGGCGCCGATGACGATGATGGGGAAGAGGATCTGCCCACACATGTCACCTGGCTGAATGTGCCCACACCCCTGGCCGACGAGGGGCGCGCCATCGCCGGGTGGCGGCCGCGCCGCGCGCGCTGGTCGGTAGCGTTGGAGCGCGTGGCTCTGGCTGTCGAACGACTGGTAAACCGCCTTACCGGCCCCCAGTACAATCCGCTCTATCACACCGGCACAATCGCCTTTTTGCTGCTGATTGTCATCGGCCTGACCGGACTTTATTTGTTTTTCTTTTTCCAATACGGCTACGACGCCTCCTACAATGCCGTCGGCCGCATGGAATCACAGTTCATCGCCCGAGCTATCCGGGCTATTCATCGCTACGCTTCGGGCGCGGCAGTCATCGTCACCCTGCTGCACGCTTACCGCACGCTGTTCCTGGAAAAGTTTCGCGGCCCGCGTTGGCTGGCCTGGCTAACGGGCGTGGCGCTGACGGCCATCATCTGGTTTGCGGGCATTACCGGTTACTGGCTCATCTGGGACGAGCGAGCGCTGCTCATCACTGATGCCTTTCGGCGGGCGCTCGCGGCGCTGACGCCCTGGAACGCCGCATTCATGGTCTTTCTTACCGGCACGGGTGAGGCAGGGCGGAGTTGGGTCTTCTTTCTGGTCGTGCTGGCAGCGCACGTCATCCTGTTCCTGACGGCGCTGGGTTTCTTCTATCTCCACATTCGCCGGCTGGCGCGCCCAAAGTGGCTGCCGCCGACGCACTGGGTCGTCGGTATTGGCGTCATTTTCCTTCTAGCAGCCTTGTTCTTTCCTGTCGGAATGCTCAACCAGGCCAACTTAAGCCGGCTCCCGGAATCGATCGCGTTTGATCCCATCTTTCTCTTTTTCCTGCCGTTTCCGGGCGCGGTCTGGTTATGGTTGGGCCTGTTGGTTGTGGCCGTGGCGGCGGCTGCCTTGCCGTGTCTGTCGAGGAGCGTCAAGCGCCCGAAACCTGTCGCCGCCGGCTCCCGTGCGCCCGCGTCAGTGTCGTCCTTTCCGCCGGCTCATCCACTCGCGCCGCGCGTGCGCATCCTGAAGGACCGTTGCACCGGCTGCACCAAGTGCGCCCTCGACTGCCCCTACGGGGCGATTGAAATGGTGGAGCGCCACGACGGCAAGCCGCACAAGTACATTGCCTTGGAGAACGTCGACCGCTGCGTGTCGTGCGGCATCTGCGTCGGCTCATGCGACGCGCTGGCGGTAGCCCTGGGCGAAACGATGCCCGAGAATCTATGGGCGTTAGTGGCGGCCGGCGGCGCATCGCCACCGCCCGCGCCGCGACCCGGCGGCAGCGATGGCGCGGCAGTGGCGGTCGACTCCGCCCGGGTTCGCGGTGCGCGAGTCATCTTCACGTGCGAGCGGCACGCGGCGCACGGCGCGCGGCCGTATCTGACTGGCGTCAAGGCGGATGATCCCAAAGACGTCGTCATCGTCTTGCCTTGCGTCGGCGCGGCCCCGCCAGACCTGATCAGCCGGACGCTTGACGCCGGCGCGGCCGCCGTCCGCGTGGTTGGTTGCCCTCCTGACGACTGCGCCAACCGCGAGGGCAACTTGTGGACGGCGCTGCGGCTATCGCGCCAGCGCGTGCCCCGTCTGCGCAAACCCTACGCCGACGCGCCAGTCACGGCCGCGTGGCTGCCGCCCGATGCTTTTAGCGCAGCGCTCGCCCTGCCCATCCCGCCCGGTGAGAACGGTGAGGCCGATTACGCCGCGACCCGGCACATACTGGCGGACTTCTCGTGGCGCAACTTCCTGCCGGCTCTGGCGTTGCTGGAGCTGGCCCTGCTGGCCCAGATCCTGCTTACGAATCTGCCCCTGCGGCCCTACGCTGACCGGCCCGCTGTCGTCCAGCTAGTAACGGACGATCTCGGAGCGACCTTCGGTGGGCTGGCCGCGGATCAACTCACTGACCCAACGTATACGCTGCGCCTGACCGTGGATGGGGAGGACGCGATGACGGAGGTTTCGCCGGCTGCCGAACTGGTGGGCGCAGCAGGCGATAGACGACGCCACGCTTACTTTCACGAATTGCCGCTGTCGCCGGGAACCCACGACTTGCGGCTGCAACTGATCGGCGAGGAGACGGGCGCAACCTATACCCTCTTTGCCGGGGCGATTAGCGCGGTCGCCGGTGAAGTAGTGCGGCCGTCGCTGGCTGTGGAGCGGGATATTCCTTGTTCCTTTGCCCCGCGCCCGGAACGACAGCGGCCGTGTGCCCGATAGGCAACCGGCGCGCACCTTTGACAGGCCCCGGCCGGACAATCGTTCCAAACGAAGCTGCGGACCTAATGCTCGCTGGTTGCCGTGCCGGGCAGCTGCTCAAGAAATGCCCGGATGTGGCGCGCTAGTGTCGCTGGCTGGTCGCGCTGGATGGCGTGGTCACAGTTGGGAATGAATTCAAGGCGCGCATTCGGGATGCGCGCCGCCAGGCGCAGCACATCGCGCGGCGTGTTACCCACCTCGCCTTCGCCGTTAAGTAATAGGACAGGGCACCTGATCGCCGCCGCCTGCTCGTAGCAGATGTTGCCGCCGCGCGCGGTGATGGCGCGCGCCGCCTCAACCCAACCGTTGATCATCGGCTCCAGTTGTTCCGGCCCATGGCGTTCGATGATCTGGCGCTTCCACGTATCGCGCTCCGGACCCCAGGCGGAGACGGGCAGCCAGCGTTCAACTGACGCTAACTCCTCCGGTGAGATAACGCCCGAAACGCCCCAGGCGACGACGCCGCGGACGCGATCGGGTCGCAGCGCCGCCAGCAGTAGCGCGGCTTCCGCGCCATCGCTAAAACCCAGGACGACGACCGGCTTCGGGTCGATGTGGTCAAGCAGGCCGGCGAGATCGACCGCGTCGCGCTGGTAGAAGTCAGGCGGGAAGTCGCGGTTGGGCGGGCGGCTCGCCCCATAGCCGCGCAGATCGGGGGCGATTACACGGTACTCGCCGGCCAAGGCGTCGATTAGGTCGCCGAGGTCGTCGCGAGCCGTGCCGGTGAAACCGTGGATGAGGAGCAACGGGTCGCCCGCCCCCAGGTCAAGGTACGAAAGGTGGATGCCGTTGGCGACGGCGGCCGTCTTGCGGGTCATGTCCGGTCTCTACATCCTGAATGTGCCGTAGCCGCTCTGAGGCAGTGGCGCGTGGGCGGCGGCAGCAAAGGCCAGAGCCAGCGCAACGCGCGTCTGCGCCGGGTCGAGAATACCATCGTCCCACAGGCGAGCCGTGGCGTAGTATGGGTCGCTTTCGCGGGCATATTGTTCGAGGACCGGCCGCTTGAACTTTTCCTCTGCCAGCCGCATTTCCGTTTCTGTCGGCTCGTCCATCTGGTGAAAGACCTGCCGCTTGCCGACGGTCCATAACGTGTCGGCCGCCGACTCGCCGCTCATGACGCTAATGCGACTGTTGGGCCACGAGAAGAGAAAGCGCGGATCATAGGCGCGGCCGCTCATACCGTAGTTGCCTGCGCCGTGGCTGACGCCGTGAAGAAGCGTGATTCGCGGCACGTTGACGTTGCTGACAGCCATCACCATCTTTGCCCCGTGTTTGGCGATGCCCTCGTTTTCGTACTGCTTGCCCACCATAAAGCCGGCGATATTCTGCATGAACAGAAGCGGCGTGCCGCGCTGGCCGCAAAGCTGGATGAAGTGGGTGGCTTTCAGCGCCGACTCGCTGAAGAGCAGCCCATTGTTGGCGACAATGCCCACGGGAATGCCCATGATGTGGGCAAACCCGCAGACGATCGTCGGTCCGTAGCGCGCCTTGAACTCGGTCAGGCGCGAGCCATCCACCAGCCGGGCGATTACCTCGCGCACGTCATAGGTCTGGCGCGGGTCAGCAGGGATGACCCCGTAGAGCTCTTCCGCCGGGAACAGCGGATCTTCCGGGCGCTGCGTGGGCAGGGGGACGGCACGCGGGGCGGCGGCGTAGTGTGGCTCGAGATGGCTGACGATTTCACGCACCTTGTCGAGTGCCTCCTGCTCCGTCTCGGCCAGGTGGTCGGCGACGCCGCTCAGCCGGGTGTGAACGTCGCCGCCGCCGAGTTCCTCGGCCGTTACCTCCTCGCCCGTTGCCGCCTTCACCAGCGGCGGCCCGGCAAGAAAGATGGTGCCGTTGCCGCTGACGATGACCGTCTCATCGGCCATGGCCGGGATATAGGCCCCGCCAGCCGTGCACGAGCCGAGGACGGCGGCGATCTGGGTCACCCCCAGGGCGGACATGCGGGCGATGTTGTAAAAAATGCGCCCGAAGTGGTCGCGATCGGGAAAAACGTCGGCCTGCAGGTGGAGGAATGCGCCCCCGGAGTCGACCAGGTAAATGGTCGTCAGACGGTTTTCCTCGGCGATTGTCTGGGCGCGCAGGTGTTTCTTGACCGTCTCCGGGAAGTAGGTGCCGCCCTTGACCGTCGGGTCGTTGGCGATAATCACGCAATCCACGCCGGAAACGCGGCCGATACCCGTGACGATTCCCGCCGCCGGCGCTTCGCCATCGTACATCTCCCACGCCGCCAGAGGCGACAGTTCAAGGAACGGGCTCCCGTCATCCAGTAAAGCGTTGATTCGCTCGCGGGCCAGCAGCTTACCACGGAGACGTTGCAGTTCCACGACTCGCGGCGGCCGGTCTGTCGCCACCTGGTTCTGGCGCTCGGCCAGCCGCTCGGCCAGCGCCTTGTTGGCGGCGAAATTGGCGCGGTACTCAGCGCTATTGGGGTTGATCTGGCTCGTAAGTTCGGTCATTCTCTGTTCCCGAAAGGGATAATCGACGGATTGGACAGGCAGGACAGGTTGGACTGAATCTCCGAAAGCCCCTCACTGGGCCAAATCTGCGGCTGAGTCTCCGGTAATCTCCAGCACGATCTTGCCCAGCACATCCCCGGCGCGCAGTTGCTCGAGCGCGATTGCGCCATCAGCCAGAGGGTAGACGGTATCGATGATCGGCCGCAGCCGTCCGGCGAAAACAAGGCCCATGACCGTCTCGTAGTCGGCGCTCGTGCCCATCGTGCTGCCGATGATCGTCAGGTGCTTCCCGAAGAGGTAGCGATTGTCCAGCTCGAAGCGCGGGCCACTGGAGTTACCAACGGTCACCAGACGGCCGCCGCGGCGCAGGGCCCGCAGCGATTGGGCGAAGGTGGCCGCGCCGACGTTGTCGACTACCACGTCTACGCCCCGTCGCTCGGTCAGGCGGTACACTTCGCGGCTCCAGTCCACCTCATTGCGGTTGATTAGCACGTCGGCCCCCAGATCGCGCGCCAGGGCCAGCTTGGCCGCCGAAGAGCCGACCACGAAGATCGGCCGCGCTCCGGCGAGTCTGGCAATTTGGATGGCCGCTGTGTTGACGCCGCCGCCCGCGCCGACCACCAGCACTGACTCGCCCGCGCGAAGACCCCCGCGCGTGATCAGAGAGTGCCAGGCGGTGACAAAGACCAACGAGGCGGCAGCCGCGGCCGCGAAGGGTACGTGATCCGGCAACGGCAGCAGATTGCGCTCCGGCACGGCGGCGAACTCAGCGAAGAAGCCGTCGATGTGTTCGCCGAACAGGGCGAAGTCGTCACACATATTGTCAAAGCCCAGGCGCGCAAAGCGGTCAGCCGGGTCGTTGCAGATCGTCGGGTTGACGGCCACACGGTCGCCGGCCCGGAAGCGGTCAACGTCCTCGCCCACCGCGGCGACTGTGCCCGCGCCGTCGGCCCCCAGGATGTGGGGCAACTTGAGCCTGAGGCCCGGCCAACCCTCAAGCACCCAGAGGTCGAGCCGGTTTAGAGCGGCAGCGCGGACGGATAACAGGACCTCGTGGCGGCCAATGGGCGGGACGGGCAGGTCAAGCAGCCCGGCCTGTTCGGGGCCACCATGTTGTTCGAAGGCCAGCGCCTTCATCTCAGCCATCCAATGTCTCGTCGAGGTTATCCTTGAAGTAGTCGAGCGCGTCAGCATACGCCAGAATGTCGGCGTCAGTGGTCGTCTCCAGCAGCAGCCCCAGCAGGTCGCTGACCGCCAGGTCGGCGTCGCCGTTGCTGTAGTGCGCCAGAGCTAGAAAGACCCGCGCGCTGCGGTTTTCGGGAAACTCATCGACGGCGCGCTCCAGGGTTTCGACGGCTTCCTCGTGCTCGCCTACTACCCGCAGGGTGCTGCCCAGGCAGACCAGGCACTCTTGCAGGTCGCGGCCGTCCAGCCCGGCCTCGATGGCCCGCCGGTAATAAGGGATGGCCATCTCCACTTCGTCCATGACGTCATAGGCGCCGCCAACCTCGAAGAGGACGAGAGGGTGGTCGGGGTACACATCCATCAGTTCGAGCAACTGCTCCTGGGAGCCCTCCAGGTCGTCCTGGCGGCGCAACTCGCGCGCCTTCTCAATCGCCGCGAGCAGCGCGGCTTCGTCGTTGAATCGAGAATCATCCATGGTTGCCCTCGCGGGTAGCTCGTGGGGTTTAAGGTAGTGGTCGTTTCCAGAGCGAATGATAGCGCGGGGCAGCCAGCCGGCAAGTTGGACGCAACCGGAGCCCATGCAAGGATTGATGAAAATGGAGCCTTCGTGGGTGTACTCCGTCGCGGCCGCCGCGCCAGCACGCGGCCGGTAACTGGCATGTTGTGACCCGGGCGGCAATTGAATCAATTGGAGTTCGGGCGGGCGATTGGTACACTCCAAAAGAGTCGGCCGGGCGAGGCGCCGCACCTACCTGGCAGGCGCGGTTGCGCAGGAGCGTGGCAGGTGAAGATCATCAGGCAACGGGTGGCGGGAACTATGCTGGTCGATGGGGATCGGGTTGCGTTGCGGCTGGGCGAAGCGAAGGAGCCGGCCGCCTTTCTGGCCTATGCCCTGACCACGCAAGGCATCGATGCTCAAATCCTGCCCGGATCGCTGCTGGATGATTGGGGGACTGAGATCAAGAATCTGACGCTCTATCGCTGGATCCGCGAAAACGGGCTGCACTTTCCGCGCGCTGAGGTGTTCGGCGTTGACCCACAGGGCAACACTGTGCAGTATTTCGTTCGCGACCTGGAGCTATTTGCTCGCTACCCGACCTATGCCGCGGCCGACCAGGACGCGCCGCAAAGGACGTGGCGACCCCTGACGGCCGTATTGCTGCCCGACCCGCGCGTTGCCGCGCCCGAACCGGCCGCCGTCGCCGCGGAGGCGCGCGGCCCGTTGCGCGAGGCGCGCCTGACATGGTGGCGCGTGCCGCCAGACCAGGAATATCTTGGTTTCCTGGGCAAAGATCGGTCTGAGCCTGGATAGAGGTTGACCGTGTCGCCCCGGCCCGGTTTGCGCATTACTTTAGCCGCCTGGCTGTGCCGGCTGGGCGGTGTTGCGGCCTGTGCTGCGCTCCTGCTCTCGTTGTGGGGTCCGGGTGGCACACGTCTGGCCGCGGCTGCCGCCGTGGTTGCCCCCATGCCCGGCGGCGAGGGCCTCCTGTCGCCGTACTGGGGGCCGCATATACAACGCTGGTCGACCTACATAAGCGCCCTGTCGGCCGCGTACGGCTTCCACCCGGACTTCATTGCCGCGGTTATCGAGCAGGAGGCGGCCGGCGGTGATAGTTCCCGCGTGGCGCGGGGCGCGCCCGGTCTTCTAGGCGTAACCGCCGCCCCTGACATTGATTGGCGACCGGCAACCGAGGTGTTACTGCCACCTTCAGTCCGTTTGCGCTGGGGGATCGCGGTCCTTTCTTACGTTGTACAGCAGGCGGGCGGCGACTTGTATACCGCGTTGGCTGCCTATCGCGGAGGCTGGGCGCACGTTAACGATGACGCGCCGCGCGAGTACGCCGCCGCCGTGCTTGACCGCTACGCCCGCGCCCTCCTTGTCCGCGCCGGGCTGTCGCCCGATGTTGCCGCCCGCTGGACTATCGCCGTGGGCATTCACGCCGGTAACCGACCGGACGTATCCCTTCTGGTGTTGGGCAGCCCGCCTGTCGGTGAGTTACGGACCTATGTCCCCCACACGGTCTACGCCTACGCTGCGCGTGCCGGCGGCGCTTACTTCGTGCGCGGCTACGTCGTGCCCCTGCGCCTGACCGACGCCATGACGGTTTCAAGTAGCGGTTTTGGTTCCGATGAACTGGAACCGGCGCTCCGGGCGCGGTTGGGTGACAAGCATGCCCGCGCCCCGGCCGGCAACGAGCGGGTCCTGCTGGCCTGCCTGCCCAGCCTCGGCCGCCTGCGCGGACAGGTTACGACGCGCTGGTATGGCCCATCGGGCTGCCCGGCCGCCAGCCGGGCGGGTCGTCCTTAAGCGGCGCACGTGGTACGCTTCCCATTAATGCCGGTTCTTGCCGGGTGACTATGAACGAGACAACTTCCGTTTACCCCACCGAGTTGCGCCCCACAGTCCAGGCGCGCTTTCCTGATGGGCGCGTGCTGGAGGGCGCGCGCGGAACGCCGATCGAGGAGTTCATTCTAGGGGCCGGTACCCCGGCCGGTGACCGGGTTGTGGCCTCGCTGATGAACGGACGCCTGCGCGAGCTATGCTTCCCCCTGACCGAAGATGCCGACCTCGTGCCGGTCACGACCGGCAGCAACGATGGCGCGCGCATCTACCGGCGGTCGCTGAGTTTTCTGATGATCGCCGCCGCGGCCGAGGTGCTACCCGATCAAGTGATCACCATCCTGCATTCCATGCCCTTCGGCGGCTACTACTGCGAACGCGGCAACGCTGAGAGACTAACCGATGACGAGTTGCTGGCGCTCAAACGGCGGATGCGCGAACTGGTGGACGCCGATCTGCCGATCAATAATGTGCGCATGCCGCTGGATGAGGCGCTCGCCTTTTTCCGCGAGCAGGGCGATCTCGAAAAGGCCGACTTGTTCGCCCGCCGCCGCAAGGCCTATTTGACGCTGTACGAACTGAACGGGGTCAAAGACTACTTTCATGGCTTCATGGTGCCGCGCACGCGCTACCTCGACCTGTTTGACCTGCGCCACTATAACGATGGGTTCATCCTGCAGTTCCCGCGACGCAGCTGGCCCAACGTGTTGCAGCCCTTCGAAGACGAACCGCGCCTGGCTCAGATCTTCCAAACCTATAAGGATTGGCTGACGATTGTCGGTGTCGGCAACGTGACGTCGCTCAATGAGGCCCTTGCCAGGGGCCGGGCCGGGGAGATCGTGCTGGTGGCCGAGGCGCTTCACGAGCGGCAACTGGCGAGCATCGCGCGCGCCATCGCCAACCGTCAGCCCGCCGTGCGCCTCGTCGCCGTTTCCGGGCCTACCTCGGCCGGCAAGACCACCTTCGCCAAGCGGCTGGCGCTCCAGGTGATGGCCCAGGGTATCTACCCGGTTATCATCAGTCTCGACGACTACTTCGTCAACCGCGAGGACACGCCACGCGACCCGAGTGGAGCCTTCGACTTCGAGGCGCTGGAGGCCGTGGACGTGGCGTTGTTCCAGGCGGACATGCGCCGCCTGATGGCCGGCGAGGAAGTCCTGATGCCGCGCTATAACTTCAGGACCGGGCAGCGCGAACAGGGGTCGCCGTTAAGTATCGGCCGTGACCACGTGATCCTGGTCGAGGGCATCCACGGGCTGAACCCGCGCTTGACGGACCAGTTGCCGGAATCGGCCACATTCCGCATCTTCATTTCGGCCTTTACGCAACTCAACCTGGACAAGCACAATCGGGTGCCGACGACTGACACGCGCTTGCTCAGGCGCATCGTGCGCGACGCGGCCCACCGCGGCTATTCGGCCACGGCGACCATCGGCCGTTGGAACAGTGTTCGCCGCGGCGAAAAGAATTACATTTTCCCCTATCAGAACAGCGCCGACGTTTTCTTCAACTCCGCGCTGGTATATGAGCTTTCAGCCCTAAAACCGCTCGCCGAGCCACTGCTGCTCCAGGTGGAACAGGGCACGCCAGAGCGGCTGGAGGCCAATCGCCTCTTGGCCTTCCTGCAATGGTTCGAGCCGTTACCCTTGCCGGAACTTCAGTACATTGCCAGCGACTCCATCCTGCGCGAGTTCATCGGCGGGTCTCTTCTGGAGACGTTCCGGCCCAGCCACTGGTATGCAACTGGTCACGGCTCCGTGCGTATATCCTGAAAAAGGAGAATTACATGCGGATAATTTTGTACCTGGGTAAGGGTGGCGTGGGCAAGACGACCGTGGCGGCGGCCACTGCGCTGCGCAGCGCCCAGTTGGGCTACAAGACGCTTGTCGCCAGCACCGACATCGCCCACAGCCTGGCCGATTCTTTCGACATACCGCTAGGCGCGAAGCCGCTCCAGATTGCCGATAATCTGTGGGCGCAGGAGATTAGCGTCGTCGCCGACATCCAGAACTACTGGGGGACGCTGCAAAGCGCAGTGTCTAAAATGGTTAGCGGGCCGGGCATTTCCAATGTCGTGGCCGATGAGTTGTCGGCCTTCCCGGGCATGGACGAGATCGTTAGCCTGCTCCACATTAATAAGCAAGCCAAGGAACAGGAATTTGAACGCGTCATCATCGACGCGGCACCGACCGGTGAGACGATCCGGCTCCTGACGATGCCCGACACGTTCCGCTGGTACGCCGGGCAGGTGGGAAAGCTGGAATCGGCCATTCTCATGCGGGCTCTGAAGCCGTTTGCCGGCAAGCTGTTGCAGGGCCCGTCGGAAGTACTGGAGGCCATTAGCAACCTTGACGCGCAAACGGCCGACTTGCGGGCCACGCTCAGCGATCCGTCAATCAGCAGCTATCGCGTTGTCTTGCAACCGGAGAAGATGGTGATGCGCGAGGCCGAGCGGGCGGTCAGCTATCTGGGCCTGTTCAATTATCCGGTCGATAGCGTGATCATCAACCGCATCTTACCCGAGGCCGCGGCCGAGGGTGAGTTCTATCGCCAGCGGCGGGCCATCCAGGCCAAGTACATCGAGCTCATTGAGAACAACTTCCGGCCGCTGCCGCTGTGGTACGCGCCGTACTACGCCCACGAGGTCGTCGGCTTGGCAGCGCTCTCGCAACTGGCGGCCGACTGCTTTGGCCCCAGTGACCCCGGCGAGATCTTCTACCGGGGTGTGCTGCAAGAGATCGTGGATACGGGCGACGGCGGCTATCTCCTGCGGTTGCCAATCCCCTTCATAGGCCGCGACGATGTCCGCCTGCGCAAGCGCGGCGACGAGCTGTTCATTACCATCGGCAACTTTAAGCGCGAGATGATTTTGCCGATGGTGCTGGCCAAGCGACGGGCGGGCGGCGGGCGGCTGCGCGACGGGATGCTCGAAGTGACGTTCCTGCCCGGCGAGCCGGAGACGGCCGACGCGGGATAATGGATTCGGCGTTTAATCCTTGTTTAGTTCTTCTTGGCCCCGACCAGGGAACGCTCGCGACCGGCGCGCGCGGTCGCATTCAGGTAGACCGGCGCGCCGAGCAAGCTGGCGACCCGCTCTAGCCCAAAAACAAGCAGCGTCAGGGCGACCGCCTGCACCGCAACCAGCCCGGCGCCGGCAAACAGGGCCGGAGCGAAATTTTCCCGCACCCCCAGACCACCGATGGATGGCACCAGCAGCGCCAGCGACATGACCGGCACGACCAGCAGGTAATAGCCGAAGGGCACGTTCAAGCCAAGAGCCCGTCCCGTCGTTGCCCACCAACCGACTTGCATCAGGTTGAAGACGACCGAAATCAACAGGGCCAGCAGGACTGCTCGCCAGCCGCAGTTGTGGATCGCCAGCGCCAGCCGGTCGAGGAAGCCGCCGCCCAGAGCGCGCAAGCGCCCCGGCAGTCGCGCAGTAACGGATCGCAGGAGTCGCCCTTCGAGGAGGACGAAACCTCCGGCTAGCCCGATGACGCAGATGGCGCCGATGGTCCAGGTCAATTCGCGGGGAAAATCTTCCGGTCGGAACGGCAGCACAATCAGGGCCATGCCGAAGAGCGCCAGCAAGCCGGTCAGCCGGTCTACGAGAACGGTGCTGACAGCGATACTCGGGTCAACGTCCTGCGCCGCTTCGGCGGCCCGGATGACGTCCCCGCCCAAGCCTGAGGGTAGAAAAGCGTTGAAGAAACTGCCGACAAAGTAGAGTTCTACCAGCCGGCCGAAGCGTATTTGCGAGCCAACACCCCGTAGAACCACATGCCAGCGGTAGGCGCGGACTACGAGGCTCAGGGCAATCAGGGCCGCTCCGGCGGCCATCCACGCCGGTTTGACTGTGCGCAGTGCCGCCAGAAGCGCGCGGTAGTCAAGTCCACGCAGCACGAGAACCAGGCCAGCGACGGTCACAAGGACCTTCAGGGCAGTCATCAGGCGCTGGCGCGAGCGGCTCGATACACGATTATTGTCCGGCGATGGCGGCGTAGCGTTCATCGACGCGGATTGTAGACCACTCCCTTCCGTTCGTCACTCGGCGGCGACCGCTAACCTACATCCTAGCTGTCGGCTATAATCGCCGCGATGATGCCCCAGAGAGCCAGCATTGCCGCCCATCCTCGCCGCGACGTTTGGTTGGCGGCCGCCGCGGTGCTGCTCTTTTTCTTTCTGGCGCTCGATAGTCTCGTTGGCGACAGCCCGACGATGGATGAGCAAAACCACGTTGCGCGCGGCCTCGCCTTTCTGCGCACCGGCGATCCGCGGCTGAGCCTGGAACACCCGCCCCTGGTCAACACACTGAGCGCTCTGCCGCTGCTTACTATGCCCGAGTTGCGGCTGCCGACCGACCACCCAAGTTGGGAGCGGCGTGAAGGCTGGTATGAGTTCGCCGACCTCTTCCTCTGGCAATACAACCACGACGTCACGCGAATTATTTTTCTGGCTCGGCTGCCGATCGTCTTTCTGCTGCTGACGCTGGGGGTGGCCGGCTTCCGTTTTGCGCGACGTCTGTGGGGCGGCGACGCCGGGCTAATGGCCCTGGTATTGATGCTCTTCGAGCCGAACTTGCTGGCCCACGGCCGCTACGCCACCACTGATCTGGGCGGCACGCTCTTCACTTTTCTAGCGACAATTGCGTTGTGGCATTTGTGGCAGACGCCGGAGCGCTGGGACTGGCGGCGCTGGGCCGTGGCGGCGCTGGCGATCGGCCTGGCCTTTGGCAGCAAGCTATCGGCCCTCGGCTTTGCGCTCGTCTGGGGTATCCTGGCGCTGCTGCCGCTCTACCCGCCCGGCCCGCGCGGCGCGGGTGGTGCGGCGCGGCTGCGGCTGGGGCAACTGGCCGCGGCCGGCGTCGCCGCTTTGCTTGTGGTCTGGGCCATCTATGGCTTCCAATGGGGGGCGTTCCAGTTCATCTCGCCGGGGATGGAGGGGATGAATGCCTGGCGCGGGCCGATGCCAACCTTCTGGGCCGGAGTGGAGCAGATCGCCCGGCTGGGGAGCGGGGGGCGGTCGCAGGCGTTCCTGCTCGGCCGCTTCTCCGACGACGGCTTCGTAGCCTACTTTCCTGCCGCCTTCGCCGTCAAGACGCCGCTCGTGTTGTTGGCGGGGCTGGCCCTGTCAGCCGCGCTACTACTTCGTAACCGCGCCACGCGCCGTCGGGCGGCCTTCCTGCTGCTGGCCGCGGCGCTTTTCTTCGGCCTGACGATGATTAGCGCGCTGAATATCGGCTACCGCCACGCCCTGCCGGCGCTGCCCTACCTGCTCATCCTGGCCAGCGGCCTGGCGGGGAAGAGGGGGGAAACGACAGATTTCACAGATTTAAACACGCTTCAATCTGTGGCTGCTTCTTTTTTTCGATGGATCGGCGTGGCGGTCGTGGGGGGGGTGATCGGGGTCGCGCTGTGGATTCACCCCCATTATTTGAGTTACTTCAATCCGGCCGCGGGCGGGCCGGGAAATGGCTACCGGGTGCTGATCGACAGCAACGTGGACTGGGGCCAGGACTTGCTTCGATTGCGTCAGTGGATGGCCGATAACCGCGTAAACCATGTGCGCCTGGGCTGGTTCGGCTCGGCCGACCCGGCCTATTACGGCATTGACTATGATCCGCTGCCTGGAATCGGACGGCCGCAGTTTTTCCCCTTGTGGTGGGCTCCGCCGTTCAACCCCGCGCAACCGGAGCCAGGGATTTATGCTATTAGTGCGACGAGCTTGTGGGAGACGCCCCTGCGGCCGGAAGAGAAGCGCATCTACGCCTGGTTCCGCGCCCGCCCGCCGGATGCGCGGGTCGGCTACTCCATTCTCATTTATGACGTCCCTTAGCGTGACTGGTGCCTCACAAGCCGCCGCGGCGCGGCGCTGGCTACTACTGGCTTCGGCCGTGTTGCTGCTGGCAGTGGCTTTCCGGCTTGTCGCCCTCGACCAGGTTCCGCCGGGACTGGCGCAGGATGAGGTGCTGGACGCTGACATTGCCTTGTTCATCCGCCAGGGGGAGCGGGCGCTGTTCTTTCGCCACGGCTACGGGCATGAGCCTCTCTACCATTATCTGGCCGCTCCGTTCGGCATGCTCTATGGCGATAACCTTCTGGCAGCGCGACTGCCATCGGTCTACCTGGGGCTGTTACTGGTCGCGGCGACCCTGCACTGGGCGCGGCGGAATTACGGTCGCATCGCCGCGCTGGTTGCCGGGGCGGGGCTGGCACTCAGTTGGTGGCCCGTCATTTTCAGCCGTATCGGTATACGGCCGATTCTCATGCCCCTGCTCCTTGTCGCCGCCGCAGGGTGCTGGCCGCTGCGCTGCCACGAGTTGACCCGGCGCGGTCTGCTCTCAGCGGCGCTGGCTGGCGCCTGGCTCGGCTTGTCCCTGTACAGCTACACCGCCGCCCGTGTCGCGCCGCTCATCCCGCTGGGCTTGCTCGTCGTCGCAACGGCTCGGGCGCTGCTGGAACGGCGACGGGGTCGTAGCGAATCGGCCCGGGCAGCCCGGGCGCAGGCGGTCTATGCCCTGGTCGTGCTGGTCGTGTGCCTGCTCGTCTATGCGCCGCTGGGGCTAACGCTGCGCGCCAATCCTGAACTCCAGCAACGACTGGCGCAACTTGGCGGCCCGCTCGACGCGCTGCGGGCCGGCGACCCTGTTCCCGTCGCCCGCTCTACACTGGCGACGCTGGGCGTCTTTAGCTTCACCGGCGATCCACGCTGGACGTATACGCTGCCCAACCGCCCGCTCTTTGACCCGCTGATGGCGCTCCTGTTCTACGCCGGGCTGGCGCTGGCCCTCTGGCGCTGGCACCGGCCGGTCTATGCCCTGCTGCCGGTTTGGCTGTTCGTGGCCCTGCTGCCGAGCGCCCTGTCGCCCGACGCGCCGAGTACCGTGCGGTTGGTGGGGGCGCTGCCGGTGGTCTACGTCCTGCCGGGCTTGGCCGTGAATGGGCTGGCGCGTTGGTGGCGACGGATGGCCGGCCGCCGGTCGTTAACCGACGCCAGAGCGTGGAGCCTGGGCCTGGCGGCCGTGCTGCTGGCGCTGCTGGTGTGGAACGCGGCGCGGACTGTGCGGGATGGGTTCGGGCGCTGGCCGGCCGATCTGGAGACACGCCTCCGCTACCAGACGGTTATCCGCGACATCGGCCGCTACTGGCTGGTGGAAGGAGGCGGGGCCGCCCCCGTGGTGGCCGAGGTGTTCTATGAGCCAATCGATGGGGCCACGCTGCGGCGCGACGTGGGCCGCGACCCGGCCGCGCGCTGGGTGCAGACGTCCGGCGTAGCCGGCGCGCTCGTCTGGCCGGCGGGCGAGGACTCGCCCTGGCTCTATGTGCCCGAGTACGCCCCGCTCAACGCGGAACTGGCCGCGGCAGCGGGTGTGCTGGCCGATCCGCTCTACCGCAGCCCATCCGGCCCATCCTTTGCCGTCTATGCTTTGCCGGCAGCTCCCGCCGCCAATGTGGTGCCTGTGATGGAGACATTTGGCGCCCCCCCGGTCATCGCTCTGCGCGGCCTGACTGCTCCCCAAGTGGCTCCGGGTGACGCGCTCACGTTTCTGACCTATTGGGAAGTTGAGGATAGGCTGCCCGCTGACTTGGCAGTCTTCGTGCATCTGATTGACCCATCCGGCGCCGTCGTAGCGCAGCACGACGGCCTGGACGCGGCGGCCGAGACGCTAATGCCCAGCGACCGAGTTCTCCAGCGTCACAGCCTGCAGCTTCCGGCCGGGTTGTCCGGGGAGTACGAGCTTGTGCTTGGCCTCTACCGGCGGGGCGATGGGCAACGGCTGCCCGCCAGCGAGGGTGACTCCCTGCGCGTGGCCCTGTGCCGCGGCGCGGGCGGGCACCTGGCTTGCGATTTGCCGAACACTCGCTAGATCGCTACGATCCTGTCGGGCGGGAATTCCCGTCCTACCCGTTGCAGTTGAATCAGGAGAGGTACTCACATGGCATCAAATAAGTCGTACCCCAAGCGGGCCACCCGCGTGGCCGCCATTCTGTTCGCCCTGCTCGCTCTTGTACTCATAGCGGGCATGGTCGCGGCCGGCGACTCTCGCGGGCCGGCGACCAAGGCGCCGGCACCACTAGCCCCGTTCGCGCCGACGACGGCCGAGCTGCTGGCCATGCCCCCGTCTATCGAGCGCTACGCAGCCGCCCACACCCTGCCGCTCGCGGTGCGTCAGGCTGCCGGCCTTAACGAAACGACTTATCAGTTTCTGCCCTTGGCCACGTTCGGTCTGGCGCAACCGAGCCCGGTCGTGCTGAGCGCCGGCCAGCCAAATGGCCTGAACGCCTGGACAATCTCGTGGACGGCCGACGCGAATGCCACGGGCTACGAGGTGCATGAGGCGCAGAGCGCCGACTTCGCCGATGCCCAGCCCATCCTCGTCGGCCCGCAAACGAGCGTCGTCCGCCAGAAGACGGCGTCGCCGTCCAACGTCTACTACTATCGTGTGCGCAGCCTCGTCGGTCAACAGGCCGGCCCGTGGTCGAACGTCGGGGTCGTGGTTGGCGCCTATTACGATGACTTCAGCAACCCGGCCAGCGGCTGGTCCTTGCGGCGCACGACCTACATTGAGGAGGTCCATAGCTACTACGATCGCGGCGAGTACGTCCTGGACGTCAACGACCGTTGGGACTGGGGTATTGCCAGCCCGGGCAAGCCGGCGCCGCGCTTGCCCTACGTCATCGACTTCTACGCCACCATCGTCGACGGCGCAAACCTGTGGTCGTTCGGCGGCGTCTTCGGCGGCGACTGGCCATCGCCCAATTGCCCGATGGCCTTTGACTTCGACGGCTGGTACCTGCATCAGGACTGTTTCAACCACTTCTACAACGCCAACAGCATCTTCTACGGCCCGATCAAGCTGCTGTTCGAGCGCATCGACTACCTCGAGTGGTGCATCCCCTGCGGCGGTAGCCCGATGAAGCGCCTGGGCGATGTCAACCCCGGCAGCATCAAGACCTACAAGAACATCGACCCAACGGGGTGGAACCACTATCGCATCGAAGTGCGCGACGACGTCATCAAGATCTATGCCGCCAAGCGAGGGCTAACACCGGAACTGCAATATCAATACTTTGACACCCGCTATGTCACCAGCCCCTACTTCGGCCTCTTTGCCTCGACGGACGAGTACACCAATGCCTTGTGGCGATTTGACGACTTCCGCGTAACGCCGATCGACTAGGATCGCGCCTTCGCCCTGTGCCGGCCGGCGGATGGAGTTCCGCCGGCCGGCCTTTAAGACCCGTCCGCATCCCGCCCTCTATCCTCCCCGCCATTTGCCCCGATAGGGGGAGGACAGTACCATAGCCCCCGACTGGCTGTTCAAAACACCAGCAAAGGAGTAAAGAGCAATGAAACCAAACCGCAACTCCGGGCGCACAGCCGGACGGTGGCCGGGGCGGGGCCTGTTTTTGACTGCCGCCCTGGCTCTTTTCTGTGCCCTGGTGCTAGTTCGGCTAAGCGCGGCGGCCCAGATCGACACGAAACCGACTCCGCCGCCTGGTAATCAGGAGCGCCCCTCGCCCTTTGTCGATCGCGTGCCCACCGACGCAGAATTGCTGGCCATGCCGCCCGGCATGGAGCGCTACCTCGCCGCCCACACGCTGCCGGCAAGTGAGTTCCGGCCGGCCAACCTGAACGGGTCGACCAAGACCGCCTCGGACGATCTGGTGTCGCCCGGCGGCGTCTTCGAGTACACGATTCAGGTCGAGAATAGCGGCGACTTTGACATACCGGTCGAGGTGACCGACGACCTGCCAAACCAGGTCGACTACATCGACAGCGAGTGCGTGGCCTTTATCACCGACACCTGCGAGTTTAGTCAGGGGGTGATGCAGTGGAAGGGCACCGTCACCGAGGGTGGCAGCGCGACGATCACCATCACCGTTCGCCTGAAGAGCAGCGCCGAACCCGGCGCGGAAGTTGAGAACACAGCGAAGATCGAGAGCGCCGAGCAGAACCTCAACCGTAGCGCAACGATCACGGTGGACGAGGTCAAGGCTTCGCCCATCCAGTTCGTGCCGTTTACCATCTACGGCCTGTTGCCGAACCCCGGCCCTGTCACGCTGACGACCGGGCAGCCCAACGGGCAAAACAGTTGGACGCTGGCCTGGACAGCCAGCCCCGGCGCCAGCGGCTATGAAATTCATGAGGCGCAGGAACCTGACTTCTCCGACGCGAAACCCATTCTGGTCGGCCAGCAGACCGCGCTGACGCTGACCAAGCAGCCGAGCCCATTCAACGTCTTCTACTACCGCGTGCGCAGCCTCGTAGGGCAGAACACCGGCCCGTGGTCGAACGTCGGCCAGGTCGTCGGCGGCTATCGCGACGACTTCGATGACAGCAGCACCGGCTGGGCCATGCGCCGCTCGACCTACCTTGAGGCGGTGAAGGGCTTCTACGAGAACGGCAAGTACGTGATGCAAGTCAACAGCCGCTGGGACTGGGGCATCGTGAGCCCGCTGCAGCCCGCGCCGCGCCTGCCCTACGTCATCGAGTTTGAGGCCCGCGCCATCAGTCAGGGCTATGCCCACTCGTTCGGCGGCGTCTTCGGCGGCGATTGGGCGGGCGCGAACTGCCCGCCGGGCACGTCGTTTGACGAGTGGTACAAGCACGGCAACTGCTTCAACCATTTTTACAACACCAACTCGATTTACAACGACACCGATCCCAACCGCGTCCGGCTGCAATTGCTCTTCGAGCGTGTCGACAAGCTGGAGTGGTGCCAGGAGTGCGGCGGCAGTCCAATGAAGCGCGTTGGCGACATCAACAACCTGCAAAACTACAGCGGCGTGGACGCAAAGGAGTGGAACCGCTACCGTATCGAGGTGCGCGCCGACGGGATCAAGCTCTACGCCGGGCGGCTGACCGAGGAACCGCGCCTCCAGTACGAATACGGCGACACCCGCTGGCTGGGCGATCGGTACTTCGGTCTCTTCGCCTCGACCGACGTTATCGAGAACGCGACCTGGCGCTTTGAGTACATCCAGGTTATGCCCATCGACTAGCGCCGTCCTGACCGTCACGTTCCAAAAGTGGCCGGTAAGCGCCCGCAGGCTGCTTACCGGCCACTACCGTTTTGCTTATGACCCCCCGCTGGCGCAACGCGCTTACGACCTGGCTGGCCGCGCTGGCGCTAGGGCTGATGTTCGCCCTGGCCGTCGGCAGCATGGTTGGCGACGCGCCTACCTTCGACGAGCAGGGCTTTCTCGTCCGCGGCCTGGCCTACCTCCGTGGGGAGGCCCGTGGCGGCAGCCGGGCCATCCGGGTCGGCCACCCGTTGGGCTTGAACGCTCTCAACGCCGCCCTCCTTGTCAACGATCCGGCGGTTCGCCTGCCGGCGGATTATCTGGCGTCGGGTGGCACGGATTTCCACCGGCCGGCCGAGTTGTTCCTGTGGGAGATTGGCAACCCGGTTGCCCACGTAATGTTCCTGGCCAGGCTGCCCACTATATGGCTGGGGATGCTGCTGGCGGTCGCCGGCGGCCGCTGGGCAGGGAAAATGGCTGCCGGGTGGGGGCTGCGCCGCGGATTGGCGCGGGCCGCCGGGCTCGTCGCCCTGGTTCTGCTGGCGCTCGATCCCAACATGCTGGCTCATACCCGGCTGGTGACCACCGACCTCGGTCTGGCCGCCGGCGCAACCGTCGCCGGCTATACGCTGTGGCGCTGGCTGAAGCGGCCGTCGTGGGCGCGGGCGGCCGTGGCCGGCGTTAGCCTGGGTCTGTTGCAGAATACCAAATTCACGGCGCTGCTGTTCCTGCCTCTGTTCGCGCTGGTGATCCTGCTGGCGCTGGTCCTGCGGCGGCCGGCGCGGCGCGAACTGATATGGCTTACGGCGCAAGCGATCGCAATTTACCCGCTCGCGGCGCTGCTAACGCTGTGGGCGACGAACGGTTTTCAGACGGGGCCGCTCCATTCACCGCTGCCATTCCTGGGAACCATAGGGGGCGCGGCGGTGCCCCTGTCGAACTATCTGGATCAACTACTCGACATCGGTGGGCGCTTGCAGGTGGGCACGCCAGCATTCCTGCTCGGCCGCTATTCGGATACCGGCTGGTGGTACTACTTTCCGGTGGCCTTCGTTCTCAAGACGCCGCTACCAGCACTGCTGCTGCTTGGACTTAGCGCTTTTCGCGTAGCGAAGATGCTTCGCAACAACGCGCCACGCGAGCGCGCCATAGACGTGACCGCGTTGCTCATTCCGGCCCTCGGCTATTTTGCCATTGCCCTGACGACCGATATAAACCTTGGGTACCGCCACCTCCTGCCAGTGCTGCCGTTCCTGTACGTCCTGGTTGGCGTAGCGGCGGGGGAAGCGGGACGGGCGGCGCGACCCTTCTGGCGGCTGTGGCCGGGCTTCGCGGTGGGGGCGCTGGCGTGGCTGGCGGCGGCCACGCTGTGGATTTACCCTCACTTTTTGTCCTTTTTCAACGTCCTGGCCGGCGGGCCGGATAGTGGCTGGCAAGCGCTGGTGGACAGCAACATCGACTGGGGGCAGGACCTGGCCCGCCTGAAGTTGTGGCAGGATGCTCATAGTGGACAGCGTGTGTGGCTAAGCTACTTTGGCGAGGCGCGACCGGACTACTACGGCATCGCTTACGATGGCCTGGACAGTTTCCCACCCCGGCTCATGAATCCCAACGCGCGGCCGTTCTATCCCGCCGATCCGGCGCCGGGCTGGTACGCCATTAGCGCCACGACGCTGCAGGGCGTTCACTTTGCCAACCCCAACCAGTTCCGGGTCTTCCGGGAGCGCGCCCCGGATGACAAAATTGGCTACAGCATTTTTCTCTACTGGCAGCCGGCCCGCGGCGAGCCGGTCGATCTGCTACTGGGCAACACGCAGATCGACGCCATCGCCCCAGCCGACTACGCTCGGCTAGGCACGAACGACGTCCGGCCGCGCTGGTTCGATAGCGCGCAGGCGGTCATCGTCCCCGATGGTACACGGCCGGCCTGGCTGGTGGCGTCGCCGGAAGCCTTACACCCGCTGCTTCGGGCTTATCTTCAACCGGCCGGGCTGCCGACTGCCAGCGATGGGGCTTACGCGATGGGTCGAGTCGTCCCCCGGCCGCCACCGGAGCGGGGACGGCCCCTGGTGTTCCAGGGGCACACGGTGTTCTTCACCGGCGTGCCGGTGGTGCAGGTCGACGATGGGGTGGTCACTGTCCTCTCTACCTGGCGGCAGGGCGGCGAGCCGCGGCCGATCAAGCTCTTTCTACATGTTCTGGACGAGAACGGGTTGATCGCTGCCCAGTGGGATGGTCTTGGCGCGGCGTGGGAGGGTTGGCGCGCGGAGGACACGCTGGCTCAGGTGCAGACTGTTGCCCTGCCCCCACAACTGCCTGCAGGAACCTATCGCCTTGTTACCGGTCTCTACGATCCTGAGACTAACCAAAGGTGGAGGTTTGCCGGCGGGCAAGACGTCGTACAATTGGGCCGGTTTACGGTTCGCTAGGGCCGGTCACGACTGGCGCCGCGCGCATTCCGGGCGCGATAGCCGCTTGGTGTTGGCATTTTCGCGGTCACTTTCGGTTCTACTAGAAAGGAGTATACCCCATGGGTTTTCATGGCGGCGGCTGGTGGGCTTACCTCAGCCACGATGAGGAACAGGACCGACCGGTCGTCACGCGCGACCTGTTGTGGCGCGTCTGGGACTTTGCCCGGCCCTATACGCGCCAGGTGGTTATGCTGCTGATCAGTATATTGTTGACGACGGCGATCACGCTCGTATCGCCGCTGCTCATGCGTTCGCTCATCGACGACGCGATCCCCAACGCCAACCGGCGGCTGCTCAATCTTCTGGCCGTGGGCCTGATAGCCGTTCCCGTGCTGAATGGCGTGGTCGGCGTCTGGCAGCGCGACCTGAGCGCGTTTGTGGGCGAGAGTGTCATCTTTGACCTGCGCGGCGCTGTCTACGCCCACTTCCAGCGCATGTCGCTGCGCTTCTTCACCCAGTCGCGCACCGGGGAGCTTATGTCGCGGCTCAACAACGATGTGGTTGGGGCGCAACAGGCAGTGAGCAACACGCTTATCTCCATTTTCTCCAACATCGTACAGGTGATTGGTACGCTGGCGATCATGTTCGCCCTGGAGTGGCGGCTAACGTTGTTGGGGTTGGCGGTGTTGCCATTCTTCTATCTGCCGGCCCGCCGCATCGGCCGCGTGCTGCGCGACCTACGCCGCCGGTCGATGGTCCTCAACGCGGAGATGAACGCGACGATGAACGAAACGCTCAACGTCAGCGGCGCGTTGCTGGTCAAGCTTTTCGGCCGCGAGGAGCGGGAGTTGACCCGCTTCCGGCGCGACAGCGCCGCCGTGCGCGACCTTGGCGTGCGTCAGGCGGTTATCGGCCGCTGGTTCTTCATGATCTTGAGCATCATCGGGGCGGTCGGCACGGCCGTTGTCTACTGGGTCGGCGGCTACCTGACTATGGAGGGGGCGTTTACCGTCGGCACCATCGTCGCTTTCGGCGCTTACCTGAGTCAGCTCTATGGGCCATTGATGGCGCTGACCAACGCGCCGGTCGAGTTTGCCCAAAGCATGGTCAGCTTCGAGCGCGTTTTTGAGGTACTCGACATCCCCCTGGAGATTGCCGAAGCGCCCGGCGCGACGCCTTTGCGCGACGTGGCCGGCAGCATCACCTTTGATCACGTTACCTTTGACTATGGGTCGCTTGGCAGCGGGCAGCGTGGCGGGCTGACCGAGGTGGTGCGCTATGAGTGGGGCGGCAGCGAGACGCTGCTGCGGCGCGGCCGGGGTCGCCAGCCAAAATCAGTCGCTTTTGCCCCGAAGCCCAATGGTTCCGGCATCGAAGACGGCAATGGCGCGGAAGCGGTTGCCGAGCGACGCGTGGCGCTAAGCGACGTTGACTTCCACATCGAGCCGGGCCAGCTGGCGGCGCTGGTCGGGCCGAGCGGTGCGGGCAAGACGACGATCACCTACCTGATTCCGCGCCTCTACGACCCAACGGGCGGGCAGGTGGCGATCGACGGCCGCGACCTGCGGTCTGTCACGCTGCAATCGCTGGCGGAGAACATCGGCATGGTGACGCAAGAGACGTACCTGTTCTACGATACCGTGCGCGCCAATTTGCTCTATGCCCGGCCCGATGCCACCGAGGCCGAGATGATCGCCGCGGCCCGCGCGGCCAACATCCACGATTTCATTGCTGGATTGCCGGACGGCTATGAAACGGTCGTCGGCGAACGCGGCTACCGGTTGAGCGGCGGCGAAAGGCAACGGGTGGCCATCGCCCGCGTCATTCTGAAGAACCCGCGCATTCTCGTGTTGGACGAGGCCACGTCGCATCTGGACTCGCTATCGGAAGCGCTCATCCAGGAGGCGTTGCAGCACGTGATGGAGGGGCGCACCAGCCTGGTCATCGCCCACCGCCTGTCGACCATCCTGGCCGCCGACGTCATCCTGGTGATGGAGAACGGGCGCCTGGTGGAACGGGGCACGCACGCCGAGTTGCTGGCCCGCGGCGGGCTGTATGCGTCGCTCTATGAGACGCAGTTCCGGCCAGAACCGCAGCTGTGAGCAGCAAGCGGGTTTACCTTCGCAAGAAGGGCAGGAACACCGATTGGTCCATTCCCGGCCGCGCAACGTCGAGGAACGCCGCCGTCACCGGGCCCCAGTGGCCCTCCACGTCCTGGCCGCGAATGTAGAGGAGATGGCGGCCGGGAGCGACCGCGGAAACATCCACCAGACCGCCAACGGTCTCCAGCGTCGCGTCGAATATACCGTCGGCCGGGGCAAGCGCCGTGCCCGGCACTCCGGGTTGCCAGGGGGGCGTGTCAATCGTATAGGCGGCGTAAGCGATCCGCTGTCCGCCACTGAAGTAGTCGCTGATGGTGGCGGTCAGTTCGCGCGCCGGCCCTATCCCTGACACGACGACGTCGACCACATCCGGCCCCAACGCCGTTACATAGGGCGTCCGGGCGATCTTGGCCGCATAAAGCAGCGCCGGTCGGTTTTCCGGCCACTGCTGCGCGTCGATAACATCATAGGGAGGCATGAACTGGTCGCCAATCTCAAAGGTGAATGCAGGGATGCCTAATTCGCCATACGCCCAGTCATCCGTTGCCCCGGATGCGGCGTAAAGGCACTCCGTGGGCTGGCAGGACAAATAGTCATTATAAGCGGCCATCCGGTCGGCAATCGCCTTGAGTCCCGTATCGTTAGGCGCATCGTGGTAAATATTGCCCCAGGGATAGAGCACCAGATTGCTGAAACTGTGAAGCGTGATTAGCAGGCCCGTCGTGTCGTCCGGCGCGGCGTCGTCCAGGCCGGGCCCGCGCTGGTCGGCGACGAGCGCTCGAACGAGGGTTTCTAGTTGGGCCACCTCACTTTCGGATGCGGGCCCCGCGCCGCGATACGTCAGGTCACAGGGGGCGCTGCTCGACCCCAGTCCGCCCCAACCGAAGCTGTGGTTGCGGTTCAGGTCGATGCCAAACTGGGGGCCAGCGCCCGGCTCAAAGGCGCTGGGCGGCCACGAGTCGCAGTCGGGCGCGCCGTCGCTGTCACCGTCGTTGTTGGCGTTCTTGCGCTGATAGAAGGCGCGGCCGCCGTACTCCGGCCGCTCGCCTAGCTCGACAAGCCAGCGGCCGTCCGGGTTCACCATGGGCGCAATCCAGATTTCGTGGTTGTCAACGAGCCATGTCACGTCAGCATCAACGCCGTAGCCGTCGAGCAGCAGATCGAAGAAACGCATCGCCAGTTCCGGCGTGGTGATCTCCCGCGCATGGATGCCGGCCATCAAGAAGAAAACGGGCTTCTGGCCGCGCGTCACCGTGCCATCGGCGGCGATGGTCGAACTTCCGGCGACGGCCTCGTTGGTGACGCGGATAGCCTGTAGTGGGTAACCGTCGAGAGGGGCTCCGCCAGGGATGGCGCAGCCACCGCGCTCCAGGCAGTAGCTCTGGCCGTAGGTGACAAGTTCGATCAGCTCAGGGCGGCCCGCGGCGGCTGTCGCCAGATCGGCATACAACTCATCCAAGGTGCGATAGCCGTTTTTCAGGCGGCCAATGTGGCCGGGCGACTGGCGCATCTCGGCCGTAGCTGCGGGGTCCGGGGCGACGCGCCAGCCCCGGCGCATTAGCTGCGACTCCCCAACGGCATCTGTCGCCACCAGGACGTAACGCTCGGCCAGGTTGTTATATTCCCACAGGTCAAAGCGGCTCAGCCGCGTGAGCGAGCGAAAGTCCTCGTAATAAACGCGCAAGACAGAGGGGCCATTGTCGAATAGGGCGGGCTGGGCCTGGAGGCGCGCCACAACGACGCTGAAGATCAGCGCAGCGATAAACAGGACGACAACGCGGGTAGTTTCACGCGCCGGGCGGCGGCCAGCCAATGGTTAGCCCCGACTGCGGTTGCGGGCGCGACCCAATTTGGGGAGAAGAATCGCGGCCAGCATCAGCAAGATGAAGATGGCGAAGATGACGGTTCCAACGGGATCCATGGGTCTATGCCTCCAGAGCGGGTTGTCAGTTTGGTCTTGGAGCCGATTATAAGCCTCAAGGCGGCGATCGGGTATATAAGCTTTGCCGCGCGGCAGAGAATGTGATAAACTGAAAAACTGTCAAGAAAACCAAGAGACGAAGGGGGTGAATTACTCTGCCTAAGGTAACGCTTCGACCCGATGAGTCCGGCGAACAACTGCTCCGGCGGTTCAGCCGCGAGGTCGTGAAAAGTCGCGTACTGACCGACGTGCGCCGCAAGCGCTGGTTCGTATCCAAAAGCGAACTGACTCGCATCGCCAAGAAGAAGGCGGCGCGCCGCACGCGCAAGTCGCAGAAAGAGCAGCAGCAAGGCGTCTAGTTTGCGGGTCGATCCCCTTCGTAGACGAAGCTAACAAGGTAGGGGCGGGTCTTGGACCCGCCCTTTCCGTTTGTATCAGAGAGACGAGCCTAAACCCGCGCCTGCCGCGTGGCGAACCCCCTTTCTTTTCAGGCGCGCGTGATACAATTCGCGACACGAGAACGACCTCATGTATCTCCTCGACTCCCTCAGAAGTTATCTGACACTAATTCTTGGCCTGGCCGGCGGGTTGCTCCTGGCTTTATGGTTGGCGGTGACCATCTGGGCTTATCGCGACATGCGCGGCCGTTCGCGTTCCCGGCTGGCCGCCCTGGCAACCGTCCTTATCGTGTTCCTGCTGCCTGTTGTGGGACTGGTCATTTACCTGCTGCTGCGGCCGCGCGAGACACTGAGCCAGGCCTACGACCGGGCGCTGGAGCAGGAAGCGCTGCTGCAACAGATCGAGGACAAGCCCGTTTGCCCCACGTGCGCCCGGCCCACAGAGCGGGCGTGGTTCCTTTGCCCTACCTGTCACACCCACCTGCGCCAGCCTTGCCCGAACTGCCGTTCGCCCCTCGAACTCCACTGGGATATCTGCCCCTACTGTGGTTACCTCT
Organism: uncultured Ardenticatenaceae bacterium; assembly: GCA_964608255.1. Taxonomy (GTDB): domain Bacteria; phylum Chloroflexota; class Anaerolineae; order Promineifilales; family Promineifilaceae; genus Promineifilum. Next base: position 59,149 of record CAZSOD010000005.1, read on the forward strand.
TCGAACCCGAATCTGGGGCGGTCGCCACCACCGACGAGCCGCCCTACCCACCCGAGGTCGCAACCGAGGGAGCCTCCGCAACTGCGGACTGACAAGCACAGAGGAACCTGCTTTCAGCCTTAACACCGCTATAAACGGTGGACGCTTCTATCCTTTCAGGCGAACTGCGGTAGGTAGCCGGCAAAGGTAATCAGGTAGTCATCGAGGATGGCCCGAGCGCGACCGATGTCGTTGATCATGGGGTCGAGCAGCAGGGCTTGCAGCGCCAGCCCCCGGTCGCCCGAAACCGCGGCATCGACCACGCGCTCCACCAGCGCCGCTTCCCGCCGGCATAGCTCCGCCACTGGCTCCGGCAGCGGTCCCACCTGAAGCGGCGCGATCCCCGCCGGCCCGACCACAGCCGGCACTTCCACCACGGTATCGTCCGGCAGATTGGCGATCGCGCCCCGATTGGGGACGTTTACCGTCTCATCCAGGTAACTTGCCCCGCCGCCGAGGGCAGCGATAAGCTCGGCCGCGCCCTCGCTAGGCGCGTCGCGCAGGCCGTCCACGGGTAGCGCGCCGTCGGCCATCGACTGCATCATGATCTGCAATACCTCGCGCACGCCCTCGTTGCCGCCCCAGTCGTAGAGCGGAATCCGGTAGGATTCACACGGATTTGAGACGGGGTCGTGGAGCCAAGGCAGGTATTCCGCCAGATGCGTATCGCCGGCGATGGGCAAGATGCCGAAGATGCGGAACAGGTCGAGCGACAACGGTTCCAGCGTCGCGGGGGCGGCGTCGATTGCGGCGCGAAGGGCGGGATAGAGGTCTTCGCCGGTGGTTTTGTCGTGGATATCCAGGAGCCAGATGAAATGATTGAGGCCGGCCGAGGTGATGGAAAAGCGCGCGCGACCGGCATCGGCCAGCGCGTGGGCGGTGGCGTAATTGCCGGGGTCGGAGCAAAGGTTAACATTGGCGGGCACGTCGATATTGTAGCGCTCGCGCAGCAGCGCGGCCGCCAGACCGTAGCCGACGTTGATCTGGTGGCACTTGCCGACCGCCCGAATGGTCGTGTACTTGCTGATAGCCCGAAGGATGCGTGGCAGCGGGTTGCTGAAGAGAATAAGCCACGCCTGTGGGCAAAGCTCTTCCATGTCGCGCGCGATAGCTAGATGCTCTGGGATCTGGCGGCAGGCATGCATCAGACCGCCGGGGCCGCCGTTCTCGCCGTAAGGTTGCCGGAGGCCGTGGCGCAGTGGTATTTCCCAGTCAAGCCGCCATAGCTCCTCGCGCGGCGCGACCTCTATGGACACCACGACGTATGTCGCCTCAGGCAGGGCCTCGCGGCGCTCGGTGGTCGCGCTGATGGCCATTGCCGCGCCCCACGCGTCGCTCATGCGCCGGGCGACGCGGGCGGCGTTGTCCGCGCTGTGGCGATTCAGGTCAACCAGGACCAGTTCACTGCCGCGCAACTGCGGATGACGCAGAATGCTGGCCAGCGTTGTTGGGCCGAAGCTGGCGCTGCCGGCCCCGATAATGACGATTTTAGCTGCGGTCATTGGGTGGCTTCCATATTTAATTTACGAATTGGATTGCGCCCATTATACTTAGGCTGCCAAGAGAAGCTTCACAGAATGACGGCGGAGTCCACCCGTAACGGAGGCAACAATGTCGACGGACAAAAAGATGGTCGGCGAGGTCTACTACCCCGCTCCGGAAGTAGTCGCGCATGCGCACATCCCCAACTACGAGAAGGTCCAGGCGGAGGCAGCGGCCGACCCGGCGGCGTTCTGGGGGCGCATTGCCGCTGAGAACTTTGAGTGGTACGAGCCCTGGGAGTCGGTCCTCGATGATCGCAACGCGCCTTTCTATAAGTGGTTTGACGGCGCGGAGGTCAACATCGTCCATAACGCGCTCGACCGTCATCTGCGCACGGCAACACGCAACAAGGCGGCGCTGCTCTTCGAAGGCGAGCCGGGCGACACACGCACCTACACGTACCAGCAACTCAGCCACGAGGTTGCCCGCTTTGCCGGCGTGCTAAAATCGCAGGGCGTGCAGCGCGGCGACCGGGTGACGATCTATATGGGCCGCATTCCGGAACTCATGATCGCCATGCTGGCCTGCGCCAAGATCGGGGCGATCCACTCGGTTGTCTATGGTGGCTTCTCTGTCGAGGCGCTCTACGACCGTATTCTCGACAGCGATTCCAAGGTACTGGTGACCTGTGACGGTGCCTGGCTGCGGGGCGACATCGTTGAACTCAAGAAGATCGCTAATGAGGCGTTGCAGAAGAACAACCCGGTTCAGAGTGTCATCGTCGTCAAGCGCACGGGGCAGGACGTGGAGATGGTGCCCGACCGTGACCACTGGTACCATGACCTGATGGCCCTGCCCGTTGCCGACCCGAAGACGCCGACCGAGCACATGGAGGCCGAGTCGCCGCTTTTCATGCTCTACACGTCGGGCACAACCGGGCGGCCGAAGGCCATCCTCCACACCCACGGCGGCTACATGGTCGGCACCGCGACAACGCTGAAGTGGGTTTTCGACATCAAGCCTCACGACATTTACTGGTGCGCGGCCGACCCCGGCTGGATCACCGGCCACAGCTACATCGTTTACGCGCCCCTGGTATTAGGCGCGACCAGCTTCATGTATGAGGGCGCGCCAACCCACCCGAACCCGGATCGCTGGTGGGCGATGATCGAGAAGTACCAGATCACTATCCTCTACACCGCGCCCACCGCCATTCGCGGCCTGATGCGATTCGGCGAAAGCTGGCCCGACCTCCACGACCTGTCCAGCCTGCGGCTCTTGGGCACGGTAGGCGAGCCGATCAACCCGGAAGCGTGGCGCTGGTACCATCGGGTCATTGGCAAGGAGCGCTGCCCGATCATGGACACCTGGTGGCAGACCGAGACGGGCATGTTCATGATCACGCCGCTGCCAAGCACCCCTCTGAAGCCCGGCTCCGGCACGCGCCCGTTCCCCGGCATCGAGGTTGACGTGGTGAACGAGGAGGGCGAATCCGTGGCGCCCAACGAGGAAGGCTACCTGGTCATCAAGGGGCCGTGGCCGGCCATGCTGCGGACGATTTTCGGCGATCCCGACCGCTATGTGCAGCAATACTGGAGCCGCTTTGAGGAACAGGGCTGGTATTTGCCCGGTGACAGCGCGCGCAAGGACGAGGATGGCTATATCTGGATCATCGGCCGCATCGATGACGTGATCAAAGTCTCCGGCTATCGGCTGGGCACGGCCGAGATCGAGAGCGCGCTGGTAAGCCACCCGGCAGTGGCCGAGGCGGCGGTCATCGGCGTACCCGACCAGCTGCGCGGCAATATCATCAAAGCCTACTGCATTCTGCGCCAGGGTTACGAGCCAAGCGCCACCTTGTCGCGCGCGCTCATCGACCACGTCGGTCACGAGATGGGGCCGATCGCCAAGCCCAGCACAGTCGAGTTCGTCGAGCAACTCCCCAAGACGCGTTCGGGCAAGATCATGCGCCGCGTGCTGAAAGCGCGCGCCCTGGGCCAGCCCGAAGGCGACACCTCCACGCTGGAGAGATAGCTTGACAAACCCATACGGTGTACCCGCCTACACGGCGTTGGACGTCGCCGCACGGCGGGCGCGGGGCGAGCAGTTTGTCCTGCTCGATGTGCGCGAGCCGTTTGAGTTGGAACTAGCCAACTTGGGCGACGACGTATTGAATACCCCGCTCAGCGAACTGGCGGCGCGGCGCGAGGCCGCGCTGCCGGCGGCGTTGGCCGACCGGGACGCGGAGGTCATTGTGCTTTGCCACCATGGCAACCGTAGCGCCCAGGTAACGGCCTGGCTGCGCGATGTGGGTTATACGCGCGTCTTTAACTTGGACGGCGGCATCGACGCCTGGGCGCGCGATGTCGATCCGTCCGTGGGGTCATATTAGGATGCTATAGTCGCAAGTCGGTCAAGGCCCGCGCCGCCCCATTATTCCCATTGGCCAACCGTATGCGAAGCGCCCCACGAAGGGCGCGAGGAGTTGCCGGCGTATGCCCGAAGTCCGGATTGAATCACTGCTGTCGGCGCGGCTGTTCCAAGCGCCCCAAGCGGTAGGCGATCGATTGTACTTTGTCAGTAACCTGAGCGGCCGCCTCAGCCTCTACGTCATGAACGAGGGCGGCAGCGTGCCGGAGCCGCTACTGCCACCCGACCTGGCGCTACAAAACCCCCATCATGTCGCTCGCCTCTATCAAGTGTTCCCGCAACTGGGCAAATTGCTCCTCATGCTCGACCAGGACGGCGACGAAAACTACCAGCCGGTCCTTGTCCCACTTGATGGTGGCTACCCTGAGCCGGTGTTTGCGGCGGAGCTGGCTCCGTTTCGCTGCCAATTGGCCCACTATGATGTGAATAGCAGTGTCGCTTATTTCTTCGCCGAATCGCGGCACGAGGCCAATAACGTTACGTTCCGCGCGGACCTGGCCAGAGGCGAGTTGACGACCGTCTTCAGCGGGCGTTACGGCGCATTCGTTAGCGCGGCCACGCCGGACAATGGCCGCGTTGCGCTGGTTGAAGGGTATACCGTGGGTGATACGGTGCTGTGGCTGTGGGACGAGCGGGCAGGGGGGTTGCGCCGGCTCTATGGCACGCCGCTAGACGAACGTGAGCCGGGCGAGCCCATGCCACTGACCAGCTTCGGCGCAGCCGAGTTCACGCGCTCTGGGCGTGGCCTGCTCACGATAACCGGCCTGTTCGCCGATACCTATGGCCTTGGCTACATTGCGCTGGACGATCCGGGAACGGTGGCGCGGGTCGAGGTGCGCGGCACAGCGCACGAGGGCGCGGGCGAGATGGAGTTAGTTCGCCACCTGCGCGACGACCGCTACGCCGTCCAATACAACATCGACGGCGTCTCGTGGCTCTATGAGGCGCACTTCGATGAGGATAGGCTGGAGATGCAGCTAGATGTTGTCGTTTGCGGCCAGCCGCCGCTGGATGGCGGCATGATGGACAGCTTCTACTACGATGCCGCGGCCGACCGCTACGTCCTGGCTCATTCATCCGCCACTTCACCGACGCAGATCTATACTGTAACAGGGCCAGAGCGCGAGGTCGTCCGCCGCCAGACCAACGAGCGGGTATTGGGTCTGCCGGAAAGCCATCTGTCACCGGGCGAGGATGCCTCCTTTGTGTCCCACGATGGGCTGCGCGTCTCGGCGCGGCTCTACTTGCCGTCCCCGGACCTGGGCTACGCGGGGCCGCGGCCACTGGTCTATTACGTCCATGGCGGCCCGCAGGGCCAGGAGCGGCCGGATTTCGCCTGGTTCTCCATGCCGCTCATCCAGTTCTTGACGCTGAGCGGGTTTGCCGTGTTTGTGCCCAACGCGCGGGGCAGCACGGGCTACGGCTTGAACTATACCAAACACGTCGACCGCGACTGGGGCGGGCAGGACCGGCTCGACCACGTCCACGCCATGCAGGTGCTGTCCTCGGACGACCGCGTGGACACGACGCGGGCAGCGGTTATCGGCCGCTCTTACGGCGGCTACATGACGCTGATGCTGGCGGCGCGACACCCTGAGCTATGGTCGGCGGCCGTTGACATGTTTGGCCCGTATGACCTGCTGACCTTTATCGACCGGCTGCCGGAGACCTGGAAGCCCTACTTTGCCATTGCCTGTGGCGACCCGGTGGAGGATCGCGACTTCCTGATCGAGCGCTCGCCGGCCACCTACATCGACGCCATTCGTTGCCCACTGCTTGTCATCCAGGGCCAGAACGATCCGCGCGTCGTCGAGCGTGAGTCGCGCGACGTGGTCGAACGGCTGCGCGCCCGCGGAAAGGACGTGGCGTATCTCGTCTTCGCCGATGAGGGCCACGACGTACTCAAGTACGAGAACCGGGTCGTCTGCTATAACACGATTACGGAGTTCTTTCGCAAGCACCTGGATGGTGGCTAGGGGCCAGGGTCCAGAGGCCAGGGAAGCGGCAGGCGCCACCGGACGGCGACAGCCGCCAAACCAGCAAGGCCCAACTGACCTACTACTTGCTTCCTTCTGCACGGCATGTCCGATCTCCTGAAGATTTACGAAGTGGGGCCGCGAGACGGCTTGCAGAACGAGGCCGCCTTACTGGATGCCGGGCAAAAGCGTCGCCTGATCGACGGCCTGATCGCGGCCGGTTTGCGCCATATCGAAGTCACTAGCTTTGTCCACCCCAAGGCCGTGCCGCAACTGGCCGACGCTGACGAGGTGATGGCCGGGGTCGTCGAGGCGTATGCGGGCGCGGGGGTGGATTTTGTCGGGCTGGTGTTCAACGAACGGGGCTACGAGCGGGCGCTGGCTAGCGGTTGCCGGTCGATGGCCTTTGGCGCGGCCGTCAGCGAGACCTTTAGCCGGCGCAACACCCACAACACGCCGCGCGAGGCGCTGGACACCGCCCGCCGGCTCATCGCTGAGGCGCGCCGCGAGGGACTTCGCACTCGCTTTTACGTGATGACCGCCTGGATTTGCCCGTTCGAAGGGCCTGTCTCGCCCCATAAAACTCTGGCCGTAGTGCAGGAGATTGCCGACTGGGGCGTGGATGAGATCGCGGTAGCCGATACCATCGGACACGCCGATCCGCTCGCGGTGGGCCGTCTCATTGACCTCATCGCCCGGCGCATCGATATCGGCCGCCTGGCGGCGCACTTGCACGATACGCAAGCGTTGGGTCTCGCCAACGCCACGGCCGCGTTTCAGGCGGGCATCCGCACGTTCGACTCCAGCGTGGGCGGGTTGGGGGGCTGCCCGTTTGCGCCGGGCGCGGCTGGCAACCTGTCCACCGAAGACCTGGTTTTCCTGGCTTGGAAGGTAGGTCTGGGCACCGGCGTGGACTTCGGCCGCCTTTGGGAAGTGGTCTATGAACTGGAGCGAGCCATCGGCCGCCCCATTGGCGGCCGGATTCGCCAGTGGTGGGAAAGCCAGCAGGACCACGAACCGCGCCTTGACTTCTCCTAGCCGTCAAGCCACAAACGACACAGGAGTTGCGGATTCAAGACCTCGGTCCTCTGTGGCCTTCTTATCCTGGAAACGCCCGGTACACCTCCAGAAAACGATCGATCTCGTCGCGGACATTGTAAGCGTGGAACGACAGGCGGATGTAGGCCGCGCCGGGCCTGTCCAGGTGCTTGACGACGACGACGTTGTGGCGGGCCAGGAACTGCACAGCCTCTTCCGTCTTTGGCGCATCCCAGGGCGAGCGGAAGGTCACGATCGGCCCGGCGGCGTCCGGCGGGGTGATCACCGCGCAGCCAGAGCGCGCCAGCTCCCCGGCCGCGTAGCGGGTCAGGGCGGTCGTGTGGGCGTCGATCTTGGCGACACCAAGTTCGTTGAGCAGCGCCAGGCTGGCCGCCATTCCCAAGATGCCCGGCAGGTTGGGCGTGCCGCTCATGAAGCGGGCCGCGCCCGGCAGCGGCGTGAGGTCATAGTCCAGCCAGTGCAAGTAATTGACCGTCGCATTGGAATGGATCAGGCGTGGTTGCATGGCGTTCGCCAGCGTTTCGCGGACGTACATAAAGCCCGTACCCGGTAGGGCAAGCAACGACTTCTGGCCGCCGGTCGCCAGCACATCGATATTCATGGCTTGCACGTCGATGGGAATATGGCCGATGCACTGGATGGCATCGACGATGAAGAGGATGTCGCGCTCCCGGCAGAAGCGGCCGATAGCGGCCAGGTCGGTGCGATGGCCGGTGAAGAACTGCACCGCGCTGGCGGCCACGACCCGCGTGCGCTCATTCACACCCTCGGCGACCGCGCTCAAGGTCAGTCCACCGTTGTCGGCCGGAACGATTCGCGCCTCGACGCCATCATGCGCCAGCGAGAGCCATGGATAGGCATTGGACGGGAACTCCATGTCGGCGAACAGGACGTTATCCCCGCGCCGCCACGGCAGCGCCTGGGCCACGGCGTTTAGCGCGGCGCTGGTCGAGGTCACGGCGACGATCTCCGACGGGCTGGCGGCGTTGATGAAGCGGGCCAGATCGGCCTGAAGCGCGGTCATGGCCGGCAACCCGACCCGGCCGAAGAAGTCGTTGGGGTTGATAGAAAGTTCCTCCACAACGCGCTGAATCTCGCGCTTGGCGCGCTGCGGCAGCGGCGCGATGCCGGCGTGATTGAGGTAGGCGATCTGGCGTGAATGGGGAAACTCTTCACGCCGCAGCTGCTCGATGTCGTACATGACGATTGCTCCCTGTTTGTTCACGCTGGCCACGGGGTGCATCCAAAACAACCCATAGATGAAACCCGCGCCAATGAAACGCTGCAAGGAACTGTCTTCCTTGCGGTGTCCACTGGCAACTTCCGGGTCACCGGTTGGTCACTGTTTCGGCAAGCAATGGCCCGACCTTAGTCGGGGCTATGATTGGTAGCCGGGGCCACTTTCTGATAAAGATGGAGCCTCATTATAAGTTGGTTGACCTGGGAACCCAAAGATGAACTTGTCGCCGGAAGCCCTGCTATCGGGCTACATGCAGGGTGCATTTCCGATGGCCCAACCGGACGGGCGTATCTACTGGTACTCGCCCGATCCACGGGCCATCCTGCCACTCGATGGCCTCCACGTCTCGCAATCGCTGCGCCGGGTCATCCACCGCGGCCGGTTTGAAGTGCGCTTCAACACCGCCTTCGCCGAGGTGGTCGCCGCCTGCGCCGCACCCGCGCCCGGACGGCCCTCCACCTGGATCAGCGCCGAGATAGCAGCCGCGTACACCAACCTCCACCGGCTGGGCTTGGCCCATAGCGTCGAGACGTGGCTTGACGGTGAATTGGCCGGCGGCCTCTATGGCGTCAGTCTGCGCGGCCTCTTCGCCGGGGAGAGTATGTTCAGCCGCCAGCGGGACGCCAGCAAGGTCGCACTCTACTATCTCGTTGTCCGCCTGCGGGAGCGCGGCTTTGAGTTGCTGGACGTGCAGTTTCAGACCCCGCATCTGGAGCGATTGGGCGCGATCGAAATTTCGCGACGCCACTATCTGCGGTTACTGCGCCGGGCGCTGGCCGCCGACTCGCGCTTTGACTGAGGTAGCCGGCCGGCAAGCCGGCGCGCAAAAATCACCCGATCGCAGGACGATTGCCCGGCCTACGGGTTGATTGTTAGCCGGGACGGAAGATAATTGGCCTATGTTCAAACCGGGGTATTCCCCGTTGGCCGTGCTAGCCGTCCACAGCGGAGGGAGCGCCGTTTCATGAGCCTGAAAGCCTTGCCCCTGACCCAAAGTGACGTGCGTCTGTTCAGCGGGCGTTCCAACCCGCGTCTGGCTGCCTCCATTGGCAATTGCCTTGGCATTCGGCTGGAGGAGACACACTTCTCGCGCTTTAGCAATGACAACCTGTACGTCCAGTTGGGAGCCAGCGTCCGCGGCCGCGCCGTGTTCATTGTTCAATCGCTGGTGCCGCCGGTCAGCGATTCCCTGATGGAACTGCTGATGATGCTCGATATCGCCAAGAGCGCCGCCGCGCGCGAAGTGCATGCCATCATCCCCTACTTCTCCTATGCTCGCTCGGACAAGAAAGACGCGCCGCGCATCTCTATCACCGCCCGGCTGGTAGCCGATCTGTTGCGCGCGGCCGGCGCGACGCACGTCATGACCATGACCCTCCATTCGCCGCAGGTACATGGGTTTTTCGGCGTGCCCACCGATCCGCTCACGGCGCGGGGTCTCTTTGCCGAGTACTTCCGACCGCGGCAGTTCAGCGCCGCGGACACAGTCGTCGTCGCCCCGGACGTTGGGGGGGCCAAGTCAGCGGCCCGCTTTGCCGACATGCTCGGTCTTGGTGTGGCCGCGGCAAACAAGACGCGCCTCAGCGACACGAAAGTGCAGATGGGGGGGCTGCTGGGGCGCCAGGTCAGTGGTTTCCGGCGGGCGCTTATCCACGACGACGAGATCGCCACGGGAGGAACGATTGAGGAACTGACGCGGCTGTTGCTGGATCACGGGCTAGAGGAGATCCACGTCATTTGCACTCACGGGCTCTTCCTGCGCCATGCGCTTGACCGGCTGGCGGCCGTGCCGCAGATCAAAGAGATCGTCACCACTGACACAGTCCCGCAGCACGAGCGCGACGAGCCGAAGCTGGTGGTATTGTCCACCGGGCCCGTCTTCGCCGGCGCCATCCGCCAGAACTACTACCGGCAGTCGATTGGCGAGCTGTTCGATTTCGGGGATGACGAACTCGATGACGCCTAGGCCCGCCTCCTGATCCGGCTGAGAAGCCGGTCATTGAAGCGGCGCGATTTGGAACGCGGCAGTCCCGCCGCGGCCGCTAGTTGCAGGCGCGGCCAAGTCCTTCCAGCGCCCAGCAGTCAAGACCCTGCGCCTGCCAGGCGACAGGATCGACCCACACGCCGTTGACCAACAGATCCCAGTGCAGGTGATTGCCAGTGGATAGGCCGGTCGTGCCCACTTCGCCCAGCAGGTCGCCGGGCTGGACGGCCTGGCCCGGCGTAGCGTGGACGGCCGACAGGTGATAGTAGCCACTGTAAACGCCCAACCCGTGGTCAATGATGACCGCCCCGCCGCGCACGTACAGCCGCTCGGCGAGGACAACTGTACCGGCCGCGGGCGCGGTTACGGGCGTGCCGGCCCAGGCGCTGAAGTCAACCCCTTCGTGGTAGGTGAGGTAGGGCCCTCCGTTGTAGGCGCGCCGCGCGCCATAATTGGCCGAGACCTCTAGATAGTCCTGAATGGGCAGGGCAAAAGGTCCCGTCCAGAGCGGGCCCGACTTCACGGTCGTCCACAATTCGCGCAGCCGGGCGCGTTCCTCATCGCGCGCCGCTTGATCGATCTGCGCCGCTTCACCGGTCAGCGTCAATTCCTGATATTGCCATTCGTGGTCGGTGAACAGGATCGGCTGCGCCCAGGCGGGCACCCCGTCCACCCGGATCATCAGTTCCGGCTCGCCCGCGCCGAAGAACGCGCCGGCGCCGACCAAAGCGAGAAAGCGGCCGTTCTCCACCGTGGCAACGAGGGGCAAGACGTCTAGCCGTCCCGCAACGGTGACCGCCGGCGGCAGGATGTTGCCTCGCAGACCGAGCGCTTGGCCGGCCACAGCCGGGCTTGCCGAGAACTCCAGCGAACTGAAACCGCCAGGCAAGTCACGCACCTCGCCCTCACCAGGGAGATAAAGCGCGCGATAGAGCGTTGGCCGCCAGGGGCTGTCCAATTCATTCAGTTGGGCCAGCGCCCAAGGGGCCAGGCCGTTGACGACTGCCGTTTGCAGGAGACCGCCATCGTTCGGCCGAACAAGCTGGCCGGGCCGCGGGGTGGCTTCGGCCGGCAGGTTCAGCGCTTTGCCGATCACCGGCTCGCGCCGCCAGTTCAAGCCCGGGTTAAGATCACGCAGGGTGGCCGCATCCAGGCCGTAGCGCAGCGCCAGCGCAGCCCAGGTGTCGCCCGGAAGAACTGACTGGGTTACGATAGCCGGCTCTGCCTTCTGGGCCGAGGTCATCCGGATGCCGGTGAAGACCCCCACCATAACCAGCAGGCCGAAAAGCATCCTTTGCACAGGGCAATTCTAGCCGAGGCAGGGAGAAGCGGCACGCGCCGCCCGGCAAAATAGCCGTTGACACTTATGACGCACCGTGTTATAAATGAATGTAATAATGCAGTGCGTCATAGCTACATCGTTGTCACCGCAGCAAGGTGAAGGCAGTGAAAAGCGGTATGAGCCTGATGTATTTGAGCCTCGGGTCGAACCTGAACGAGCGGTATACTAACCTGCAGCGGGCAGTAGCCAAGTTGGGCGAGATTTATTCGATTACCGCCATCTCCCCGGTCTACGCCAGCGAGCCCTGGGGCGACGTGGATCAACCGCGATTTCTCAACCTCTGCCTCGCCGCGGCGACCCATCAATCTCCCCACGAGGTTCTGCATCAGATCAAAGCCATTGAAGGCGCGCTTGGCCGCCAGCCTTCCCGTCACTGGGGCCCGCGCGTGATCGACATCGACATCCTGTTCTACGACAGGCTCATCCTGTCTGATGAGGAGTTAACGATTCCCCATCCCTATATCGCCGAGCGGGCCTTCGTGCTGGCGCCGCTCGCGGACATTATCCCCGACTTCCGCCATCCGCAGACCCGCGTAACGGTTCAGGAAATGCTGGACCGGATCGACGCAAGTGGCGTGGAACGGCTGTTTGAGATGCCGTTTCCCATGCAGGCGGCGCGCATTGCCGGCCAGTAGACGGTCCGCGAGCGCACGTACCCGCCGGGAAGGTGCCTGACGCCATGACCTTTGAATGGGGCCGACGCACCTACGTGATGGGTATTATCAACGTCACGCCGGACAGCTTCTCCGGTGACGGCGTGTTGCGCCCCGATGCGCCCGCCGTCGCCGCCGATCAGGCGCGGCGGTTCGTTGCCGACGGCGCGGATATTCTTGACCTTGGTGGCGAAAGTACCCGTCCGGGCAGCTTGCCCGTGTCGGCCGAAGAGGAACGGGCTCGGGTCGTTCCGGCCGTTCGAGCGGTTCGCGCCGCGGTCGGCAACGTGCCTATCTCAATCGACACTTATCGCGCCGCCGTCGCCGCGGCCGCGCTCGATGCCGGCGCGGACTGGATCAACGACGTGTGGGGCTTGCGGATGGATCCGGAGATGGCCGCGCTCGTCGCGGCGCGCGGCTGTCCGGTGGTCATCATGCATAACCGGAGCAAGCCCAAGGACGTGGCCCAGGAGCAACGCCTGGGCGGGCGCTACGTCGGCATTCATTACGACGAGCTAATCGGCGATATTCGCCGCGAACTCGCCGAGCAAATGGAACTGGCTTACGCCGCCGGCGTGCGCGAGGAGCAGATCGTGCTCGACCCCGGCATCGGCTTCGGCAAGACCGTTGAGCAGAACGTCGAGCTACTTGACCGGCTGGGCGAGCTAAAAGACCTGGGCCGTCCACTGCTCATTGGCCCATCGCGCAAATCGTTTATCGGCTATACGCTGGACTTGCCGCCGGAAGAGCGCACCGAAGGCACCGCGGCGGCCGTTGCCATTGGCATCGACCGCGGGGCCGATATCGTGCGCGTCCACGACGTGCGCGCCATTGCCCGTGTTGCGCGGATGACCGACCGTATTGTCCGGCGCGAAGGTAAGACGTAACCGGCATCTGGAATGACTGCATCAGGGATTGTGGCGAGCAGTTCGGCGAGATGCGCCCGGCAAGGTAGCGATTGGCGCATCTTCGACCCCGTGGTTCGCGTGCCGCCAGGTGCATAGCATTCTCCAGTACCTTGTGGAGGAACCTACCATGTTGGATTTTCGACCCGATGAAGAGCAGAAGATGCTCACCGACACAATAGCGCGCTTCGCCCGCGAGCGTCTGCGCAAGGTGTACCGCGATGCCGAGGAGGATGGTGCGATCCCGGAAGCAGTGAAACGAGCCGGCTGGGAAATTGGCCTGCTGCCAACGGCGATTCCGGAGGCCTATGGCGGCTTCGGCGAATACTCGGCCGTTACCGGCGCGCTGGCCATGGAAGAGATGTCGTGGGGCGACCTGGCGATCACCCTCAACGTCATGACACCCAATCTGGTTGCCATCCCGGTCATGCTCTGCGGGACGGAGGGGCAGCAAGCGGAGTACTTGCCGCACTTCGCCGCCGAAACAGCGCCGCCAATGACGGCCGCGCTCATCGAGCCGGTCGTCCAGTTCAGCCCGTACAAGCTGAAGACTACGGCCGTTCGCGAAGGGGAAGAGTTCGTCTTGCAGGGCCAGAAAGCATTCGTTCCCCTGGCCGACCAGGCAGAGATCATCCTTGTCTATGCCAGTGAGGATGGGCAGACGCAAGCCTTCCTCGTCCCAACGGACACCCCCGGACTGTCGGTCGGCAAGCGCGACCGACTGATGGGCGCCAAGGCGCTGTCGACAAACCTGGTAACACTGGAAAACTGTCGCGTGCCGGCGGCCAGCCGGCTTGGCGGGGAAAAGGGCATTGACTTCAGCCTTCTCCTCAATCATAGTCGCGTGGCGCTGGGCGCGGCGGCGGTGGGCGTGGCCCGCGCCGGCTTCGAATATGCTCGCGACTATGCCAAGCAGCGTGTCCAGTTTGGCGAGCCAATTGCCCATCGCCAGTCGATCGCCTTTATGCTGGCGGATATGGCTACCGAGGTCGACGAGGCGCGGCTGCTCGTCTGGGAAGCGGCGTGGCTGCTCGATCAGGGACAGAACGCCACCCATGAAGCGACGGTGATGAAACAACAAGTCGACCGGATGGTGGTGCAAGTGGCTGACCGGGCAGTGCAAATCCTGGGCGGCTACGGCTACATCCGCGAGTACCCCGTCGAACTCTGGCTGCGCAACGCGCGCGGCTTTGCCACGTTCGATGGACTGGCAATGGTCTAGAGAGCGCGAACTGACCGCAACCGAGGAGCAAGGTTCCATGATTAGTTTCGAGATTCCCCCATTCGTACAGAATCAGCTCCAACTGATTCGGATGGTTGCCGAGCAGGCGATGCGGCCGTACTCGCGCGATCTGGATGAAAACGAGCACGCCCGTCCGCAGGCCTTCGTTCAGATGACCTGGCCGTTTACGCAGGAGATGGTCAAGCGCTCGCTCAAGCCTCTGATGGAGCGGGGCAACGGCAGCAACGGCGCGAACGGCAGCGCCAAGCCCAAGCGCGAAGGGCCGGATTATGGCATGCTGGGCTTCATTATGATGATCGAGCAGTTGAGCTGGGGCGACGCCGGGCAGTATCTCTGCCTGCCGCACCCGATGCTCGGCGGCGCTGCGGTCGATTCGGCCGGCACGCCAGAGCAGCGCATCCGCTTCCTGAAGAAGTTCACCGAGGGCGACCCGAAGTGGGGCGCGATGGCGATCACCGAGCCGGGGGCTGGTTCCGATAACAGCGCCATGCGGACGACGGCCGTGCTCGACCCCGACACGAATGAGTGGGTCATCAACGGCGAGAAGATATTCATCACCAACGGCGCGCTGGCCCTGAAGGAGTCGGACGGCCTGTGCGTTGTCTGGGCCACGGTGGATCAGAAGGCCGGCCGAGCGGGCATCAAGTCGTTCGTTGTCGAGGCCAACACGCCGGGTGTGACTATCGCCAAGCAGGAGCACAAGCTGGGCATCCGTGCCAGCGATACCGTCGCTCTGCACTTTGACAACGTGCGCATTCCGTTCGAAAATGTCCTGGGGGACCCGGAAGTGCAGCAACCGGAGAGCCGAAAAGGCTTTGTCGGGGCGATGAAGACATTCGACGCCTCGCGTCCGGCCGTGGCCGCCAGCGCCATCGGCATTGCCCGCGCCGCGCTGGAGTTCACCAAAGAGAAGCTGGCCGAGGAAGGTATCGTCATCGACTACACCAAGTCGCTGCATGAGCTCACGGCCGTCGAACGCGACGTGATTGAAATGGAGGCGCGCTACAAAGGGGCCTGGCTGCTGACACTCCGGGCAACGGCGCAGATGGCCCACGGCGAAAGCAACCGCCTGGAAGCCAGCATGTGCAAGTACCGCGCCGGCGACGCCGTGACGTGGATCACGCAGAAGGCGGTGGAACTGCTCGGCCCCAAGGGCTACTCGCGCGAGTGGCTGGCCGAGAAGTGGATGCGCGACGCCAAGATCAACGACATCTACGAGGGCACGAAGCAGATCAACCAGTTGATCGTCGCCCGCAGCGTCCTCGGCTATTCTCGCCGCGAACTGAAGTAGGCAGCAGAAGAATATCCACAGATTACACAGATTTCACAGATTCTGAGCATCGTTCTTCAATCTGTGAAATCTGTGTAATCTGTGGACGCTTTTTCCTAAGGAGCGCGCACATGAGCTATCGAATCGACAAGGTGGGCATCGTCGGCGCGGGAACAATGGGTGGGGGCATTGCGGCCCATCTGGCCAACATCGGCATCCCGGTTGTGCTGCTGGACATTGTCCCACCGAACCTTAGCGAGACGGAAAAGAACGACCCGGCCGCGCGAAACCGGATCGTGACCTCTCTCTACGACCGCATGGCCAAGGCCCGCCCGGCCAATCTGGCCCGCGCCGACCGCGGCGACCTGATCACCCTGGGGAACCTCGAAGACGACTTCGACAAGCTGGCCGACTGCGACTGGATTATCGAAGTCATTGTCGAGCAACTGGCGCCAAAACAGGCGCTGATGGCGCGCCTGGAGCAGATTCGCAAGCCGAATGCCATCGTCAGCAGCAACACGTCCGGCATTCCGATCAGCCAGATAGCCGCCGGGCGCTCGGCCGAATTCCGCGCCCACTTCCTGGGCACGCACTTCTTCAACCCACCGCGCTATCTCAAGCTGCTAGAGATCATCCCGACCGGCGACACCGCGCCCGACGTGGTCGACTTCATGAAGCGCTTCGGCTCCGAGGTGCTGGGTAAAGGCGTCGTCATTTGCAAAGACACGCCCAACTTTATCGGCAATCGCTTCTTTGCGGTAGCCTCGTCCTACGGGTTGGAGTACGCGCTGGAACAGGGTTACACCATCCCCGAAGTGGATGCGATCACGGGGCCGACCATCGGCCGGCCGAAGACGGCTACGTTCCGTCTGCTGGACCTTGTCGGCCTCGACGTCATGGCTCACGTCAACAACAACCTCTACGACGCCGTACCGCACGACCCGTACCGCGAGATGCTGCGGCCGGAGCGCGCCTCCGCCCTGATGCAGGGGATGCTTGAGCGCAAGTGGCTGGGCAACAAGGCGAAGCAGGGATTCTACAAAGAGGAGCGCGTGGCCGGCAAACGCGAGTTCTGGGCCTTGAACCCGACCACGATGCAATACGAGGCCGCGCCCAAGATCCGCTTTGATTCCATTGGAGCGGTGCGCAACGTGGAAGATCTGGGCGAGCGGCTGCGCAAGCTACTGGCATTTGACGACCGCGCCGCCAATTACGTCCGGCAACTCCTCTACTATGGCTTTGCCTATGCCGCCCACGTCGCGCCCGAGATCGCCTACCGGCTGTCGGACGTAGATGCAGCCATGCGCTGGGGTTTTGGCCACCAGGCCGGCCCGTTCGAGATGTGGGACATGCTGGGCGTGGCCGAGACGGTCGAAAAGATGGAGGCGCAGGGCTTCGAGGTCGCGCCGTGGGTCAAGGAGATGCTGGCGTCGGGGCACGATTGCTTCTACAGAACGAACGGCGCCGCCAGCGACTATGACTTCGAGACGAAGCGCTACCGGCCGCTGGAACGCGACCAGAACATTATCCTGGTCAGCGACCTGCGGGCGGCGGGCAAGACCGTGGAGCGCAACGAAAGCGCCAGCCTTCACGACATGGGCGACGGCGTGGCGCTCTTTGAGTTCCACGCCAAGATGAACGCCATCGATCAGGATATCATCGATATGGCGTTTAAGGCCCTGGAGCGGTTGGATAGCGACTTTGATGCGCTGGTCATCGGTAACAACGGCGAGCATTTCTGCGCCGGGGCCAACCTGTTCGCTGTCGGCGTCGCCGCCGCCAGCGGGCAGTTCGAAGCGCTCGACAAGATGATAAGGGCGTTGCAGACGGCCACGTTCAATCTGCGCCACGCGCCGAAGCCGGTCGTCACCGCGCCACACCAGATGGCCCTGGGGGGCGGCGTAGAGATGGCGATGGCCGGCTGGGAGGCGGTGGCCGACCACGAGGTCTACATGGGCCTGGTGGAGTTCGGCGTCGGCCTGATCCCGGCCGGCGGCGGCTGCAAGGAGACACTGCGTCGCAAGGTCAACCCGGCCATGCGCGCCCCCAACGCCGATGTGCTGCCGCCCCTGCAAGAGGCGTTCGAGCAGATCGCCCTGGCTAAGGTTGGCGCGAGCGCCTGGGAGGCCAAGGGTATGGGCTACCTGGCCCCCGGCGATGCGATCGTCATGAACAGTGACCATCGCCTGGCGCGGGCCAAGCAGCGGGCGCTGCAACTCGTTGCCGTGGGCGCCCGTCCGCCAGAAGTCGAGAAGATCTACGCTGCCGGGCGAGACGCGCTCTATGCGCTCAAGCTCGGCGTGCGCTCGCTGGCCTGGGGCAACTTCGCTTCGGCCCACGACGCCAAGATCGCCGGTAAACTGGCCTACGTTCTGACTGGCGGCGACCTGAGCGCTCCGGCGTGGGTCGATCCGTGGTACATCCTTGACCTGGAGCGCGAGGCGTTCCTGTCGCTGCTAGGCGAGGAAAAGACGCGCGAGCGCATGATGCACATGTTGCAGACGGGCAAGCCGCTGCGCAACTAGGGAAGAGGAGTTCATAGAGTATGACACGAGAAGCTGTAATCGTGGCCGGGTCGCGGACGGCCGTTGGCAAGTCCAAGCGCGGCACGACCCGCAACTGGCGCTCCGATGAGATGGCCGCGGCGGTCATTCAAGACCTGCTAAAGAAAGCGCCCGCGCTCGACCCGGGCGAAATCGACGACGTGATCATCGGCTGCGCCATGCCGGAAGGGGCGCAAGGGCTCAACTTCGCCCGCACCATCGCCCTGCGCGCCGGGCTGCCGGTGAATACGCCAGGACAGACTGTCAACCGCTTTTGCTCCAGCGGCTTGCAGACTATCGCCATGGCCGCTGAGCGAATCATCGCCAATGGGGCGGATGTCATCATCGCTGGCGGCGCGGAAACCATGAGCCTCGTGCCGATGACCGGCTACCGCATCAACCCCAACCCCTACATGGTGGAGAACATGCCCGAGGTGTACATGGGCATGGGCCTGACGGCCGAGCAGGTGGCCGAGGAGTACGAGGTCACACGCCAGGCGCAAGACGAGTTCGCCGTGCGCAGCCACCAGAAGGCGGCCGCCGCCTATGAGCGTGGGGCGTTCAAGGACGAAATTGTGCCGCTGGAAATCGAGGAAGTCGTCGCCGGGCCGAACGGCCCGCAGCGGACAACAACGCTGTTCGACCGCGACGAACACCTGCGGCCCGATACGTCTCTCGAAGGTCTGGCCAAGCTGAAGCCGGTCTTCAAGCAGGGGGGAACCGTGACGGCCGGTAACTCTTCACCGCTTAGCGACGGTGCGGCGGCGGTGATCGTCATGGAGCGCAGCAAAGCCGAGGCTCTGGGCCTAACGCCCATCCTGCGTTTTGTCGGCTTCAACGTGGGCGGCGTGCGGCCGGAAATCATGGGTGTCGGCCCGGTCGCCGCCGTGCCCAAGCTTCTGAAGCGGACGGGGATGAGCCTGGATGATATCGACCTGATCGAGCTAAACGAGGCCTTTGCGTCTCAGGCCATTGCGGTCATTCGCGAACTGGGCTTCGACGAGAGCATCGTCAACGTCAATGGCGGCGCGCTAGCGCTTGGCCACCCACTGGGATGCACCGGCGCGAAACTGACGGTGCAGATCATGCACGAGATGCAGCGCCGCGACGCCCAATTCGGCATGGTAACCATGTGCATCGGTGGCGGCATGGGCGCCGCCGGGATTTTTGAGCGCCTGAACTAGAGCCAGCGCGCGGGATTCAGTATGCAGTGTTCAGCACGACGGTGGTGAGCACTGCATACTGTCATACTGCTTTTCGCCTATTCCCCGCCCTCGTATTTAAACGATACCATCACGCGCGCCCGGTATTCGACGATTTCGCCATCGTCGAGCCGGATATCGAGCTTTGTGACCTCGGCCACGCGCAGATCCCGTAGCGACTCACCGGCCGTTTCAATTGCCGCTCGCGCCGCCTCTTCCCACGAAACCTTACTCGTCCCCACCAATTCAATCACTTTGTAGACGCTCATTGGAATACTCCTTGTTCGCAGCTCAAGGCTGCGTCGGGCGCGATCCACCGGATCGCGCTACACATGGTCTGCGAAACATCGCGCGGCCCGCTACTGGAGCGCGAGGTACTCACGGCCGTGCAACCGGTCGGAGATTCGCTGCCAGATCTGCTCCAAGTGCTCGTCATACTGCACGTAGTCTAGATTATCGGTATCGACTGTTAGAACAGGGCTCAGGGTAAAGCTGGCCGCCCACTCATCGTACAGATGGTTCAGGTCGGAAAGGTAGGTGTCCGCAATATTGCGCTCGTATTCGCGTCCGCGGCCAGTGATGCGGCGTCGCAGGGTGGGCACCGAGGCTCGCAGGTAGATGACCAGGTCCGGCGGCTGTAGCAGATGGGTCAGGGTCTGGTATAGCTCGAAATATGCTCCCCAGTCCCGATCGCTCAAGTGGCCTTGCCGGTACAGGTTGCGAGCGAATATCTCGGCATCCTCATAAACGCTGCGGTCCTGCAAGACCGAGTTGGGTTGCTGGAGTAGATCGTGGTGTTGCTGGAGGCGTCGCACCAGGAAGAACACCTGCGAGTGGAAACTCCAGCGGTTCATATCGCGATAGAAGTCGGCCAGATAGGGGTTCTCGGTAACGGCTTCTAGTACCGGTTCCCAACCGAGCTTGCGCGAGAGCAGTGACACAAGCGTGGACTTGCCGACGCCGATGTTGCCCGCGATGGTGACGAAATAGGTGGGCATGTTTCTACCTTAGACGGGGATGGCCCCAGAGGATCATGACAAATCGTATGTCAAAACCTGACATTTGTCACTATTGCCGGGGAGTCGTTGTGCTATTGTTGACAATGGACAGTCTGGCCGCGTGAGCAAGACGCGACCGGCGGCGCAAGTCCATATGGGACAAGGAGTGGAATCATGCGAGTTGTAATCGATCGTGATCTGTGTGATGCCAGCTTGCCATTCTGCCAGCGCTGCTCGGCGGCGTTCATCCGCTATCCCGAAGGCAGCGACCGCCAGTGTATTCGCGAGATTGTAGACGATGGCAGCGATCTGCTGACCCTCGTGATGCATACCGACAATCGCGAACTGGCAATCCAATTGACCGATGAGGAGCGGGAGCTGGCGAGCGTTGAGGGCTGGGAAGTTTTGGCCGATTTTGACCCGGCGCTCTTCCGCAGTGGCGCGATGGAGCGTTGGCACCATCTGAGCACGCTGCCGAATACCCGTTAGGCCGGCCTTGCTTCGCAAGCTAACGCCGCGCGCGATACGCCAACCGTGCAGGTCGGCCGTATCGCGCGCGGCTTTTTGCGGCACACTCTAGGCTCGGCTAATGAGCCGGTAAATCAGAAAGGCCCACAGTCCGGCGCTGAGCAGGATAATCGGCAGAAATAAGGGATGGGCGCGCGCGTTGATCTTGTGACGAAAGACCAGCATGCCCAGCAGCGCGCCGGCAAACCCTCCCAGAAGCGACAGCAAGTGTAGCAATGTCTCGGGCACGCGCTTGATGCTGGCCTTAGCCAACCCCTTGTCAAACGCGTAGAAGCCGAACGCAGTGATGCTCATGGAAACTACCTGACACCAGTACCACGCCCAACTGGTTGTAAATTGCAAAGCCAGGTAGATAGCCATTGAGGCCAGCGCGGCCAGCACGCCGTAAATGATCAAGTAGCGAAATCGGGTGTTCATTGTTCCTCCTGTGTGGGCGCACGGTGGTGCGGATCGATAGCGCGCTGATGCGGTTTGCCTGCCTTTGTGGGCGCGCAGCCCATGCGGTAACGGACTTCCTCTTCCTCAATGATTTCGAAACCTAGTCGTTCGTATAAGCGCCTTGCGGCAATGTTGGTTTTCAGCACGTGCAGCGTGAGAGGAACGCCGCGTTCGCTCGCGGCGCGCTCCAGCCTCTCGACGATTCGTGTCCCAATGCCTTGACTTTGGTCCTCCGGTCGCAGTTCAATCAGACCCAGGTACAGTTCGTCGGCGCGCGATTCCACAACCAAAACTCCCGCGTCGTGCCCTTCGACCACGATGATCTGATAACGTTCTGGCGCGTACTTACGGCGCTGGTACTCCTCTTGCCAATCCTCGTGCCAGCCCCAGATGGGCTCGATGTATTCGCGCATTGCAGCGCGGTGTAAGGCAAAGACGAAGTCGAAGTCCGCGGCGGTCGCCGCGCGGAGCCGGTACTCGCGGGTCAATGCGACAATGCTCCCTTCGTTCGCTGGAACGGATTCGTTTCCATTCCAATCGCCATCAAGTCGGTGCGAGGACGCGCTAGAATGTGATCAGGCCGCGGGCAAGCTCCCCGCCAAGCATATCGGCATACGCTTCATTGATTTGCTCCAGTCGATAAACGCGCGAGATCAGCCGGTCGAGGTCAAGCCGGCCGCGGCGATACAGGTCGGCGTAGAGTGGGAAGTCGCGGGCCGGGTTGGCGCTGCCGTAATAGGAGCCGGTGACGGTTTTCTCCTGGCGAGTGATGATCGCGCCGGGTAGGTTGGTTGCGCTGCCCACGGGCGAAATGCCGGCCAGTACGACCATCCCGCCGGGCCGCGTGGCCGCCAGACACTCTTCCTGCACCTGAGGCAATCCGATGGCTTCGAACACGTAATCCGCGCCGCGACCTCCGGTCATTTCTCGAATCGCGCTGACGGTGTCCGGGCCCGCCATCAGCACGTCCGTCGCGCCAAACGCCCGGGCGATGTCGCCCTTGGCCTCGTGGGTATCAACCGCGATGATGCGGCCAGCCCCGGCCAGTTGCGCGCCCATGATGACGCTCAACCCAACCCCACCCGCGCCATAAACGGCGACCCTGCTGCCGGGTTTGACTCGCGCCGTATTGAGCGCAGCCCCCACGCCGGTCGTGACAGCGCAGCCGATGAGCGCGGCGACACTGAGTGGAATGTCCTTGCTCAACGGCACGCAGCACTCCTGGGGTACGACAGTGTGGTCGGCGAAGCACGCCAGCGCGCTGAAGGCATAGACCGGCGCACCGTCCTTCGATAAACGGGTTGTGCCGTCCATCATCGTTCCCGCCCAGATGGGGCCAATATAGGTATCGCACAGGCTGGGCCGCTCATGCAGGCAGTAGAAGCACGCGCCGCAATTAGGCGCCCAGTTCAGCGCCACGTGGTCGCCCGCGCGGACGCGAGTCACCCCCGGGCCAACGGCCACAACCACGCCCGCGCCCTCGTGGCCGGGCACAACGGGAGTGGCGTGTTGGGTCGCGCCGGTCATCAAGTGCCAGTCACTGTGGCAAACTCCGGCTGCGGCCACGCGCACCAGGACCTCGCCCGCTTGCGGCGGCGCCAGATCGAGCGTCTCGATGGCAAAGGGAATGCCTGGCGCGTAGAGAACGGCCGCATGGATTTTCATCGTTCCAACTCCAGAGGCAGGTTGGATCGCCAGAAGCGACGCCGGCAGCAGATCAAGTCAGGGAACATGGTGGAGATCCAAAAGGGAAGGGTGGCTACGTCTTGACCGCTTTCGTGCGGGCGTTCCCGCCGCGCCTGGGCTAGAGGCCTGACCTTGTCGTCACAGGAGATAGTTTGTGGCAGCCAGTCAAATGGGCCGCCAGCGCGTCAGACGCCGGACGGTTTACTCGACGGATAGGATATGGAGCTTCGCATGCGGAACAGTCTCGTACCCCCCAATGTGGAACTTGATCGTGAAGCCCTTATGCAGATCGGGGTGGTCGTCCACGCGCCCCCTCGTCTCGCTTATCGCATAGTCAACCAGCTGAAGGAAGCGCTCGCGCTCGTTTTGTTCCATTTCCTCAGTGCTTTGACCCGCTTCGAAGGGCACTGCCAGCCAGTGAACAGCTGCCTCGGGTTCCAGGCTGGCGATGATCGCGAAGCGCCGGTCATCGTCGCGGGCAATTACCGCCCCCGGTTCGTCGCCGCGCAAGATGGCAGAGAACGGGCTGTCTACAGGGGTGCTACTCATGTCGTTCCTCCTTGTGAAATTGCCGGTTGTGGTTCGCCGCCTTAAGCCAGCGCGCGGCGTCGATTGGTGAAGACGCTAGCCGCCGCTAACAATCGGTTCGTCGTCGATGGCGAAGGCGTGGGGCATGGCGGCGGTGTTGAAGGCCCAGCCGACCCGGCCGCGGGCATCGACCGCGATCAGTCCGCCCGTGCCGTCGGTTCGTTCTTCCAGCAAGCGAATGGCTGCCTGGCACGCTGCCGCGGCCGAGAGCCCCATGCTGACAAAATCACACACACGTTTGCTGATGACGACCCGCATTAACGCTTCGCCATAGCCCGTGGCGCTGGCGCCAGCTGCCCAGTTGTCGGCATAAGCGCCGCAACCGACGAGCGGGCTGTCGCCCACGCGCCCCGGCCGCTTATTGGCCGTACCGCCGGTGGAGGTAGCCGCGGCTATATTGCCGCCACGGTCAAGGGCCACTGCGCCGACGGTGTCACCCAGCGCTGCTGACGGTTCGGCGCGCAGGAATCGAGGCGACTCCTCATCGCCAGCCACAAGCAACTCCCGCACGTCGCAGCGGGGAAACCGAATGCTTTCAGCGAACGCCTCGGCCCCCTCGGCGACGAGGAAGTGGTGGCCGCTGCGGATCATGACCTGGCGCGCCAGGCTGATCGGGTGGCGCACGCGCTGGATTGCCGCAATCGCGCCCAGCTTAAGATCGCGCCCATCCATGATCAGCGCGTCCATCTCGACGGCGCCCGCCGCGTTCGGGTAACTACCGCGCCCCGCGTCGAGGACCGGACAGTCTTCGAGGATGATGACAGCCGCTTCGACGGCGTCCAATGCTGTGCCGCCCCGGGCCAGGATGGCCCGCCCGGCGGCGGTTGCCTCTTCACACGCGCGCTGGGCTTCCAGCCGTTGCTCAGCCGGTACGTCCCAGCCGCCCGCGCCGCCGTGGACAATAATTGCAATAGCCATAGATACCTCTTTGCGTCAGGATTATTAACACCGTTTGCGGGTTTTGTCGAAGAAACGCGCTCGTCCGGGAGGGGGGTCGCCCGGGCAAGCGTGGCGTGCTGATGATGCAAGTGCTGCCGGTGAACGCGACTAGGTGGACGGTTTCTGGCCAAACAAAGCGGCTTCACCAGGGCCACCGGCCTATCATTCTGCCGCCCGCGGGTGAACGACATTGCCATGAAAAACGCGCCTCGAAACTTGACATGAGTCGAGAGCCGGCTATAATCATCGTTCGACGTTCCTCAGTAGCTCAATGGCAGAGCGTGCGGCTGTTAACCGCAATGTTGTTGGTTCGAGTCCAACCTGAGGAGC
>CAZSOD010000006.1:0-1202 GCA_964608255.1 uncultured Ardenticatenaceae bacterium
CAGGGGCCAGGGAAGAGACTGCTTCCCCTGGAACCTGGAACCTGGAACCTGGAACCTCGTCCGGCAACGCCCAACTCGACCGGTGGATCGTCGAGCGGCTGCACGAAACGACAGCCGACGTGCGCGCGGCGCTAGACGTATGGGATTCTGAGCGGGCGGTTCAGTCGTTGGAGTTGCTGCTCGACGACCTGTCAAACTGGTACGTTCGCCGGTCGCGCCGCCGATTCTGGAAGAGCGAAGCCGATGCCGACAAGGCGGCCGCCTACGCCACGCTCTACCACGTCATGGTTGAGTATGTGAAGCTGCTGGCCCCGTTTATCCCGTTTACGGCCGAGGCCATGTACCAGAATCTCGTCCGCGGCGTTAACCCGCACGCGCCGGCCAGCGTTCACCACACGTTCTACCCGCAGGCGGACGCGGCGGCGCTCGATCACCGGCTGCTGGACAAGATGCGCCTGGTTATTGACGCCGCGGCGCTCGGCCGCTCGGCGCGCGGCTCGGCTGACGTTAAGCTGCGCCAACCGCTGGCGCGGGCCAAGGTTTTCGTTGGCTCGGCGCAGCAGCGGACTGACCTGGAAGAACTGGCCGGCGTGCTGGCCGAGGAGATCAACGTCAAGGGGATCGAGATCGTCTCCGAAGTGGGCGAACTGGTCAGCTATAAGCTGCTGCCCAACAACCGGACGCTGGGGCCGAAGCTGGGGCCGCTGTTCCCGGCCGTGCGTGGGGCGCTGGCGGCGCTTGATCCGGCCGCGGCGGCCGTGACGCTCCAGGCCGGTCAACCAGTTGACCTTCAGGTGAACGGCCAGACGGTGAGCCTGAGCGGCGACGACGTGCTGGTGCAGACGGAGTCGCGCGGCGGGCTGGCCGTCGCCAGCGGCAACGGGGTGACGGTGGCCGTCGATCCGCATCTGACGCCGGAACTGGTGCAGGAAGGCTATGCGCGCGACCTGGTGCGAGCCATCAACATCATGCGTAAGGACGCCGGGCTGGACATCTCCGACCGCATCGAGCTGGCGTACGAGGCCGAAGGCGACGTAGCCGCGGCGCTGGTCAACTTCGCGGACTTCATCAGCCAGGAAACGCTGGCCGTACGTCTCGTTCCGGGCGGGCTGGATGGCAATCGCTTCCAACAGCAGGTCGAGGTTGGCGATGCCAAGGTCGCGCTGGCGCTGCGGAAGGCGTAGTCTATCGGGGCGCTTTCC
>CAZSOD010000006.1:1302-83931 GCA_964608255.1 uncultured Ardenticatenaceae bacterium
GGCCGCATTCCTCGCCGTCAATCCACAACGGCTGGGGTGGGTCGGCAACAAGTTCGACGCGCTTGCCCTGAAACAGGTGAACCGTTGCCTGTTCGTCTCCATCGCCGACGATCACGCTGCGCAGGGCGCGCAGGCTGAACGGATTTTGGGTCAGCAAGACGACGTCGAGCAAGCCGTCGGACGGGTCGATAAGGTGAAGCGCTTGCTCCTCTGGCGGCGTTGCATCCCCGTGGACGCGCACGTCCAGAAAGACTTTTTCAACCCAGTCCTGGAGGCGAGGCGCGCTGGAGTAGGCGATGTTATTGACATAACACATTAGCGCTTCGACCTCAACCCTTTCGCCGTCTACCGTGATGATGTAGCGGGTTGGGGTGTTTTCCTTCAAGAAGCGGAGCGCGGAGACCGGATAGGCCAGCGGGCCAAGGCGGTCCTTTAGGCTGCGGCTGGCAACGTACTCCTCTGAGATGCCGCTAAAGGCGCGCAGCAGAAAGTACCGCTCGTCGATCTTGCCTACATCGAGATGCCGGCACCGCTCACTCGTTGCAATGATGTTTAACGCATCTGCAAGGTTTGGTGGAATGCCAAGTTCGGCGGCCACAGCATTCCCCGTGCCCCCAGGCAGGATACCGACGCGCGTTCCCGTGCCCATCAGGCCATTGACAACCTCCATCAGCGTCCCGTCGCCGCCGTAGCTCACCACCAGGTCGCAACCCGCGTCCGCCGCTTGCCGGGCCAGTTCGGCCGCATCCCCTGCCTCGTGCGTCACGCGCGCGTCCCAACGGATTCCGTGCCGGCCAAATACATCGTTGATGGTGTTCAGGATCGGCTCGTTGCCACCGGAGGCGGGATTGACGATCACCTGTACGTTCTTATAGGTTGCTGTCATAGGCGCCAGAAAGTGGAAAAATCAGCACATGACTCGGATGGACAAAGGTCCCACTCTGTAGACTCTGCTCTACGGTTCGCACGCGCCCGGCCATTCTTCCGCGAAGCGAAGGATGCGGCGGCGGATGTACCAGATGTTGGGGTCGGCCTCGCGGCGGCGGTTCTTGACGAGTTGCATCGCCTCGCGGGCGTTGCAGCCCTTGCCAATCAGGATGGCGCAGGCCATGGCCACGCTGCGATGCCGGCCGCGGCTGCAGTGTACGGTCACACTATGGCCCTCGTCGATGACCGGCAGCGCCGCGGTCACGCCGGCGCACAACTTTGGGATGGGAATCGGCCGGAAGGGGGAGTCGTTGGTGGGCAGGTGCAGCAGCACAAATGGCGGTTCCCCCAATTGCGGCGGCGGCACGCGATTGGTCATGCTGATCACCAGGCGCACGCCCAGCGCCTTCATGTAGTCGATGTCTTCCGGCGTCGGCCAGGCGGAGATCGACAGGTAGTCGGTAATAGGTGTTACGCTCATCTACTCTCATCATAAATAGTAGCCCGCGCCCGCGTCAAAATACCGTAGATATATTTGTAACGCCAGGCGCACAGAGCAAGCGGCCCAGGCGCAGGTCGGTGTGCCTTTTCGGGCCGGGGTTGCTATCATAGGCGACCATATGCGCCGCTTGCTAGTTCCCATTCTGGTCGCCACTGCCCTTCTGGTTCTGGTCGCCGGAGCGTGGGCGGATAGTCAACCCACTCCCCGGCCGCCTGCGCCCCTTCTTATCGATGAGCCCCCTTCGGTTTGGATCGGCGACGAAATCGTTGTTACCGACCTTGAACCCGTCTCGCCCCTGGCTGCGCCAGCGGCCGACACTTGCGCCGCGGCCAGCCCGCTCGAACTGTCCTTTTCCAAGACGGCCGACGGAAGCGGCACCCTCACCAATCTCTACACCGAGGAGGCGACGGATCCGTCCCTGTCATGCATGTTCAGCACCCCTACCAGCCCGACCGGCTATCGTACCGCCTGGCATGCGCTGACGGCCGGTGATACCGGGCTGGTGACGGTGACGACCGAGGGCACGGACTATGACACGGTTCTGGCTGTGTTCGACGGCACGTGCGACGCGCTACGGCCGATCGCCTGTAGCGATGACACGATTGGCTTCCAGTCAAAAGTGACGTTCCGCGTCGTGCGCGGCCGCACGTACTATATCGAGGTGGCCGACTACAAACCGGGCACGCCCGCCGCGGCCACCTTGCTGTTGTCGGCGGTCATGCCCGAAGGGGGCGGGCGCTGGTATCAAATCAGTAACCTGCCCTTCGGCGGCGTCACCCGTCATGCTTTCGTTAACGACGGCGTCGACATGTACATCATTGGCGGGCAGACGCGGGTACAGGGCGTGCCGGTCATCACGAATAAGCTGTTGCTTTACAACGTCGTTCTCGATCGCTGGACGGAAATGGCTGACGTGCCCGGTTCCAGCCTTTCGAACACCACGGCAGCGCGATTAGGCAAGCGCATCTATGTGCCGGGCGGCTTTAACGGCAATACGACTAACTACGTCAACATTCACCTGGTTTACGACATCACGACCAACTTCTGGGACCGCGCCGCGACGATCCCGACGGCCTTGCTGCCCAACGGTAAGATGTTCGCCTGGGCGGCGGCGGCGTCTGGGCCGGGCGAGACGTCTTACTTCCTGACCGGCGGCCTGGCCAGTTACCCGGCGCTGGACCCCGACGCGGTCGTGCTAAATAACACCTTTCGCTATACCCCCAGCATCGACCAGTGGGAAGCGTTCCGGCCGATGACCACGGCGCGCTACGCCCATACGGCGGCCTGGGTCGCCAAGGGCAATCGCGGCCTGTGCGTCGCCGGGGGATTGTCTTCGGGCGAAGACGATGCGGGCGAGCCGATCATCGTCCTGCTGAGCGACGGCGAGTGCTACAACCCGGCCGCGGGCGTGGGCTGGCAGCCGACCGGGCCGCTTAACTTTCCGCGCTATAACGCGGGCAGCGCCATCGGTCCCGACGGCAGCTGGTACATCTTCGGTGGGATGGACGCCAGCGGCGGCGTGCCCGAGACGGAGGTCTACGACCCGCTGAGCAATACTTGGCGGGTTCTGGGCGGCGAGTTCAGTCTGGGCGGACGGCCGAACAGCCCGGCCCGCGAATGGCCGCGCGGCGCGTTCTGGGGCGACACGCTCTATATCTTCGGCGGCAACACGCCGCGCGAGCAGCGCGTCATCTCGGCCGTCGAGCGCATGACGATGGCCCTGGGCGATCTGCCCCTGGCCCATCAGGTGCTGCTGCCGTTCGCCAGCGTGCTGGGTGGAGACAATTTGCTCGGCTATGCGGTTCCGTTGCCGTTGCAGTACCCCGTGCGCGGCAACTTCGTGGGCTCGAATCAGTTTTACAACCCCTACCTCTTCGAGTGGACGAGCTTCGGCCGCGTCACCGTCCGGCTGGGCAATATCCCAGCCGACAGCAACTTCAACATCTCGGTCTATGATGCCTACAAAACCCTCGTGGGCCAGGGCAACACGGCCCTCTATGGCGGCGAGAAGGTTGTCTCGCTGACGCTGCAACCGGGACGCTACTACGTCGTGGTCGAGCGCCTGTATCCCAAAGACCTGCCCGATCCGAGCGACTTCTACAGTCTGATCGTCTACCCCGGAAATCCCTAGATGATTCGCCTTTTGCACTTTGCCGATGCCCACATCGACATCGCTAACTTCGGCCGCCACGACGCGGACAGCGGGTTGCCGCAGCGCGTTGTCGATTACCTGAACGCGCTCGATCAGATCATCGACGCCGCCATCGACGAGCGGGTTGACCTGGTCATCTTCGCCGGTGACGCCTATAAGGACCGCAACCCGCAGCCGACCTTTCAGCGCGCGTGGGGCCAGCGCATGATGCGCCTGTCGCGAGCGGGCATCCCCACGGTACTGCTCGTCGGCAACCATGACATTGCCCCGGCCGAGAACCGCGCCCATACCTTGCAGGAGTTCGCCACGCTGTCGGTGCCCCATATCCACGTGGCCGACACCTTCAAGCTATGGACGCCGGCGGAGCTTGGCCTTCCGGTGCAGGTGCTGGCTTTGCCGTGGGTGACACGCAGCCGTTTCCTGGCGCGCCACGATATGAGCGGCAAGACGCTCGATGACATCTACGCCGCTATTCTGGACCGGGTTACCGAGGCGTTGGGAGAGGCGCTGGCCACGGAGGTTGACCCGTCGTTGCCCCTCATTTTGACGGCCCACGCCAGCGTGCAGGGGGCGCGCGTGGGCAGCGAACGCCAGATCATGCTCGGGCACGAACTGACACTTAGCCCGGGTCTGGTCAGTGACCCGCGCTTTGACTATGTTGCCCTCGGCCACATCCACAAACACCAGGCGCTCAACGAGCGGCCGCCGGTGGTCTACCCCGGCTCCATCGAGCGCATCGACTTCGGTGAGGCGGGTGAGCGCAAGGGGTACGTCCTGGCCGAAATTGAGCGCGGCCGGGCCGAATGGCGCTTTGTGCCGCTCAAGACGCGGCCATTCATCGACATAGCCGTCCGGGTTGAAGCGCCGGAGACGTTCATGGACGAGGTCATGGGCCGGCTGCCGCCGCCGGAGCGGGTGGCCGGGGCCATCTGCCGGGTGCAGGTGGAGTTTGCCCAGGAGCACGAGGCGCTGCTGGACGAGAAACCCATTCGTGACCACTTCGCCGACGCCTTCGACCTGCGCATCCTGAAGCACCGCCTCGGCTCTAACCGCAGCCGCCTGCCGTCGGGCGTGGCCGTCGAGACGTTGACCCCTGAAGACCTGCTCAGACTCTATTGGCGCACCAAGGACCAGACCGACGCCGACATCGACGCCCTCATCGAATTGGCGCGCGAGGTCCGGCTGTTTGGGGCGGACGGCATCGAAGGCGCCTAGAGCCGCCGCTCATACCGGTCATGATTCCCCATTCTCTTACCCTGACCAACTTTCTCTCCTACCGCGATACGGCGGAACTTGACCTGCGCGGAATCCATCTAGCCTGCATCTCCGGACTGAACGGGGCGGGGAAGTCGAGCCTGCTCGACGCCGTGACCTGGGCTCTGTTCGGCAAGAGCCGCAGTGGCGATGATGACGTCGTAAACCGCATTGCTGCCGGCAACGGGCGGGCGGCCGAGGTGGCCTTTGTCTTCGAACTGGAAGGCTCGCTGTACCGCGTGATGCGGCGCAAGGCCCTGGGCAAGACGACCGAACTAGAACTGCACCTGGGCGGCCAGGACGACGCGGGCGAGGTGCGCTGGCGGCCGCTGACCGAGTCCAAGGTGCGCGAGACGGAGAAAGCCATTCGCGACCTGCTGCGGATGGACTATGACATCTTCACAAACGCCAGCTTCCTGCTCCAGGGGCAGGCGGATGAGTTCACCACCAAGACGCCCAACCGCCGCAAGGAAATTCTGGCCGAAATCCTGGGTGTCAGCGTGTGGGATGAGCGCAAGGCCCGCGCTACGGATGCGCGCAAGGCCGCCGAGAGCGAAGTCGTGCTCCTCGACCGCCAGATTGCCGACATAGACGCCGAACTAGCCGAGGAACCGGAGCGCCGGCGGGCGCTGGAGGTGGCCGCGGCGCGCGAGCAAGAGGTGGCCGATGCGCTGCTCAAGCAAGACCAGCTGGTAGCGTTGTTGCGGCGCAATCAGGCGCTAATCGAACAGCAGCGCCAGTTGGTGGGCCGGGCCACAGCAGATCTGGAACAAGCCCGGCTGGAACTTCAGCAGATGGAGCGAACGGCGGCAAAGCGGCGCGCCGAATTGGAAGGCTATCAGGCAATTCTTGATCGACGTGTCGCCATCGAAGCGGCCTTCGCCGATTGGCAGGCGGCCGACGCGGCCCTGACCGGCTGGCAGGAAAAGGCGGAAGCATACGCGGCTATCCAGAAAGAAATGCACCCGCTGGAGATGGCCATTGCCAGCGCCCGCTCGCGTCTTGAACAGCGGCAGCAAGAGCTGGAGAGCCAGGCGCGCCAGGCAGAGGAAGCTCGCGCGGCCGGCGTGACGGTTGCCGCCCAACTGGTAGCCAGGCGCGAGGAGATGGAGCGTGTCGCCGCGAGCGCGGCGGAACTTGCGGCGCGGGCCGAGACGTGGCAGCAAGCCCGCGACCGGCTGCAACGCCTGGATGCCGACCGCCGGCTGTGGGCACAGGAGCGAGAGCAGTTGGCGGCGCGAGCCGCGACTGTGGCCAATGCCCGTCAGGAACGGGAGATGATCGCCGCCAGCCATGAGGCCGCGCAGGGGCTGCTGGCGGAGGCTACGGCCGCGCTTGAGGCGCTGGCCGAGCAAAAGCTGCGCATCGGCGTGTTGCAGCAGGAGGAAGCCGCATTGGAGGCGGAGCGCAAAGCGTTGGTGGAGCAAGGCCAACGCCGCAATGCGCGAATCGCCCAGCTCGAAGCCGAGGAAGGTCAGGAATGCCCGCTCTGCGGCCAGGAACTGACGCCTGAACACCGCCAGAACGCGCTCGAGGAACTGCGCGGCGAACGAGAAGCGCAATTAGCCCGCTATCGAGAGACGCAGGCGCAAAGCCGCGCCCTGGCGGTTGAAGCAGAAAGCCTGGGTCGAGCCGTCCAGCGTGAGAAGCAATTGCAGCGCGAGCGCGAAACCCAGCAGAAGGCCGTGGCCCATTACGAATCACAACTGGCCTATATCGGGTCATCCATTGCTGATTGGGAAGGGGGCGACGCGCAATCCCGTCTGGAGTCGCTAGAGTCACAACTGGCCGCCGACGACGATCTCCTGACCCTCCAGATGCAAGTCGAGTCGCTGAAGACGGCCGGCGAGCAAGCCAAACAGGTCACGCGCGAGCAGCAGCGCCTGGCGGGTGAAATTACGCGCCTTGAAGCCCGCTGCGAGGAGCTGGATCGGGTAGCCGGCCAGTGGGAGAGCACGGGCCGGCCTCAATTGGAGGAAACGCAACGCACGCTGGCCGAGGAAGATTTCGCGCCCGACGATCGCGCCGCGTTGGCGGCCGTTGCGGCGCGGTTGGCCGCTGTGGATTACGATGAGTCCGCCCACGCCGCCGCACGGGCGCGGCGCGGCGCCCTGGTCGCTGCGCCGGACGACCGCGCCCGGTTGCGCGAGGCCGAGGCGGCTGTGAAGCCTCTGGTCGACGGCCTCACTGAACTGGAACAGCGCGGCGCATCGGCGGCGACGCGTGTGGCCGACCTGCGCGGGCAGAGCGAGCAGTTGGCCGCGCAGCTGGAGGAATTGCAATCCGGGGCCGGCGACCTGCGCGGCGCGGAGGGCGAGATGGAGCGGCTAAGGGTGGAGCAAACGACCGCCATTCGCGCGGCGGGCACCGCGCGGCAGCGCGTGGAGGTGCTGGACGACCAGCGCCGCCAGCGCGATCAGCTGAAAGACGACCGCCAGCGCCTTGCCGGCCGCGCCGGGCGGCTACGGCAGCTGGAAGAGGCGTGCGGCCGCAATGGCGTCCAGGCGCTGCTAATCGAGACGGCCCTGCCCGAGATCGAAGACCATGCCAATGAGTTGCTTCATCGTCTTTCCGGTGGCGAGATGCGCGTTCGGTTCGAGACGCAGAAGGAACGGAAAACCACCGGCAACCAGGCTGAGACGCTCGACATCAAGATTTCCGATAGCACCGGCGAGCGGCCTTACGAAAATTATAGCGGCGGCGAGAAGTTTCGCGTGAACTTCGCCATCCGCCTGGCGTTGTCGCAAGTTCTGGCGCGGCGGGCCGGGGCGCGTCTGAGGATGCTGGTCATCGACGAGGGGTTTGGCAGCCAGGACCCGGAGGGTCGCCAGCGATTGGTGGAGGCTATCAACGAGGTGCAGCCGGAGTTTGACTGCATCCTGGTCATCACCCACATCGACGAGTTGCGCGACAAGTTCCCCGCTCGCATCGACGTTGAAAAGACGCCGACAGGCTCCCGCCTGTCGGTGGTGGCTGTTTAAGAACAGCCGCGCTGTTACTCCGGCAGGAAGAGGTACCCCGCGGCGCGGAGGCCGAGTTCAACCATTTCGCGCACGGCGGCGGCGCGCTCCAGTTCCGCCTGGGGGGAAGCAAGGAGATTGTAGACGATCTCGTCGAAAGCTCCGGCAAAGGCTTCGGCCGTGCGGCGGGTATTCTGCGGCGACACTCGCCGCTGTTCAAGGGCGGCATTTAGCGGCCGTTGCCACGTCCGCACCAGCTTTTCGCGGTATTCCACGCGCCGCTCGGCCAGCGAGGGCACAGAGCCCATGCCGCCAACCAGGAGCAGTTGCACCACCGCTGGCTCGTAGAAGGCCACATTGACATAAGCTTGCACCGCCGCCTCCAGTTGAGCCGGGAAGGTGGTTCGCGTGTTGAGCGCCTGGTCGATGGCCTGGAGCAGGAAGGCGGCCGTCTCCTCGAAGAGGTGGACAAAAAGCGTTTCCTTGTCCGGGAAGTAGAAGTAGAACGTGCCAACTGCGACTTCGGCCTCAGTCACAATGTCGCGCACGGTCGCGGCGTGGTATCCTTTCTGGGCGAAGACCCGCACCGCGGCCTGCATCATGGCCGTGCGCTTGGCATCCTTTTTCTGGCGGGTTTTGTCCGTG
This sequence comes from uncultured Ardenticatenaceae bacterium, assembly GCA_964608255.1. GTDB lineage: Bacteria > Chloroflexota > Anaerolineae > Promineifilales > Promineifilaceae > Promineifilum. The sequence continues at coordinate 9,743 of CAZSOD010000006.1, forward strand.
CTGCGGTAGGGCATACGTTTGGCCGCTATCATACCGGTATTGGTAGGAAAGCGCATCTTCACAAGGCCCGGCCGTTGGAAAGCGACAATAGGCCCCGGCGCGCGGCCGAGGCCGGTTCCACGAGGGAGCAAACGGTGACCATCGTCTTGACTATCGACCGCGATGACCCGGAACCCGCTTACCGGCAAATCTACCGCCAGTTGCGCGCCGCCATTCTCGAGGGCCGGCTGCCACCGGGCGGCCGGCTACCGCCCAGTCGCGACCTGGCTCGCAGCGCGGGCGTGGCTCGGGTGACGGTGCTGCAGGCCGTCCGCCAACTCGAGGCCGAAGGGTTTCTCACGGGGCGCGTTGGCGCGGGCACATTTGTCGCTCCTGACCTGCCAGAGCCGGTTAGCGCACCGGTCGCGCCGGTCAGCTATCGCCCGATGCTGACCGACTGGGGACGGCGGGCGGTAGAGGTGGGACAAGTGGGACGCGCGGCCGAGAATGCCCGATTGGAGATCGATTTCGGCTTTGGCCGCGTCTTTGCCGAGCTTTTCCCTTACGACGTTTGGCGGCGCCTGCTGGCGCGCTACCTGTCAACGGATGACGCCATGCTCTCGCGCTACGGTTCGCCGGCCGGCTTCTTGCCGTTGCGCCAGACGATCGCCGACTACCTCGGCCGCGTCCGCGGCGTGCGCTGCACGTCTGACCAGGTTGCCATTGTTAGCGGCGCGCAACAGGCGCTAGATATTCTGGCCCGGCTGCTGCTGCCTCCCGGGGGCGAGGTCGTGGTCGAAACGCCTGGCTACCGGGATGCGTTTACCCTGTTCCGGCTCCACGGAGCGCGGCTGGTCGCCCTGCCGGTGGATGACGGTGGCTTGCCGGTTGATCGCATCCCGCCGGACTCCCGGGCGCGGCTGGCGTTCGTCACCCCTTCGCACCAGTTCCCGCGCGGCGGTACGATGCCTCTGGCTCGCCGGATGGCGCTTCTGACTTGGGCGCGTGAGCGCGGGGCGGTGGTCATCGAGGACGACTACGACGGCGACCTGCGCTACGAGGGGCATTCATTGGCCGCCCTGCAGGGGCTCGACGACGACGGCCGCGTTGTCTATCTGGGCACGTTTTCCAAAGTACTGTTTCCAGCGCTGCGGCTCGGCTACCTGGTGTTGCCCCGGACGTTGGTAACGCCCTTTGTGCGCGCCAAGGACCTCGTCGACCGCGGCGCGCCAACCCTGACCCAGGCCGCCGTGGCTGACTTTATTTCCGAGGGCCACTTCGAGCGCCATCTGCGCCACCTGCGCCACGTGTACGGTCAGCGCCGGGCGCTGCTGACCGGGGAGCTGCAAGCGCGCCTGGGTGATCGCGTCCACTTTTCGACCGTATCCGCCGGATTGCACGTTATGCTGTTTCTGGAACCGGATGTGGCTGAAGCGCGGCTCGTGCGCGCCGCCGCCGCCCGGGGTGTGCGGGTGTACCCCGGCGCCCCCTATCACCTGGCGCAGCCCGCCCCGCCCTCAATCCTGCTCGGCTTCAGCGGCCTTGACGAAGCCGACATCGTTGAGGGCGTGCGGCGGCTGGCGGAGGCTATGGGCGACCTATGAACAGCGGCGATCAGGGCCGCGTCCCATTCGTCATTCCGCCGGCCAGCGCCGTGGCCGGCAGCCCGCGGTCAACGGCCGGCGTTCGATGGTCGGCCGCCAGAATGAGATTCTGCGCAATGATGGCCGAGGCCAGCACGCCGGGGACTCCGGCCCCGGGGTGGGTGCCCGCGCCGACGAAGTAGAGATTGTCGAAGTCCTCCGAGCGGTTGTGCGGCCGGAACCAGGCCGATTGCAGCAGTGTCGGCTCGACTGAAAAGGCGGCGCCGAGGTAGCTATTTAGCGTCCCCTGAAAATGCAGTGGGTCGATAGTATGTTCAACCACCAGGTTTTCCTGCAATTCAGGTAGGTAGTTGTCCTCCAGGAACTGCATGATGGCATTGCGGTAGAGCGGCGTGGCCTCGTTCCAATCCACGTCACCGGCTAAATTAGGCACCGGGGACAGGACGTAGAAGGACTCGTGGCCGGGCGGAGCCATCGACGGATCGGTCAGCGTCGGCATGTGGAGATAGAGCGAGAAGTCCTCGGCCAGCACCTTCCTCTTGAAGCAGTCCTCCAGGAGCCCCTTGTAGCGTGGGCCGAGGATGATGTTGTGGTGCGCCAGCCGCCCGTCATTGTAGCGCCGCTTCGTGCCAAAGTAGATCACGAAGAGCGACATGCTATAGCGCTTGCGCTTCACCCAGGCGTCGCTATTGCGGCGGCGTTTGGCTGCGGGAATCATGTTCAGGTAGGTGAAGGCCACGTCGGCGTTGGAAATGATATGGTCGGCGCGGTGAACCGTGCCGTCGGTGAGACGGATGCCCGTGGCCCGGCGGCCCTCGACGATGATCTCTTCCACCGCGGCGTTGTAGGTGAAGCGGCCGCCCAGCTCCTCCGTCAGCCGCACCAGCCCGTCAACGACGGCCCCTGTTCCGCCCATCGTGTAGTGAATGCCCCATTCGCGCTCCAGGTAGTGGATCAGCGCGTAGATGTTGGTGGTGTCAAACGGGTTGCCGCCGATGAGCAGCGGGTGGAACGAGAAGACCTGGCGCAGGAAGTCGTCCTGAATGAAATCGCTGACGTAACCATAGACCGAGCGGTGTGATTGAAGCCGGATGAGATCGGGCGCCACCTTGAGCATGTCGCCAAAGTGCAGGAACGGCTTGTCGATGAGGCCAAAGCCCTTCTCGAAGATGGCTTTGGTGCTGGCGATGAAGCGCGTGTAGCCTTCCTTGTCAGCCGGATTCCACCGGTCGATCTCGCTCAGGATAAAGTCGTGGTTGTCGTTGTAGTCGAAGCAGCGCCCTTCGTCGTTGAAAATGCGATAGAAGGGGTTGAGCGGCGTGAAGGTGACATAATCCTCGCGACGCCGGCCGGCCAGGGCGAAGATATCGTCGAACATGAAGGGCGCGGTGATGACCGTGGGGCCGCCGTCAAACTTGAAGCCATTGTTTTCGTAGGCATAGGCGCGGCCGCCCGGCTTATCGCGTTTCTCGAAGACTTCGACGTCATAGCCGTGCGCGGCCAATCGCGCTGCCGCGCCCAACCCGCCGAAGCCGGTACCGATGATGATGACCTTTTTCATGCTGCTATCCTGTGGCATCCCTGATGGGCAAACCGTGTTGATGCCCGGATGTTAACCACATCACATCGGTTTGTCAAGGTATTGTCCGGTTTTTGGCGATTGCTGCCGTCCAGTCTACCCCTGCGCTACAGCAACCAACTCCCTTCCAGCCGCAACAGCCACGCCTTGGTTTCGACACCGCCCCGCGCGCCATAGCCATGGAGCTTGCCGTCGGAACCGAGGATGCGGTGGCAGGGGACGATGATCGGGATCGGGTTGTTGGCGTTGGCCTGGCCCACGGCGCGCACCGCTCCGGGTCGCCCGAGCTGGTTGGCGATGCCCTGGTAGGTGTCCGTACGGCCATAGCCAACGGCGCAAACGCGTTCCAGCGCGGCGCGTTGAAAGGGCTTCATGCCCGACCAATCGAGCGGCACGTCGAATTCGCGCCGCGCGCCGCGCAGGTACTCGTCCAGTTCCGCCAGCGCGGTGGCGACGAATTGCGCGGCCTGGCCGTCTGCCTCCTCTAGCGGCGACGTCTCAACCGCCCGGCGGGCGACGTCGGCCGCGAACCGGTTGCCGTCATCCCACAGGCTGACCGCGACCAGCCCCGTGTTTGTGGCCGCGGCCCAGATGGTCCCCAGAGGCGTCCCATCCCTCTGTCCGATTATTGCCATGCCAACCTCCCGGATTAAGTTGAACCGAGAAGAAACCCCGGATTACGCCGATTACACCGATTTGAGACCCTTCGAATCCGTATCGATTTCAATTTCCCTCTTCGCCCCAAAACGCAGGTGATAGAGCGCAATGCCAAAGGCCACGGCGGCGTTGAGCGATGACTTGTTTCCGGCCATCGGCAGGCTGACCACCGCGTCGCACAGCGCCAGAATGCCCGGATCAATGCCAGCCTTTTCGTTGCCTACGACCACGACGAGCGGCGCGCCGGGCGCTAACAGATCGAACAGCGACGGTTGCTCGCCGCCGGTGCGCTCCAATGCCCACAACCGGAAACCGGCCGCTTTTAACCCCAATGCCGCGTCAATCCCGTTAGCCTGATACGTCCACGGCACGGTTTGATGGGCTCCGAGCGCAGCCTTGGCCAGCCGGGGATGATGCGGCGTGGCGGTGATGCCGGCAAGGTGGAGATGGGCCGCGCCCGCGCCGTCGGCCGAGCGGAACATGGAGCCGACGTTGTGGATGCTGCGGATATTATCCAGGAGACCGGCTAGCGGCGGGTTGGCTACGGACGGCGGCGGCGCGAAGTCACCCTTGACGGATACGGCCGCAGCCTGTAACGGGCCGTGGCAGCGCGGGCAACGCAACGCCGGCGCTTCAGCGGGTGTGGCCGGGAAGCGCAAGTGGCAAGCGTTGTCGCAACATTCGAGGAAAACGAAGTCCATGACCTGCTCCGTGGGCTGGAAGGCAGATTATACCACCGCAACGGTAAGCAGATGACGCCGTAGAAGCGCGCCGTGGGCGCTCGCTCGCCCGGGAGCTAGGTTGGCGAAGCAGTGTCAGGCGGCGCGGCGTCAAGCGACTGCAAGCGGGGGATGAGGGCGCGGACGATGGCTTCGGGCGGCGCGCCGGCGTCAATCACCAGCGCATCGGCCGGCTCTTCCAGCGCGGCGAGCTGGCTATCGAGCAGCGTCGCGGGCATGTAATGGCCGCGGCGGGCTTGTAAACGCTCGTCCAGTACGTCGCGGGTCGCTCGCAGATAGATAAAGGTCAGGGGCGTCAGGCCGGCGCGCAACTGGTCGCGATAGGACGCCTTCAGCGCCGAGCAGGCCAAAACAAGCGACCGGCCCCCGATTAGATGCTCGGTTAGCAGGCGATTGAGGGCCGTCAGCCAGGGTTGCCTCTCCTCGTCCGTCAGGGGAATGCCCGCCGCCATACGCGCAACATTGGCCGCGGGGTGAAAATCGTCGGCGTCATAGAAAGGCCAATCGAGGGCGGCGGCGAGCCGGCGGCCGATAGTCGTCTTGCCCGCGCCGGCCACACCCATAACCACCACGGCCCGCGGCTGACTTCGCATCGGCCGCCAGCTCCGCTACTCCAGCGCGCTGAGCAGCGCCGGCAGGAGTTGCTTCTTGCGCGAAACGACGCCCGGCGCGCGCAACGTGCCATCGGGCAGCTTGGCGTAGGGCAGGCCGCCCAGCCCCGGCACGTCCGAGGTCAACACCAGCCGGCTAGAGCCGCGCACGACGTCGGTGACCATGAGCATGGCGAAGTTCAGCCCCTTCGAGTCGCGCAGCTTGATGAGCGCGTCACGCAACTGCTCCAGGTGCTCGTCCAATTCGACCAGCGAGGTGACTTCCACCTGCGCCACGCCAAAGCTCTGCCCACCGGCCTCGTATAGCTTGAAGTCCGCGCTAACGACCTCTTCGGGCTTGCGCGTTGTCAGCCCGGTACCCGAGGAAATGACCTTTTCCCCGTAGGATTGGACAGTCTCCCCGGCCAGCGGCGAGCCGACGACGAAGGCCCAACGCGACAGGCGCTCGGCCGCCTCATGGTCGCGCGGCGTGGTTGTCGGCGAGGTCAGAATGAGCGTGTCCGAGAGCAACCCGGCCAGCAGCAACCCGGCCAGTTCCGGCGGCGCGCTCAGGCCGGCGTCGTTGATGCGCTCAGAGATGAGCGTGGAGGTGCTGCCGACTACGTCGACGGTGAAACGGATGGGCGTGCGCGTGGACGGGTTGCCGAGCCGGTGGTGATCGACGATTTCGATAATGTCGGCCTCGTCGATCGACCCGATGGCCTGCCCCGGTTCGTTGTGGTCGACGAGGATGATCTGCATGCGCGGCGGGTTGAGCGCCTCGCGCTGGCGGCAAATGCCGACGTAGCGGCCGGTCTCGTCCACCACCCAGAACTCGTTGCGCTCCTCGCGCATGATGCGGTTCAGCGCGTCGCGCACACGGCTATTAGCCTGAAACTGGGGCACGGTGCTGTCGCATGCCTCGCGGCCGGGCATGTCCATCAGCTCGCCGATGCGCATCTCCTCGCGCCGCGGGTGGGAGCCGACGGTGCGGCTGAGGAAGTCGAACAGGCTGATCACCGTCACGAGGCCGAAGGGCTTGCCTTCGCCGTCTACGATTGGTGCGACGCCGCCGGTGCGGTTGGCGATGGACCAGACTTCGCGCAGCGCGTGTTCCGGCGCGGCCGTGTTGAGGCGGTGGGAGATGGCCTCGAAGCGAGGCGAGGCGTCGGTCAGCAGCGTGGGCAGTTCGATGCCCAGGTGGTTCAGCACCCACGTCGTCTGCGGGTTCAGATGCCCGGCGCGCGCGGCGATGGCGTTCTGCCCTTGATCTTGCAGCAACCAGGCGTAGCCCATAGCCGAGGCAATGGAATCAGTATCGGGGTTCACGTGCCCGACGACGTAGATCGCGTTGTTCTTTTTGCCGTTCATTACCTACTTTCCTGATAGTCATGCGCGCCGCCCGCCGGCGCAGCATCCGGCAGGATAGCGCGCCCGGCTTACGAACGCACTAAACGCGCTCGCCTCGTTTCCGCGCCTGACCCTGTGAAGTTTAGCACAAGCGGGAAGGGTGGCGAGTGGGGGGCGAACTGAACCCTGACGGCCGATCATCGACCACGGATGACAGACCACAGCAGGAAGGGGCCGGGTTCCAGGGAAGAATGAACGACGATCACCGCCTGACTGGCAACTGACAACTGCAAACTGCGCTACAATTGCTTTCATGGATTTGTCCGTCATCGTTGTTTCCTACAATACGCGCCAACTGCTCGACGATTGCTTGCGCTCGCTCTACGCCGCCGACGCGCCGCCCGGCGGGATGGAGGTTATCGTCGTCGACAACGCTTCGGTCGACGGCAGCATGGACATGGTGCGCCAGAAGCACCCGCGGGCGCGCCTCATCGCCAGCCCGGACAACCGTGGTTACTCGGCGGCCAACAACCTCGGCTCGGCCGCGGCCCAGGGTGAGTACTTGCTGTTTCTCAACTCCGATACGGTGGTTTCAGCGCGCGCCCTGATCGAGCCTCTGGCCTACATGCGGGCGCACCCGCCTACCGGGGCGCTCACGGTGCGTCTGGTCTACCCCACAGGCGAGCGCGACCCGGATAACCACCGCGGCTTTCCGACGCCGTGGAACGCCTTCTGCCACTTCACCCTGCTCAGCCGGCTCTTTCCCCACAGTCCGCGCTTCAACGGTTACTTCCGCGCCTACGAGGATTTCAGCCAGATTCACCCCGTGCCCGTCATCGCCGGATCGTACATGATGATGCCGCGAGCCCTGGATCGGCAACTCGGCGGTTGGGACGAAACTTACTTCTTCTACGGCGAAGATATCGACTACTGCTATCGTATTCACGAAGCAGGCCGGCAGATTATCTACTACCCTCTGGTCGAGGTGTTGCATTACAAGGGGGCCAGTTCCGGCTTGCGGAAAGAGTCGGCTGAAATCGCCCGGCCGCCGAAGGAGACGCGGGTCAAAGTCGCCCGTGAGTCGGTGCGGGCCATGCGGGTCTTCTATCGCAAGTTCTATAGCGACAAGTACCCGGGCATCGTGACCGCCTTTGTCCTGGCGGGAATACAGGCCCGCGGATGGGTACGTATTCTCAAACACCGGCTCATGTGAAGATAGGTTGTTTTACGCGATCTGCCCGCGCGGGCTACTCCGGCGAAATAGCCCCGGTATAATCTCGGACAGGGTCAGCACGGAGGTTAACAACATGCCCAAGATTGCCTTTATTGGTGCGGGCAGCACCGTATTCGCTAAGAATCTGCTTGGCGACATCCTCAGTTTCCCCGAGTTGAGCGGTTCGACAATCGCCCTGCACGACATTGACGAGGCGCGCCTGCGTACCTCGGAAGTGGTGGCGCATCGAGTCGCGACGACGCTGGAGGCGCAACCGGTGATCGAGGCGACGACCGACCGCCGCCGGGCGCTAGAGGGGGCCGACTACGTCATCACCATGTTCCAGATCGGCGGCTACAAGCCGTCAACCGTGGTGGACTTCGAGGTGCCGAAGAAGTACGGTCTGCGGCAGACCATCGCCGACACACTAGGCATCGGCGGCATCATGCGCGGGTTGCGAACGGTTCCCGTCCTGCTCGACATGGCGCGCGACATGGAGGCCGTTTGCCCCGACGCCTACCTCTTGAACTACGTCAACCCGATGGCGATCAACTGCTGGGCGCTCAGCCGGGCGACGCCGGTGCGCACTGTCGGCCTGTGCCACAGCGTCCAGGGTACGGCCGAAAGACTGGCGCGCGACATTGGCGTGCCCATCGAGGACATCAATTATATCTGCGCCGGCATCAACCACATGGCCTTCTACCTGCGCTTTGAGCGGCGAACGGGGCGCGGTGTGGAAGACCTATACCCCCTGCTGTGGAAGGTCGTCCAGGAAGGGCGCGTGCCTGCCTGGAACCGCGTCCGTTATGACCTCTTCACCCGTCTGGGCTACTTCATGACCGAGTCGAGCGAGCACCTGAGCGAGTACGTGCCCTGGTTCATCAAGCGCGACCGGCCCGACCTGATCGAGCGGTTCAACATCCCGCTCGACGAGTACATCAGCCGCTGCGAAAACCAGATCGCCGCCTGGGAGGCGACGCGCGAGTTGTTGGAGGATGCATCAGTTACCCTGTCCGTCTCGCGTACGCACGAGTACGGTGCGTACATCATTCACAGCATTGAGACGGGGCAGCCGCGGGTGATCTACGGCAATGTGCCCAACGATCACCTGATCGACAACCTGCCCCTCGGCGCGTGCGTCGAGGTGCCGTGCCTGGTGGACCGCAACGGCGTGCAGCCGACGCGTGTCGGCTCGCTGCCACCGCAGGTAGCGGCCATGATCCAGACCAACGTCAACGTGCAGTCGCTGACGGTCGAGGCGGCGCTTACCGGCCAGCGCGAGTACATCTACCACGCGGCGCTGATGGACCCCCATACCGCCGCGGAACTCGACCCGGAACAGATATACGCTCTGGTGGACGACCTGATCGACGCCCACGCCGGTTGGCTGCCACCCTATTCTACTGGCGAGCGCTTCGATGCCGCCCGCCGGCTAACGGGCGCCAATGGGCAACCGCTTATCTAAACCAGAGATCGCCACCAGCACGACCTGGGAAGATACGGGCTATGACTGCGATCACTGCGGCGGCCGTATCCTGAAGCGCACTGACCGCGAAACTGGTCTGGCCGACCGGTCTTGCTTCCAATGCGAGCGGTGCAGTTGCCAGTGGACCCTCGAACACCGGCCGCTGCGGATCGGGCGCACCCCCGCCTGCCGGCTCGCGCAACGCCAGCGCGCCGCCGAGGCCGATCCCCTTGAACCGTACTCGCGCTGGCTCCTGATCGCACTGACCGCCGTGCTGCTGTTCGGGCTGGTGCGCTTTGGGGGTGGGGCGGTGCTTCGTGTGGCGACGCCGGCGGCTGCGGCCGCACTGGCCGCATTCCTCGTCATGCATCTGGGCCGCCAGCGCGGCTGGTGGTAGACGGGCGGCGGGGAGCCGTCATCCGTCCTCTCATCCGTAACTGACTCGGCGCGCCGGGCTGCTTGCCGGCGCGCCTGTCGTTGTCCTACCGAGCAGGAGACATTCTATGAACGAGACATCAACCAAGTGGGAAGCGGTCGATACCGTCTGCGACCACTGCGGAGGCGAGATCATGAGACGCCTGGGCGACCGGCCTTGTCTTCAGTGCCAGCGCTGTCGCTGTCAGTGGTCGATTGATGGCCGGCCGCTGCGCGCCGGGAATCAACTGGTCTGTCTGAAGATGAGGCGCCAACTAGCCGTCCGGCATCCGGCGCGTCGCCAGTTGGGCGTTGCCGCGCTGGTCGCGGCCGTTTTCTTCTCCCTTGTGCTGCTGATTGGCGGGCTGGCGCTGGTGGAGCAGGTGCTGCCCGGCATGTTGGGGGCCATCGCCTCGCTCTCGGTGCTCAATTTCGGCCGCCGGCAGCAGTGGTGGTAGGCCGGGTAGAAATGTTCCTTCTTATGCCGCTTCGTCGCGAAGCACGCCGGCGTCGGGGACGATAGGCTCTTGGACGGCGATCTCAATCGGGCCGAAAAGCTGGCTCTGGGCGGCGCGCGCCTCGCGCTGTTTGATCAGCTCCAGCAGCGCCAGCAGCGTGACGGCGATCTCCGTCCGGTCCCCGGGATTCGCCAGCACATCGTTGAAGAGAAACGCCCGGCCGCGCTGCAATCGCTCCCGCAACCGGTGGATCTGCTCATCAATCGTGATCGTCCGCGGCTGGGCGACGCTCAACGACTCCTCCAGGGTTTCGACGCGCGACAGAATGGCCCGGAGCGCGCGCAGTAGCGTATCCGCATCGACGCCGGTCAGGTCGAGTTGGCCCTCCAGTTGGGGCGGTGGGGCAACGCGCAGATAGGTGCGCAGACCGCGCCGCTGGCGCTGTTCGAGCCATTGGGCGGCAGCCTTGAACCGCCGGTAGGCGCGCAACTGGCGCAACAGGGCTTCGGTCGGGTCTTCCTCATCCTCCCCACCCGGCAATGCCGGCGGCCGGGGCAGCAGCGCCCGGCTCTTGATCAGCACCAGCCGCGCGCCAATGCTGATGAAGTCGATGAGGTGCTCCATTTGCTCCTCGCCCAGCTGCCGCACCTGGGACAGATATTGCCCCGTTACCTGCACCAGCGATACGGCGGTGATGTCCAATTCCTCCCGCTCGATCAAGTGGAGCAGCAGGTCGAGCGGGCCGTTGAAGACCGGAAGTTCGACGCGGTATTGGTTCATCTTCGCGGGCGCATGACGCAGTAGACGAAGCCGTTCATCTGCACGAGGTCGGTCGTCTCGTACCGCTGACCGATGGCATCGAGCACCGGCGGTGGGTAGAACTGGGCGCGAAGGACGACGGTGTCGAACGCCTGCGCGTCCAGCATCGCCAGCATCTCGGTCAGATCAACAGCGTTATTGTTGTAAAGATTGAGCAACTGTGTTGGGTTGGTTACAACGTCGCGGCCCAGGTAAAGGTTGAAGCCGGCGTCTTCGCTGAACGCGGCGGTTTCGCCCAGGGCAATGAGGGCGGCGATTTGCTTGCCCGCGGCCGTGTCGGCGGCATTTGGGGGTCGACCGAGGAGCGAGACGCCGGCCGAATCGACGTAGGGGATCGCCTCCGGCGGCCGGGGGGCGGAGCAGGACGTTTGCGGCGCGATCATGACAGCGGGTGGGTAGCCCATGACCCGCGCCACCGTCGCCAGCGCCGGGGTGTGGGTGGGCATGTGGAAGACGAGGCGCGCCTGCCACAAATAGAGAAGCGCCACGGCTGACGGTAGCAGGACAGCGACCCGGCGCGCCGCCGTGGCGGAACGCCAGCGACGCGCGCGTCCCCAGTCGAGCAGATGGTTGAAGGCCAGGCCAGAAAGGACGCAACTGGCAGCAATGGCCGTGGCGAAGTAGGACTCGCCCGCGCCCCACTTACCGGCGGTGACGCTGTTGACGGCGGCGACGACAAACCAAATGGCGTAGGCCGACAGCCGGGTGGCATAGAGCTGGTAGACCGCGTAGGCCGCGGCGGCGAGGGTGATGACGGCATGGAGGTTGAACCACTGCCGGAAAAGCCCCTCGGCCTGGCCGGGAATGAACGGGTTGAGGTTAGCGGTGACAGTGTTGAGCAACCATTGGCCGCCCGTGGCGATGTTGATGGCCAGAAAAACGAGGCCGGTGACGACGGCAAAAGGCAGCGCCCACAGAAACGCGCGTTTCGGGCCGCGCAGGAAGAGAAAGAGGAAGACGGCGGCGACGGTGGCGTAAGCGAGTTGTTTCGTATAGCCTGCAAAAAGGAGAAGCGCCATGACGCCCAGGAGTGCGCCGTTGCGACGCCGGCCATCCGCCTCTTCACGCTCAATCGTGATGGTCAGCAGCACCACGGCCAGCGTCTCGAACATCACCATGAACATGTGCTGCCGGAAGAGCGGGCCGACGTGATAGACGTAATTGGAGGCCAGGAAAGCCAGGCCCGATAGCGCCGCCAGCCACCAGCGGCCGCGGCTGGCTGGGTGGGACGCCCGGTCCGGCGAGCCGCGTGCCACGGCGTAGCCAATAGCCGCGGCCGTGATCAGCGTGCCCAAGAAGCTGACTAGCCGCCCCGTCCAGTACGCCGGTCCAAACAGCCAGACGAGCGGCACGATGACGACGTGGAATAGCGGCGGGTAATTCGAGGAGTAGAACGGGTAGTGGTCATTGTCGCGATAGGGCCATTCGCCGCGACTGAACATGACCGTGTCCATCAGCTCAAAGCCCTCCCCCTGGTCGTAGTCGAACGGGAAGCGAAACAGGTTGACCGCGTAGATGGCGTAGACGACCAGATAGCCGACAAACGCGGCCAGGGCGAGCGCGATGAGCAATCTGGGGAGAAGGGCAGGGAGGCGGCGCATCAGTAGGCAGTGGTCAATGGTGGGTGGTCAGTAAGTCAGGGGGGCCCTGGGTGGTGGTCTGTTGTTCGGGGTCGTTGCTAACGGCGGCCGGTCGTCGTCTTTACGCGGGCCGTTTGCCGAGCGGCAGAAGCGACAGGCCAAGAAGCACAGCCGCGGCCGCGACGATCAGCGCCCGGCGCTGGGCCGGGCCAATGCCTTGAAATTGTCCCGCGCCCACCAGGTCGATGGCGAACAGGCTGACAGCCGCGCCCGCCCCCAGCAGAATGAAAAGCAATCCCAGTTGGCGCTTGGTGATCATGAGGCAGGAATATAGCACAATCTAGTGTCAGTGCTCAGGTGTCAGGGTCATCGGCCGTTTGGCCGTCGCCGCCCGGCTCAGACCAGGGCCGGCGAATCGGCCGTCTCTCGTCCGTGACTGGCTGTGGCACTTCTTGGCTTTCCGCTCCTTCGCACTACAATACGTCCCATTCGGCCGCCGGACGGCCGGAATGGAACTGATGATGCTGATACGACTGGCTGCCGGAACGCAACGACCGCCCGCACTTGTTCGTGAGGATGCTATCAGCCGCGAGCGCCTGAATCAACTCACCTGGCTCGTAACGGTCGCCACAATCCTTTTCGTGCTGTGGGTCTTGTGGCGCTATGGCATTGCTGCCAGCGCCGCGGCTCGCTGGCCCGAATGGCTGGTTGACCTGCTGGGCCTGTTTTCCGGGGCCGGGTTTTTGACGCTGGTCGCGCTGTGGTCGTTGATCTTCTGGCAGCGACAAGTCAACATCGATCGCTCCGGTCGCCCGCGAATGACTGTTGACCAGCTTTACGCCCTCAGCCCGCGTGCCTTCGAGCAGTTTGCGGCCGAATTATTTGAGCGGCGCGGCTACAGGGTCGAGGTGCGCGGCCGATCGGGCGACTTAGGCGTGGACCTGGAGCTGATCAGCGCCGACGGGCGCCGGGCTATCGTCCAGTGCAAGCGTTACCGTCATCAGGTTGGGCCGGACATTGTCCGCGAGCTTTTCGGCACGATGGTGCATGAGCTGGCCTACCACGGCTTTCTGGTCACCACAGCCGAGATATCGGACGCCGCCCGCCAATGGGCAGCCGACAAGCCCATCACCCTTATTGACGGTCATGCGCTGGCCGGCTTAACCGATGACCTGCGCTATTAAGAGGCCAGCGGCCGGGCTCCAAGGTCTCAGGGGGATTCCGACGATGGACCACGCCGGAAGCCGTCCTCGAGATAAATCACACACAGCAGGCTGGAAGCCGCGGCCGGCGCAATTGACGACCCACGACGAACGAAGAATTGACTCTGCCAGCCACTAACCAACCCATCACTGAGCTATGCCCACCCGCCTGATCTTCATCCGTCATGCTCGCAGCGTCTGGAACGACCTTGGCCGCTGGCAGGGCCAGGCCGACCCGCCGTTGAGCGAGGCCGGCACGGCCGAGGCGCAGCTGCTGGCCGAGCGCCTGCGCCGTAGCCGGCGTCCGATCGATCACCTGTACGCCAGCGACCTGCAACGGGCCGCGGCCACGGCGGCTATGATCGCCGAGGCGCTGCAATTGCCTTTGACGCTCGATCCTATCTGGCGCGAGCGGGCGGTCGGCCAGTGGGAGGGCTTGACGACGGATGAGATCAGGACGGGGTATCCGGAGATGTGGGCAGCGGGGCTGCGCGGGCCGTTGGAAGCGCCAGGCGGCGAAAGTGTTGAAGCCGTGCTCAGCCGCGCGAAGGCGGGCTGCGACGCTCTGCTGGCGCGCCACCCCAATGAGACAACTGTCGTGGTCAGTCATGGCGGCATGATTCTTTCCAACTTGGTCCACCTGCTGGGCTTGCCGCCGGCCGGTTTTGGATTGCTGGTTGGCGGGGGCCACACAGCGATTAGCGAGGTTGTCGTCATCCACGGCCACGCGCGGCTGGAGCGGCTCAACGACAGCGCCCACCTCGAGCTCTTAGCGCCTCACAAGGCATCGTGAGGCTTCAGGATGACCATGACGCGACTGGGCGCGACCCGGGCAACGTCGGCCGCGTCCGGTTCCCCATCGTTCATCCCGACCTCAAAGTACTTGGCCATGTGCGGCGCACCGCGGAAATAGGCGGCCAGCGCGGGCGCGACCGCTTCGCCTTCCAGCACCTCAGCCTCCGCGGTGACATTGCGGCCGCGCAGCCGCAGGTTGACCGTCTGCCCGCCGCGCAGATTTCGCCACCAGGTGCGCGCTGGCGTGCTTGTAATAATGAGCCGGCGGCCGTCACTGACATAGTTGACGGGCACGGTGAAACGCTGGCCGCTCTTGCGGCCGGTGTAGGTGAGCGCCAGGACGTTGCCGCTGATGGTGGCATGCAGCGGCGAGCGCAATAAGCCGATCATGATGCCGTTGTACCACATGGAATGCCTCCCTGTTGGTGCAGAGTATAGTGGTTTGCAAGCGGCCGCGCGACCCGCCGGCTTTGTCCGGCTCATCAAGGCTGCTATACTCGATCCGGCAGCAGATATGATGCTCTCGACGCCCGCTCAGCCTCGCTTCGCCGACTACCGTCGCCACGCCGACGAACTGGTTAGCGCAACGATTGCCGCCGCCGACGCGGAGGCCGCCGTGCGCGCCGTCCTGCGCCGCGAGGGTGACACGCTCTGGATCGGCCGCGGCGACGAGGCCGCCCGTGTTGACCTGGGCCGGGGGCGTATCTTTCTGATCGCCTCGGGCAAGGCCGCCGTGCCCATGACCCGCGGCGCGATGGCTATACTCGGCGCGGACGCGGCCGGCGGCGTGGTCATTGCCAAGGACACCGGCGATGAGTGGCCGGCGGAGACGGCGGCCTGGCCTCTGGCGCTCTTTCGCGGCAGCCATCCCGTGCCTAACGAGGGAGGGTTGGAAGGCACGAGGGCGGTCGTCGAGCTACTGGCGCAAACCCAGGCCGATGACTCCGTTATTTGCCTTATCTCCGGCGGCACTTCGGCGCTATTGACCCAACCGCTTCTGCCGCTGGAGGATTGGCGGCGTCTGGTGGAGTTACTGCTTAAGAGCGGCTGCACGATTGGCGAGCTCAATGCCGTTCGCCGATCGATCGACCGCATCAAGGCCGGCGGGCTGGCCCGGGCCTGCGCCCCGGCCGACTGCTACGGGCTTATCCTTTCTGACGTCATCGGCAACCCACTGAATGTCATCGGCAGCGGCCCGACCGTACCGGAGGATGAACTGGTAGTTGGGGCGGTGCAGGTGCTTGGCCGCTACGATATCGCCCGGCAACTGGAGAAGGAAGCGTGGGGCCGGCTGGCGGTGGCGCTCAATCAGGCCCGCTATCTCCACAAGACGCCCCGGCCGCTGGTGCGCAACGTGATCGTAGGCGACGTGCGCGGCGCGGCAACGGCGGCGCTGGTTCGCGCCATTCAAATGGGTTTCATTGGTCAGGTGCTAACGGCGCATCTCGACGGCGAGGCGCGTGACATCGGCCGGGTCGTGGCGGGAATCGCCCGCGACTTGCCGCCCGGCCACGGCTACATTCTGGGGGGCGAGGCGACGGTGACGGTGCGCGGCAAAGGCCAGGGGGGGCGCAACCAGGAACTGGCTTTGTCGGCTGCGCTGGCGCTGGACCGCCAGGCACGCATTGCCGTTCTCAGCTTCACGACCGACGGCGAAGATGGTACGACTCCGGCAGCCGGCGCTGTTGTCACCGGCGATACGGCTCGCCTGGCTCGTTCCTACGGCATTGATCCGGCTGTTCATCTGGCCAACAACGATAGCCATACTTTCTTCGCCCGGCTCGACGAGGCCAGCCGGGGGCGCGCCGAGCCCCACCTTATCGTCACCGGGCCAACGGCGACAAACGTCAACGACCTGGTGGTGATTCTGGCCTATGCTGAGTAAGGCGGCGGCCGATAGGCACTCCAGACCACGGGCAGCAAACCACAGCTAGAACGTCCATTGACCTACTGCTGCGCCACTGACCCTCTGATCACTGGCCACTGTCCACCAACTGCTTCTCCGAGGGAACCATGACCGTCAAATTCGGTACCGATGGCTGGCGGGCCATCATTAGCGATGAATTCACCTTTGCCAATCTTCGCCTGGTCGCCCAGGCGATCGCTGACTACGTCCGCGCCGAGAACGCGCCGACGCCCAGCGTCGTCATTGGCTTTGACACGCGCTTTCTCTCCGACCGCTACGCGGCCGAAGTGGCGCGGGTCATGGCCGGCAATGGCATCAAGGCGTGGCTGGCGCGGGCCGACACGCCGACTCCGGCCATTAGCTACGCTGTGGTCAACAAGAAAGCGACGGCGGGGGTCATGATCACCGCCAGTCACAACCCGCCGCGCTACAACGGCGTCAAGCTCAAGGCAAGCTACGGCGGCAGCGCCAGCCCGGAGCAGCACCGGCGTGTCGAGCAACAACTGGTGGCTAACCAGGCCGACGGCCGCGCGCCCGTCCTGATGGACATCGACGCCGCGCTGGGCGAGGATCTGATCGTCAAGTTCGACCCCGCCTGGGCCTACTACGAGCATCTGACCACGCTGGTTAACCTCGACACCATCCACGAAGGGGAGTTGCGCGTCATCCACGACGCGATGTACGGCGCGGGGCGACGGACGATCAGCGAGGTGCTCATGCGCACCCGCACCCACGTCCACAACATCCGCGACGAGATGAACCCCGGCTTCGGCGGCATCCACCCCGAGCCGATCGCCAGGCACCTGGGCATGCTGGTGTCGATGATGGGGGCCGGCAACTACCATGCCGGACTGGCGACCGATGGCGACGCCGACCGCATCGGCGCCGTGGACGCCCGCGGCCAGTTCGTCGATCCCCATCGAATCTATAGCCTTGTCCTGCGTTACCTCTTGGAAAAGCGGGGCCTGCGCGGCAAGGTCGTGCGCACCGTCTCGACCACGCGCATGATCGACCGCATCGCCGCCGGCTTCGGCTTGCCGGTCGTCGAGACGCCCGTCGGCTTCAATCACATCGCCGATCTGATGCTGACTGAGGACGTGGTCATGGGCGGCGAGGAGTCGGGCGGCATGAGCATCCAAGGCCACATCCCCGAGGGTGACGGCGTGTTGCTCGGGTTGCTGCTGCTGGAAGTGATGGCCGAGGCTCATAAGCCCTTGCACGTGTTGGTGGATGAGTTGCTGTCAGCGTACGGCCCGGCGCAGTACGAGCGGACGGACTTGAAGCTGAGCCGGCCGGTGGTTAAGGCGGATCTGGCTCGCAAGCTGGTTGAAACCGCGCCCGCGACGATTGCCGGGGTGGCGGTCGAGGAAGTGCGGACCAGCGACGGCATCAAGTACTATCTGGCCGACGGGAGCTGGCTGCTCATCAGGCCGTCGGGCACGGAGCCGGTGCTGCGCGTTTATGCCGAGGCGCCGAACGACGAGCGGGTTCGCGCCCTGCTCAACTTTGGCGAAGCCATCGCCGCGGCGGAACGCTAAGAGAAGAGGAACCACAGATTACGCCGATGACACAGATTAGCCTTCGTCATCGGCGTAATCTGTGGTTCCCTCTCCCTACTCCATCGTGGCGAAGCGGGAGAGGATGCGGGCGCTGTGGCGGATGCCGTTGACGAAGTCGGGGACGCGGATGTTCTCGTTGGGCGCGTGGACGCGGCTCTGTGGGTAGCCACAGCCCGACGTGACGACTGGCAGACCCAGCACGTGAATGAACGGGTGCAGGGGGCCGCTGCCGCCGATAAGCGGCTCGACGCTAGCCGGCTTGCCGTACACGTCCTCCGCGGCGCGGATCGACATCTGGACGAACGGATGATCGGGGTCGGTGCGCGCCGGGCGGACGCCGGCCAGATAGCGCACCTCTACGTCCGGGAAGCCCTCGGCATCCAGGTGGGCGCGGAGCAGGCCGGGAATCTCCTCCGGCTCCTGGTCGGGAATGAGCCGGAAGTCGATCTTGGCGCTGGCGTGCGCCGGCAGCACGGTCTTGGCCCCCGGCCCCTGGTAGCCCGACGTTAGGCCGTTAATGGTCGCCGTCGGCTCGAAGACCGCGGCGCGCCGCAACTCCAGCCCGCCGCTCATACCCTTCAGGAAACCGCTGACGCCGTAGGTTGCTTTGAATGACTCCGACTCGTCTGGCAGCCCGGCCAGATACTCCAGGTCGCGCGGCGTCGCCGGGCGGGCCTTATCGTAGAAGCCGGGGACGCGAATACGCTCATCCGGCCCCTTGATGGTGCTGAGCGCCCAGACAAGCCGCCACGCGGCGTTGGCAATGAGCGAGCCGCCCAGGCCGGAGTGACAGTCGAGGCTGGCCGTGTCCACTGACAGCTCGACGTAGGACAGGCCGCGCATGCCCAGCGTCTGCGTTGGCCGGCCGGTGTAATCGACCGAGCCGAACTCCCACACGCAGCCGTCGGCGGCGAATCGCTCCTTATGGGCGTCTATCGCGCCGGGGATGTTGGGGCTGCCGACCTCCTCCTCACCCTCGACGAAGAACTTGACGCGGCAGGGCAACTCGCCCAGCACATCGCGCACAGCGGCGGCGGCGGCCAAGCGCGTGATCAGTTGCCCCTTGTCGTCGCTGACGCCGCGCGCGTAGAGGTGGTCGCCGACGCGCGTCAGCGTGAACGGCGGTGAGTCCCACAGGTCAAGCGGCTCGGGGGGCTGAACGTCGTAGTGGTTGTAGAAGAGTAGCGTGCGGCCGTCGCGCGGACCGCTATCGCCGAAGACGATCGGGCTGCCGCCGGTGGGCAGGATGTCGGCCGCGTAACCTTCCTCCCGCAACATCGTCGCCACCAACTCGGCGCACTCGTCAATGCCTAGTCGCTGGGCCGAGATGCTGGGCTGGGCGCACAGGCGGCTGAGCTGCTCGATCCAGTAGTCAAGCGTGGCCTCAATGCGGGCGTCGATTTGGGCCTCGATGGCCTGAGTATCATGGGTCATGGTGGCGTTCCTCAAGTGGAGATGTGTTTCGCAAAACGGGCGGATGGGGCAATTTTACCCTATCAACTGCAACAACCATAGCGCGACCATCCCGATCGCCACCGTCAGCAGCACGTTGCGCGTGCGCCAGGCGATCAGGATGGCGAGAAGACCGGCCACCAAGCGCTCGTTGCCAACCGTAAGGTCGAGCGCGCCGCCTGGGAGAGCCAGTTCGGGCGCGATGATGGCGCTCAGGACGGCCGCCGGAACGTAGCGCAGCGCGCGCAACAGCCAGGGCGGCAACGCCACCCCTGGCGGCAGCATGAAAAGCGAGACGCGAATGGCGTAGGTGATGAGGCCCATGCCCACGATCGTAAGCGCCAGCGCCGCGTCGTTCATGTCCCGGCCTCGCTTTTTGCCGCTCGCCGCGCGTTGCGCCCAGCCGTCGCTTCCAGGACCACACCGACAATGATCCCCGTCAGTGCGGCGGCCATAAGGCCGAGCCTGTAGGGCCAGCCGGCGGCGGCGACCGCAACCAGACCGGCCGAAAGCGCCGCGCCGCTGTGCGGCCGGTCGCGCAGGGTAGGCACGACCAGCCCGATGAAGGTCAAGGCCAGGGCAAAATCGAGCGACCAGCCGGGCGGCACCTGAGCGCCGAGAACAACGCCGACCAGGGTGCTCATCTGCCAACTAGCCCACAGCGCCAGGCCTGAACCCAGGAAATACCAGTGGCGCATGGGCGCGCTCGATTGGCTGCTTTCAGTGTAGCGCAGGACGGTCACGGCATAGGCTTCGTCGGTTAGAAGATAGGCCAGCAGCAGCCGCCAGCGGGTCGGAAGATGACGTACATGCGGAGCAAGCGATGCGCTATAGAGCAAGTGGCGCAGGTTAACGACGAAGGTCGTCAGCAGCAAAACAAACGCCGGCGCGCCCGCTCCTATGAGTTGCGCGCCGACGAACTGAGCCGACCCGGCGAAGACCACCGAGGACATGGCTACCGCCAGCGCGTCCGGCAGTCCGGCCGCGCCGGCGACCGCGCCGTAGATCATGCCGAAGGGCACGACGCCGACGAGGATAGGAGCTTCGGCCCGCACACCGGACGCGAACTCGCTGCGCTTCAGGGAAGGCATCGGGGTGGAAAGGCGCTACCCGGCCGGCGCAGGAGCGATCCGTTCGATGGAAGCGGCCGCCGGCAGAAAAACGGTCTCAAAGAGGTCGCCCGCCGGGTCGGGCGCTTCTGCCCATACGGCGATCTCCATTTCTCCGTCTTGCCGGCTGAGCAGCAGGCCGCTGACGATTGCCCCGTTGGGGTCGGTGTAACTGAAGTCGTTGCGTTCCCAGACGCGGCCGGCGTAATAGAGGCGCTGCGGTTCATCAGCCGTGAAGTTGCTGACTCCCTCAGCCGCCGTCTGCAACAGGGCGGCCATAACCTCAGCCGGCGTCCGTCCGGCCGGTTGGATGCGCGCGGCAACAAACGTCTGCGGGTCGGCGGCAAAGCGCTGCCAGTTATTGAACTCCTGATAGGCGTAGTCCGCCGGATAGCGCACGCGAAATTCGCCGATGTTCAGCGTGGTCCACGGTTCGGCCCCCAAGCCCAGCCTCGGCGGCAGGAATTGCCAGGTCGCGGCGATAGTCTCCAGTGTCGCCAATGTCTCGACTTCGGCTTCCCGTGGCGCGTCAAGGTCGACGACGTAGCCAACGCCATCCTTTAGAAAGGTGAGAAATGTGCCGGTGCGCGGGCCTTGCTCGGCGCTCTCATAGCCATAAGCAGTGCGGATTCCCGCTACGGGCGACTCGCTGCCGACAGCCGCCGCCTCTTGTTGCAGGAGACTGACGCCGCCAAAGGTCGAAAGGACTTCGGTTTGCAGCCCCGCCAGGTCGGCCGTCCAGCCCGGATAGGTGCGAACCTGGAGCTGGGCCGTACCGTCGCGGTTTCGCGTGTAGGTGACACCGTCCCGCGTGTCCGGCGGCAGCCAATCGGCCGGGTAGAGGAACTGCACGCCCCCATTGGCGTCCACGTAGGCGCGGTAGCCGGTGGGACCAGCGGCCGGGTCGACGCTCAGAGCCGAGGTGGCAACGAGCGGGGGGCTGCCCAGCGCGGCGACGCGCAGACCAACAGCGTACTGTCCACCGGGCAGCGGCCGCGCGCTGCGCAGGATGGTCGCGTTCTCGTCATAGGTGAGGGCAACACCGGGCTCAGGCGTCAGTTCGCCGTCCGCGCCGGCGATTTGCAGGGCTGCCTGGAAAATATCGCCCGCGGCCGGGCGAACTTCGCCCAGCAGGCGCGCCCCGCTGCTGACTGTGGCCGCAAGCCACAGATGCGTTGAGGTTGCCGCCCCGGGCGCGAAAACTACGGTAGCCTCCGTCGTGGTTACGGCCGCCGCGCGGCGAAACCAGCCCGGCGCGGCCAGCGGCGACCCGTTCGGCGAGGCGTCGACGGGCCGCAGCGGGACGTAATCGCCCGCCCCGGCGGCGTCGGACAGGTAACTGGCCGACGTGTCCCAGACGATAAGCGACTCGTGCCATCCGTCGGCCCACAACGACATGTTTGTGCCACCCGGCAACGTCTGGCTGGCCGGTTGTACGACCTCGTACTGGCGCAGGACTCGCCGGCCGTCGGCCGCTTCCTGATCGGCTACGAGCGCCACTTCGGTTACATTGCGGGCGACAAGTTCGGCCTGCAAGAGCGCGGGCTGGGCGATATTGACGATCTCGCGCGGGGCGGCATCGAGCGTAAGACGGGGTTGTCCGGGCGGCGGCGCGGCGTTGAAGGCGCTCAGGTAGGCGGCCCAGTTGGGCAACCGGCTTATCTGAGCGTAAAGCGGATCGAGGGTTGCCGGCCCGGAGGGCCAATAGAGGGCAACGCCCCGGCCGCCCGGCACGCCCTGACCGTGATCGTAAGCGACAACGGCGTCGGTCAGGGCCGCCGTTACCGCCAGCGCCGCAGCTTGCGCCTCGCCGGGCGGACTGACTTCAGCGATGATCGCCGCCGCGGTCAGCAGATCGACCGCGGCGATGCGGTCGGCATCGGTCAGGGCGGCGCTGCCATAAGTTGGCGCGCCACGCCGCGCGTCGGCGGCAATCGCCGTATAGAGTCCGGGGTCGGCGCTTAGCGCGGCGGCCAGCCCATCGACTGCCGCCGCCAGTTGCGGCGCGCGCGACAAATCCACGGCAACCATCGTCACAAACTCGTCCCCCTGCAATTGCCGCTGGGTATTGACGAAGGCGCTCACCAGGTCGCCGCTAAACTGGCGGCCGTCGATCAGCGGGTCGGCGTTCAGTTGCGCCAGCACCGGCTGGAAGTCCCATCCGGAACCTGGAACCAGCCCGGGCGAGGCGACGGCGTAGGCCGCATAGGGCTGAATCGCCTGCAGGATGTCGATCTGGCTCATCAGGCTGGCGGCAAAGGCGATCACCTCCAGCCGGACGCGGCCCGTTTGTCCCTGCGCGGCGGCCAGAGCCTGATCAAGGTCGGGCAGGCTCAGATGATCACTCGTGTCTGGCTGGCCCACGGCCGTATCTAAGCAACAGCCTTGCCAGCCGCCGCCGAAGTCGCCCAGCACGAGCGCATACCGGTTGGCCGGATAGCTGGCGATGGCCCAGGTCAGGAAGTCGGCCAGCGCCGCCGGATCGCCGAGATTCGTCTCGCCCAGTGTCGCCACCGGCGACGACAGCAAACGGTTCGGGTCGGCGTCGGATTGGATAAGGTAGCGCGCGCCCTCGGCCGTGCCCGCCGGGCCGTCGTCCGGCCAATCAACCTGGGCGACCACCTGTACCTGGTCGGTCGCGCCGGCGGCCTCCATCTCATTCAGATCGTCCCACACGTAGGCGGCGCGGTCATTGTCGGCGCTGGCGTAGTAGAGGATTGTCCAGGCGGGGCGGGCGGGATCATAGGTCGGTGTGGGCAGCGGCGGAGCGGTGACAGGCGCGCCGTTGGACGGCGCTTCCATGGTCACCCCCAGTACCAGCGGTGTTTCCGCCGGCGGCTGTGGGGTCAACTGCGCCAAGCGCCCGCCCCGGTCGCAGCCGGCCAGGGCGAAGGCGCATAGGAACAGGGTGAGCCGAATGGCAAAGTGGCCCCGCGGGCGGACGTTCTTCATTAGACATAATTATGGGCCGAGAAGCGGTTCGCGGCAACGTTAGATTGGCGCGGCGCTCCGCTGGCCGCTGTGCCGGCCGGGCGCGATTTGTTGCCGTCCGGTAAACCGGATAGCATTCGGACGAGTTTGCTGTCCGTCCCTGTGGAGAAGTGTCTCACCATGCCCAACGACTGGCATAGCTATAGCGGCAATCTGCACATCCATACGCGCTATTCGGATGGCGAGAAGTTGCACGCGGCAATTGCCGATGATGCTATCGCCGCCGGGCTGGATTTCATCCTCATCACCGACCACAATGTCTACGTGACCGGCGTGGAAGGCTACTATGAGAACGCGCGCGGCCGCGTCCTGTTGTTAACGGGCGAGGAGATTCACAATGTGCGCCGCCAGCCCCAGGCCAGCCACTTCCTGGCCTATGGCGCGAACAAGGAACTGGCCGCGCACGCGTCCAACCCGCAAGCGCTCATTGACGAGACGCTGGAGGCCGGCGGCTACGGTTTTTTGGCCCATCCGTTCGAGGAAGACTTGCCGTTGATTGACTCTCCTGATCTTGGCTGGCACGACTGGGACATCGAGGGCTTTAGCGGGCTGGAAATCTGGAACTACATGTCGGTGTTCAAGAACACCGTCGCTCGAAGATTGCGCGGCCTGCGCTGGCGCAATCGCCTGGTCGATATGGTCATCGGTTTGTGGATGACCCTCCACCCCGAGCGCTACATGGAAGGCGCCGACCCGCAGGCGCTGGTGCTGTGGGACGACTTCCTGGCCCGAGGGATGCGCGTTGCCGTGGTCGGCAACAGCGATGCCCATGGCACGCCCATGAGCCTGGGGCCCATTCATCGCGAGATATTCCCCTACGAGTTCCTGTTTCGCTCGGTGAACACCCACGTTCTCGTTCCTGAGCCGCTGAACGGCGATGTCGCCCATGACCAGGCGCTGCTGCTGCGGGCCATCGGCCGTGGCCATGCCTGGGTCGGCTATGACCTGCCGGCCTCGACCCGAGGTTTCCGGTTCACGGTTCAGGGCGTGCAGAAGGGCGTCGTCGGCGACGAGATGCCGTTGGGCGCGGGGGGGGCGACGCTCCAGGTAAAGGCGCCGGCGCGCTGCCGCATCCGAATCATCCGCCACGGCGTCATCGTCGCCGAAGCGGAGCGCGAGTCAAACCTGGCCTACATGCCTCACGAGCCCGGCGCTTACCGTGTGGAGTGCTACATTCCTTACGAGGGTCGGGAGCGGGGGTGGATTTACAGCAACCCCATCTATCTGCGATAGAAAGACCGCCGACGACCGGTCGCCGGAAAAGGCGCGACTGGCGTTAAGCGTTAGGCGCTGGCGCTTACCGCGGTCGATAGTTGGTGTCTCTGGCGCGCGCTCACTCCCCCACCGCCAGCGCCGCGCGGCCGATTGCCGCAGCCGCGGCCGGGTCGGCGACGTTTTCCAACACCAAAGCCACTACATAACGGGGGGAATCGGCCGGCGCGAAGCCCAGGTACCAGGTATTGCGCTGGCCGCCCGGCCCGGCCAGCGCCACAACGCTGTACTCGGCCACGTCTCCGTGGCGCGGCCACATTGCGCGCACGGCCGCCGCTGTCGCCGGCGACACCGCCGGTTGTTCTTCGCCTGACACGGGCCAATCGTCCCACGCGCCGCTCGCCCCGGCGACGGCTTCCACTAACCGCAGAGGCGGCACGTCGCCATCGCCGGCCAGGGCCATTGCCGCCGCGGCTGCCTGCAGCGGTGAAACTGTCAGGCGATCCTGGCCCACGGCCGCCAGCCGCGGGTCGTCGACGTCGCCCTGGCCGCTGGCCGTGGGGATGGGCAGCGCCGGCTCGCTGGTCAGCCGGAAGCGGTTAAAGACGTCTTCGAGCGCTCTCGGCCCCAGTTCAGATCCCAGAGCCGCCAGCGGGGCCGGGCAGCGCAGGCGGCCGACGTCGGCCCACGTTAACGGCGCGGTGCCCGGAAGCGGAGCGGCGCAGCCCTGCGATTGGCCGTTGAGGGGGGATGGTTGGGCCGTGGTGTTCACCACGTCGTCCAGCTTCAGAACGCCGTCGTCACCAGCCGCCGCCATGATAAACGGCCCGACGATGAGACCGGGCTGGTAAAGCCCTTGCGCCGCGCGGTCGAAAAGCGGGCCAGGATTGCCCGCGGCAAGCGTCTCGAATTGCTCCTCCAGCAGGTTCGGGTCATAGCCAGGCGCGCTGACCAGGGCGCGCACGGCTGCTTCCGCGCCCGCCGGGGTTTGAATTCGCTCCAGTAGCGCCAGGCCGCCTGTCCGGCCGGCCATGGCCGCTGCGGCCTGCTGCTGCGTGCCGGCGTCCAGCGTCAGCCGCACGTCGCGCCCGGCGAGCGGTTCATCGAGCATCCGCCGCCACAACTCCGCCGCGAAACCGGGGGCCTGACCGCGCAGCGCGGCGTCGAACGCGCGCTCGATTCCGGCCGAACCGAAGCGCAGGCTGTAATAGCCGACCGCCGGCCCGCTTTCCGCCAGCGGGTAGACCCGGCGCAGCGCTTCCGCTTCGCCAACTGTCTCGGCCAGCGCCACGCTGTTACGGTCGAGGATGCGTCCGCGGCGCACGCGCCGTTCCGCTTCGACAAGGCGCGGGTTGTCGGGCCGCGCCGCGAGCGCCTCGGCGCGGACGACGCCCCAGTAGGCCAGCGTCAGGGCAACAACCGCCAGCACGGCCAGCGCCGCCAGGGCGAGCCGCTCGATACGCCGGGCGAGACGTGGATCATCGGCGCGCGCGGGGAGGGCGGGGTCGTTGTCGGCCGACAGGTAGAGCAGCAGTCCGAGCATGACGCTGCTGGTAAGCAACGAGCTCCCGCCGTAGCTGACGAAGGGCAGGGTTACGCCGGTTAGCGGCAGGAGCTTCGTCACGCCGCCGATGATAAGGCCCGCCTGGACCACGAACAGGACTACCAGCCCCGCACCGAGGTAAGCGTGGAAGAAGCGCGCCCGACGGCCCTGGAGCGCCAGCAGCGCCGCCCGCAACCCGCGCACAGCCAGTACGCCAAAGGCGGCTACGATGGTTAGGCTGCCGAGCAAACCCCATTCTTCCGCCACGGCGGCCAGGGCGAAGTCGGAGTGGATGACCGGGATATAATCGGGAAACCCCTGGCCAATCCCTCGGCCGAAGACGCCCCCCGCCCCCTGAGCATAAAGTGACTGGACGACCTGGTAGGCCCGGTCGCTCACGTTGGGCCACGGGTTCAGCCAGGTCAGAATGCGTGGCGCGACCACGGCGTCGAAGGCGAAGTAGGCAAAGACCCCCGCCGCCAGCATCAGCAGCAGCCCGCTCCACACGTAGAACCTCTCGCCCGTTGCCAGATAAAGCAGGGCCACAAAGACGATGAAGAACAGCGCCGCCGCGCCCAGGTCTTGCTGCCATATGAGGAGCAGCAGGCACAAACCCCACATGAGCGCCAGCGGGCCGAGAAACGGCAAGTGGCGCAGCATGCGCCGTCCCGCGTCGCCCGGAACGCTCCCCAGCCGCCGCGCCCGGCGTCTCTGGTGGCGATAGAGCGGCTCCTGTTCGGTAAAGTAGCTGGCCAGAAAGATGACCAGCAGCAACTTTAGAGGTTCCGAGGGTTGCAGGAAAACCGCGCCCAGCCACGGGACGGGAATGCGCAGCCACAGCGCCGCGCCGCTGCCGCCCGGATTAACGCCGAAGATGAGCGTCACGGCCAGCAGCAGCAGCCCGCCGACCAGCAGCACGTAGCGATAGCGCATGAGCGGCTGGAGCGTGCGCGGCGCGCAGGCGACGAACAGAAGCGCGGCGGTTGCGATGACAAACCAGAGCGTTTGTCGCGCCAGGAAATTGGGCGCCAGCCGCGCCTGGAGCAGCAGCCCCCAGCCGGCCAGCAGGGCAAAGACCGGCAGCAGGAACGGATCGCGGTGGGGCTTCAGGTGGCGAAGGACCACGTGAGCGGCTACCACAACAGTCAGCCAGACGGCCGCCGGCCACAGGCCTTGCCAGCCGGCCGGCCGCGCGCCAAAGGCAAGAGCCGCTCCGTTGACCAGAACAAACAGCGCGGCCGCGCCCAGCAGCAGTCCCTCGCGCCGGTCCCGCGTGCGATCGCGTTCCTCGAGCGCCTGGCCGGCCCATTGCCGCCACGTCGCCAGAGCGAAACGAGAGCCCGACATCAGCCGACGTACTTGCCGACGATGGGGCGCAATTCTTCGCGGACAGTCGCGGGAATATGATCCCGGTCGGTGATCAGCGCATCCTTAAGACCGCTGTGAGCCGGGAATTCGCCTGCCCACCGCTCCGTGGTTTCGACCAGCCGGCTGATGATCGCTTGCGCCAGGCGGGTGTTCGCATGAAGGGTGCG
Source organism: uncultured Ardenticatenaceae bacterium (assembly GCA_964608255.1). Taxonomy (GTDB): domain Bacteria; phylum Chloroflexota; class Anaerolineae; order Promineifilales; family Promineifilaceae; genus Promineifilum. Next base: position 37,495 of record CAZSOD010000006.1, read on the forward strand.
GATCACCATCTCCACCGTCACCGGCGCTTCGTTCTCGTGCCAGGAGTCGTAGTCGGTAATGTGCGCCATGCACGCGTACGACATCTCGGCCTCGGCCGCCAAAAAGGCTTCCGGGCTGGTGGTCATGCCGATGATGCTCATGCCCCACAGGCGGAAGATCTCTGACTCGCCAATTGTGCTGAAGCGCGGGCCCTCGACGGTGATGAATGTTCCGCCGCGATGGACGCGACCGCCGGCTTCGGCCGTGGCGTCGACCAGCGCCGCGCTCAGGTGGGGGCAGAACGGTTCAGGAGTGGAGAGATGGGCCACCAGACCCCGACCGAAGAAGCTGCGCTCGCGCTGGCCTTTGGTGAAGTCGAATAGCTGGTCGGGCACGACGATGTCGCCCGGCGCGAAGTCCTCGCGCAGCGACCCACAGGCGCTGACGGCAATGACGTAGCGCACGCCGAGCGTTTTCAGGGCAAAGATGTTGGCGCGGTAGGGAACCTCGCTGGGCGTCAGGACGTGGCCGCGGCCGTGGCGCGGCAGAAAGGCCACGCGCCGGCCGTGGAGCGTGCCAACGGTCAACGCGTCGGACGGGCGGCCGAACGGCGTCTCCACCGCGATTGTTTCAACATCGGTCAGTTCGGCCATGCCGTACAGGCCGCTGCCGCCAATGACGGCCAGTTCGATTGCGGGCATAAGGGCTCTCCTCTGAGTCTGTTCGCTGTCGGCGGCCGGAAGCGCCGGCCACCCTTGTCTGGTCTTTATATCATAAAGCCGCCGCCTCGTCCCGCGGCGCGGGCTACGCCCTGCCTACGAGGTCAAGGCTGACCCGGCGACCGGTGGCGCGATTCAGGGGATGTGCATAACCCCCTCGCCGACGTGATCATGCGCGCCAGTTGTGCTTGACCATAAAATGATTTATAGTGCTAATGAACTGTTCATCCCAGTTTTCTCCCAGGATGATTCATTGCAAGGAGGCACACGATGAAATCGCTTATCGCTTTGCTGACGGCCGCGACGGGGCTCCTCCACTTGCTGGTGGGCTTCGATATTGTCGGCGGCTTCGGCGCAACGAACTGGATGCTCGTGCTCAACGGCGTGGGCTATCTGGTGCTGCTCGTGCTATTTTGGACTGCCTCCGGTTCGCGCCGGGGGACGATTCGTTGGATCCTACTCGCCTATACGCTTATCACGCTGGTCGGCTATTTCGTAATAAACGGGATCAGCGGCGGATTTGCCAACACGTTCGGTCTCCTTATCAAGGGCATCGAACTGTTGCTGATCATCCTGCTGTTCTTTGACCGCGGCAGTGACCGCCAGGTGGCCCCCGCGGCCACGCGCGCCGGCACGACTGCCGGCGGCGCCGCTGCACGAGCGGGGACAACCGTGAGTTCGACGGCCGCTGGAATGAGCGCGGCGGCGACGGGCGCGGCGGCCGGGACGATGGCCTATGGTCAGCGCGCCGCCGACCGGGTAGAAGCGGAGGCCAGCAGCGCGGCTTCCTCGGCCGAGACTACCTACGACGCGGCCGGTTACCGGGCCGGCGAGTTCGTCGATGCCGGCCTGGGAACACCGGAGACGGTCATGGACGCGGCCGGCGAAGGGCTGGCGGAAGCGCATGATTGGGCCGGTGACATGGTCGAGGATACCGGCGAAGCGGTCGCTGACGCGGGTGACGCAATGGGAGATATGGCCTCCGGCGCGGCCGACGTGGTCAGCGAAGAAGTGGTGGAAGCCCGCGATTGGGCCGGTGATACAGTCGAGGAGACCGGCGAAGCGGTTGCTGAAACGGGCGACGCAGTAGGGGACTTGGCCTCTGGCGCGGCTGAGGCAAGCGGGGAAAGCTTGGACACGGCCGGAGAGTGGGCGAGCGACGCCGCCGATGCGACCGGCGAAGCGGCCGCTGACGCGGGCGATGCAATGGGCTACATGGCCTCCGGCGTGGCCGGGGAGGCCGAACGCGCCTCTCGTCCAGCCTGGGACGCCAGCAGCGACATGGCTGATACCGTGGATGCAGGCTTGAGCGGGGGTATGGACGCCGGCGCGGCGGCATTCACAGCCACGGCCGAATCGCCGCAGCTTGCGGCCCGCGAGCCGGATATGACGGCGGCGCACGAGCCGACATCGGCCGAGCTGCGCGCCGAGCTGGAAGAGTACTTGCGCTCGTTTGGCGGCGGCTCCGAGTTCCGTAAGGAGATCGAGTACGTCGAGGGTATCGGCCCGGCTGTGGGCACGCAGTTGCGCAGCGTGGGCGTGGCGACAGCGCTGGACCTGATGGTTGAAGGCGCAACGCGACGCGGCCGCAAGCACTTGTCTGACCGCTCCGGCATTGCCCAGAGCCAGATCCTGACCTGGGTCAACCACATCGATCTTTACCGGCTGAAGGGCGTGGCCAAAGAGTACGCTGACCTGCTGGAGCAGTCGGGCGTCGATACGGTGGTTGAGCTTGCGCAGCGCAATCCCAACAACCTGTTCAAGCGGATGAACGAGATCAATGAGCAGAAGAAGCTCGTGCGCCGCACGCCGCATCTGTCGGAAGTGCAGAGCTGGGTCGAGCAAGCCAAGAGTCTAAAGCGCCTCATCCACTACTAGGAGAAATACGAATTAGGAATTACGAATTAGGAATGCAGAGCGACCCGGAGGGACGTTCTGATTCCTAATTCGTAATTCGCGAGTCGTAACTTGTAATTGTCCCTGCGCCCGCACTCTGCTACACTGCGGGCACGATGATTTCCAGGCAACGGCTCGCGCCGGTCGCGGGCCTGATCGCGCTGCTGGGGGCGTTACTTTTCCTGGGGCGGCCGTCCTCTTCGGCCGTTCTCTACTCGGGCTATGCCCGTGCCCAGGGCGGGCCTCTTGTCGTCGAAATCTTCGTCGATCCGCCGGTCGGGCTACCCGGCGACACATTGCGCCTGACGGCGCGAGTCAGCAACAACGGCAACCAGGCGCTCTCGCCAGGGATCGCATTAAGGTTGCCGCAGGGCGTATCGGCTGACGCCTATGCTCTGCCGGCCGGAGCAACCCTCAACTTGCAGGATAACCGCGTGGACTGGCTCCCGGTAGTGCCCGCCGGCGGGGCCGCCGACTTCACGCTGGCGCTGACCGTCCGGACGGCCGACGTCCTGGCCCCCGAGCAGGTGGTCAGCGCCGTTATGCGCCACCAGGGCACCGAGCGCCGGGCCGAAGCTCCACTATGGATTGGCATCCCGCCGCTTATCGGCCAGATGTTATCGCGTAACCGGGTTGCTGTTGGCCAACCCATTCAACTTCAGGCCGAGATTGCCGGCCCCGGCCCGCTGAAGACTGTGTGGAACCTTGGCGACGGCCGCCGGCTTGAGTTGACCGACCCGGTGGTAGCCTTTCCCGCCGCCGGCCAGTATGTCATCACCCTGGAAGCATCGAACCCCGGCGGCACAGTTGTCCACCGCGCGCTGCTGGATGTCTTGCCCGACCCCGTGGCGAGCTTTCAGCCCGATGATGCCGCGCCGGCCATCGGCCAGCCTGTAACCTTCGCCAACACCAGCGGCGGCCAGCCGCCGTTAAGAGTCTTTTGGGACTTTGGCGACGGCACAACGCTGGTGGGCGATCAGCAGCCAAGTCACGTCTATGGTCAGGGCGGCGCCTATCGCGTCCGCCTGACAGTGGAAAACGAGTTTGGCCGCAGCGAGGCGGTCTGGGATGTGACCGTCGGCCAGGCGCCGGTGGCCGATATGGTCATCGCCGACCGGACGGCCGTCGGCCAACCGCTGGTTGGGCAAGCTTTCGCCGATGACAGCGTAACCGGCTTCGTGTGGGACATGGGCGATGGGAGGCAGCGGGCAGGCGCGACGATTAGCCATCTCTATCGCCTGCCCGGTGACTACTATGTGAGCCTGGTAGCCGATAATGGGTATGGGCAGACGGTCGTCGGCCGTTGGGTCCATGTCGATGCCGGCGTGACAACTTTGTACCTGCCAATGGCCGCTTTCCAGGCCGGCGACGCCTTTAGCGGCCTGAGCGCCGATGCGCCGGACCCCGCCGACCTGGACCCGGTGGTGGAGAGCCTGAGCAGTGTCTTTGCCCTGGAGCCGATTCCCTTTGCCGCTGGCGTCTCCCCGGCCGAACAGCTCTATGCTTACGTTAACGCTGTGCGCGCTCAGTTTGCCTTGCCGCCGCTGGCCTACGGCTACGAACTGAGCGCCGCGGCGCAGACGCACGCGCGCGACAAAGCCTCGTTCCCGACCGGCAGCCCCCACGCCGGTTCGGACGGCACGACGGCCGCCGAGCGCCTGCTGCGCGCCGGTTACCGTGGCGGCTATGCCGGCGAGGCCACCGCCTGGGGCTTCGCCGATCCGCGGCTGGCGGTCGAGTTCTGGATGAACAGCGACAGTCATCGGCCCCTGCTTCTCAACCGGCTGGCGACCGACCTTGGCGTTGGCTACGTCGAGGATTACGGCACGGATAACGTCTGGCACTGGACGGCCGAATTCGGCGTCAGCTATGGCGCGCCGGCGCGCGCCGCATTGCGCGCGCAGTCACCGGAGACGGGCACAACCGCGCTGGATACAGAGGTCGTCAACTATAGCTGGCTCTGGCCGCTGCCGTTGGGCGCGGGCGAGCGCTTCACGGTCTACCTGATGATTGGCGGGCGGCCGGTGGCTCTGGGCAGCGTCGCCGCGCCGGTCTATGGCAGCCGCTACGTCCTCTCGGCCGAAGCGCGCAGTGTGGCTGCCGGGGCGGTGGGAGGCGGGACGGCCGAATGGTTTGTGCGCCTGGAGGACGGACTCGGCCAGTCGCTGGCTGAAAGCGAGCGACGGGTGCTTGCTTTGAGCGCCGATCCGGCCGCGCCGGTTCCGCTGCCGACCGTTATCCTGGCCACCGCCACGCCCGCCGGCCCGACGGTCACGCCTTCGCCGACGCCGTGGCCAACAAGTGAAGCGCCAACGCTCGAGCCGCCGCCGGTCATCGTAACGGCCACGCCGCAACCGGAGCCGACCCTCGAGCCGTCGCCCGGCATCGTCACCGCCACGCCCGAGGCCACTTATCCCTAGGCGCGACATCCTCAAGACAGGACGCGAAAATGCAAAGACGCTCTCCGTTCACGTCGTTGCGCCTTCACGTCCTGACGTTCATTTTCGCCCGCCGGTTCAGTTGATGATTGGCGGCCTAGGCGCGCTTGCGGCGCAGGCCGCTCCGCTCTACAATCACGCGTATGGCAGAAGATCAAGTCGTCCTCAATAGCCGTTACCGTCTGCTCGAGCGGATCGGCAGTGGGGGCATGTCGGTCGTCTACCGGGCGCAGGACCTCTCGCTCGGTCGCATCGTCGCCATCAAGATCCTTAACGAGAATCTGACGGACGACGAAGGTTTTCTGCGCCGTTTCCAGCGCGAAGCCCACTCTGCCGCCAATCTTTCTCATCCTAACATCGTCACCGTTCACGACATTGGCCAGGATGGCAACCGCCATTACATCGTCATGGAGTTCATCGACGGGCGGACGCTAAAGCAACTGGTGCGCCTGCAAAACCAGCAGGGCCAGCCGCTCAGCGTGGGTCGGGCGCTTGACCTGGCGATTCAGGTTTGCGCCGGCATCGGCTACGCCCATCGCGCCAACTTGGTTCATTGCGACGTCAAGTCCCAGAACATTCTGGTCACCCGCGATGACCGCGTAAAGGTCGCCGATTTCGGTATTGCGCGCGCGCTCAGTGAGGCGACGCAGCACACGGCCGACAGCCAGATCTGGGGCACGCCCCATTACTTTTCGCCCGAGCAGGCCGCGGGCCAGCCCGCCAGCCCCGCTTCGGACGTTTACGCCATCGGCATTGTTTTGTTTGAGTTGCTGACCGGTCGCCTGCCGTTCACGGCTGAAACTCACACCGCGCTGGCGCTCAAGCACATGCACGAGCCGCCGCCGCGCGCGTCTTCGTTCAATCCCCTGGTCCCGCCGCAACTGGATCAGATATTGCAAAAAGTCATGTCAAAAGAGCCCGCGGCGCGCTATCGGACGGCCGACCAGTTTGGCCGCATCCTCAGCGCCTACCGCGAGAGTAGTTTGCAGGCGACGGCTGCTGTCGCCGTCGACGGGCCGCTTTCGATCCTCGATCTCGCGCCCGAATTACCCGCGTATGAGCATCCTACGGCCGTTTACCCGCGGTCGCCGGGAGGCCGCCCGCTCTACCCACCCGCCGAAAACCGGCCGGAGCCGGCTACGCTCAGCAATGCCCCCACCGCGCTCTACTCGTTTGCCGGCGCTAATGGCCAGCGCGATTGGGTCGCCATCACCCTGGGCATATTGGCCGTGCTGGCGATGCTGGGACTGATCCCGCTCTGGTACTTTGTTTACCTGGCCTATCGGGGCTAGAATCGGGTGCAAGCAATCGGGCAGCCGGAGGCACACTTATCATGAATTCTTCCCGACTGACACGGTGGCTGGTCTATCTACTGATCGGCGCCGCCGTAGTGGCTGTGATGTGGAGCTACAGTTCCACGCCTCAAACCCGGAACGACATTGCTATTAGCAGCCTGGCGCAGGAAATCCAGGCCAACGAGGTGTCGGAGCTGCGCGTTTCCGGTAACGGCCGTGAAGTCACCGTCATCTATTCCGACCCCCAGCGCGCTCCGGCGCGGGCGAGCATCAGCGATGTAAGTTCGGTGGAGGAACTGCTGGCAACCTATGGCGTTACCGGTCAGAGCTACACCGACAACCGTCCGGTGGTTGTTTACGAACAGCCCAGCCAGTGGGGCGGCCTGCTAAACCTGATCGGTATTTTCCTGCCGGCCATCCTGATCATCGGCTTCTTCTACTTCATCTTCCGCCAGGCCCAGGGTTCAAACAATCAGGCCATGTCGTTTGGCAAGAGCCGGGCGCGCATGTTCACCGGCGATCATCCGACCGTCGGCTTCGAGGACGTGGCCGGCTGCGACGAGGCGAAAGAGGAGTTGCAGGAGATCGTCGAGTTCCTCAAGGAGCCGGAGAAGTTCGTCACCTTTGGAGCGCGCATTCCCAAGGGCGTGCTGCTGGTGGGCAGCCCTGGCACGGGCAAGACCCTGCTGGCCAAGGCCGTCTCGGGTGAGGCGGGTGTGCCCTTCTTCTCTATCGCCGGCTCGGAGTTTGTGGAGATGTTCGTCGGCGTCGGCGCCAGCCGGGTGCGCGACTTGTTTGAACAGGCGAAGCGCAACAGCCCCTGTATCATCTTCATCGACGAGATCGACGCCGTCGGCCGCCAGCGTGGCGCGGGCCTTGGCGGCTCCCATGACGAACGGGAGCAGACGCTCAATCAGATTCTGGTCGAGATGGATGGCTTCGACACCGACACCCACGTCATCATCCTGGCCGCCACCAACCGGCCCGATATTCTTGACCCGGCCCTGTTGCGCCCCGGCCGGTTTGACCGGCGAGTGATCATCGACCGGCCCGACATGCGCGGCCGTGAAGCCATCTTCCGCGTCCACCTGCGGGGTAAGCCCATCGCTAACTCCGTTGACGTGAATATACTGGCCAAGGCGACGCCGGGTTTCGTCGGGGCCGATATCGAGAATACCGTTAACGAGGCTGCCCTGCTGGCCGCCCGGCGCAACCGCAAGAGCATCGGCATGACCGAGTTCCAGGAGGCGATCGAGCGCGTCCAGTTAGGGCCGGAGCGCAAGAGCCGGATCATGTCGCCCGAAGAGAAGGAACTGACCGCCTATCACGAGACGGGTCATGCGCTGGTCAGCCACTATCTGCCTCATGCCCAGACCCTGCGGAAGGTGACGATCATCCCGCGCGGCATGGCCGGCGGCGTGACGTGGTACATGGATGAGGACTCCAGCTTCATGACTCGGTCGCGGTTCGAGGCCATCATCGCCACGGCGTTGGGCGGCCGCGTGGCCGAGGAAGTTGTCTTCGGCGAGATTACGACTGGAGCGAGCAATGATCTGCAGCAGGTCACCCGGCTGGCGCGGGCGATGGTGACCCAGTATGGCATGAGCAACGAACTTGGCCTCCGCGTCTATGGGGAAAAGCAGGAACTGGTGTTCCTCGGCCGTGAAATCAGCGAGCAGCGCGACTATTCCGATGCCGTGGCTGAGCAGATTGACACCGAGGTGCGGCGGATCATCGACTCTGCCCACCGCAAAGCGCTGGAGATACTGACCGAGCACCGCGACAAGCTCGACCTGATTTCTCAGCGGCTGCTAGAGGTCGAAACGCTCGAAGCAGCTGAGTTCACGGCGCTGTTGGAGGGCAAGGATGTGCCGGCCCAGTCTCCGCCGACACCGCCCGGCACGCCCCGGATCAACCTGCCAAAGCCCAGCGAGGGCGTAGAGCGTCCGCGGCCGTCTCTCGACCGCCCACCCGCCACTTCGCCCGCCTAAAGGAACGACCGTCCCCGGGCTTCACCGGGTTCAGGGACTTTGCAAACGCAAAGTCCCTGAACCCGGTGGAACCTGTCAATTCCTCGCCACTAAAAGTACTCAGTATGGTCGTGAGCAGTGACATCGCCTACTGGTTTGGCTACCTGAATGATGTCCTGCAATCCATCATCGTCATTTTCGGCGCGGCGGTTGTCCTCTACAACGTGCCCCGGCTGCCGCGAGGCTCTGTCCCCCGCGCCTTTTCGGCGCTGATTAGCTTCGTTGTCCTCGTTTACCTCACGGAACTGCTGGTAAGCCGCGAGGTTGTGCCCGCCTCGGCCGACTTGCTGCTGCGCTTGGGCTGGGTTGGTGTGGCGCTGGTGCCCGCGGCGCAGTTTCACCTCTCCGACGCCCTGCTGACGACAACCGGCAAACGCTCGCGGCGGCGGCGCGCTTTGGTGGTTGCCGGCTATCTGGCCGGGGCGGCGGCGGCCGTGCTCGGCTTGCTAACCGACTGGCTCGTCGGTTCCCCTTGGGCCGGCGCGCGAATGCCCCGGCTAACCAGCGGCCCGTTCTTTCTGGTCTTTGCCGCCTACTTCTGGCTAGTGGCGGCCAGCAGCGTTTATAACGTCTGGCGCGCGCGGCAGCGCTGCCTGACGACAACCACGCGGCAGCGCATGACGACGACACTGGTGGCTATTCTGGCTGCACCGCTGGGCGTCTTCCCCTACACGTTGCTGATGGGTCATCCGGCGGCGGAGTTGCCCTTGCTGCTGTGGCCGGTGGTCATCGTGGGCAATTTCGTCGTCAGCATCCTCTTCGCTGTCCTGACGTCGCAACTTGTCTATTTCGGCTCCGCCTCGCCTGACCGGGTGGTGCGCGTCCGGCTGTATAAGTACATGGCCCGCGTGCCGCTGGCGGCGACCATTGTCTTGCTGGTCTATGTCCTCGTCGGCCGGGCGCCTTCCCTCCTCGGCTTGCCCAAAGAGGTGGTGCTGGGTTTCGCCGTTGTCGCCACAGTCATGATCGTCGAGTGGATCATCCATCGCTACAAGCAGACCTTCGAGCGCGCGTTTCAGTTGAACGATGATCCCGACGTCCGGCGCATCCAGGCGCTTAGCGAGCGGCTATTGACCACCAGCGACTTGCGCCAGTTCCTGGAGAGCGTCCTCGCGGCTACGTGCGAGGCGGTGCGGACGCCCACGGCCTTTGTCGCCGGGCTGACGCCGAGCGGACCTCGTCTCGAGGCGGTCGTCGGGCCGCCCGCGCCGCTGGAAGGGTTGCCCAACGCCGAACTGCAACGCCTCTCGCTGCCGCGGGCTAACGGCAACGGCACCGGTGATGACAGCGCCGAGGCCTTGCGCGGCGACAACAGTTTCTTCGTCTGGGGCGACTACTGGATTCAGCCGCTCTATAACCAGCGCAACGACCTGATGCTGGGCATTCTGGGAATGGGCGCGCGCGCCCCGCAGCCCGACCTGACGCCGGAGGAACTGGAGTTGCTGGCCCGGCTGCGGGCGCAGGCGGCGGCCGCCCTCGAAGACCGTATTTTGCAGCAGGAGGTCTTCGCCGCCGTCGAGGGCATCCTGCCGGAAATCACCGCGCTGCAAGAGCGACGTAGCGCGGCGACGTTCGGTGGACTGCCGGTGCTGGCAGCCGAGACGTCCGGGCCGAATGACGAGTTGCTGCAAGATCCCGAGTTCGGCAACATGGTGCGCGACGCGCTGACCCACTATTGGGGCGGCCCCAAGCTAACGGAAAGTCCGTTGCTGCAACTCCAGGTGGTCCAGCGCGAAATGGAGGGGCATGACCACAACTCGGTGAATGCCCTGCGCGCTATCCTGACTGAAGCGATTGAGCAGCAGCGGCCCGACGGCCAGCGCAGCCTGACGACGACAGAGTGGATTCTCTACAACATCCTGGACCTGAAGTTCATTCAGGGGCGGCGGGTGCGCGATGTGGCGCGCCGGCTGGCGATGAGCGAGTCTGACCTCTATCGCAAGCAGCGCGTGGCCATCGAAAACGTAGCCCGCACCATTGCCGGCATGGAGCGCGCTGCCCTGGAAGAGGACGAGAAAGATATTGAATCAACCCCCGTCGTCGTTGAATCCGTCACCGACCGATAGCCCATTTGTCTACCACGCGGGCGAGCTACTGTGCGAAGGCGTGTCGCTGGCGGCCGTGGCCGTTGCGGTTGACACACCGCTCTACGTCTACAGCCGCGCCGACTTGATGTCGCGGGCAGACGCGTTTCTGTCCGCAGCCCGGGACGCGGCCGGCGGGGGCGCGCTCGTCTGCTATGCCGTCAAGGCCAACGGTAACCCGACTATCCTGACCCTGTTGCGCGAGGCCGGGCTGGGCGCGGACGTGACCAGCGGCGGCGAGTTATTTCTGGCGCTGGGCGCCGGGGTCGAGCCAAGCCGGATCATTTTCTCTGGCGTAGGCAAGAAAGCCGGCGAGATCGCTGAAGCCCTGCGCGCCGGCATTCGGGCGCTGCACGTCGAATCGGAGATGGAGCTGGCGACCGTAGCCGAGGTCGCCGAGCAAACAGGCGTCGTCGCCCCGGTCGGCGTGCGCGTCAACCCCAATATCAGCGCCGCTACCCACCCCTATATCAGCACCGGCCTCCACGGCCACAAGTTCGGCGTGCCGCGCGATCGGGCCGTGGCGATGCTGCGCGACGCGGCGGCAAGCCCGTGGCTGCGACCGGTAGGCTTGGCCGCCCACATCGGCTCGCAGATCACCGACCTCGATCCTTTTGGCCAGGCGGCGCGCTTCCTGGTCGAACTGGCCGACGAAATGAGCCGGGAGGGCGTCCGTCTGGACTACATCGACGCGGGCGGCGGCCTGGGCATCGACTATGAGGGCGAGGCGCCGGCCGCGGCCGAGTGGGTGCGGCAGGTGGGGGCATTGGCGACCGCGGCCGGCTATGATCTCGTGGTCGAGCCGGGGCGCTCTATCGTGGGCCGGGCCGGCGCGCTGCTGACGCGCGTGGTCTACACCAAGCAGCAGGGAGCCAAGCGGTTCATCATCGCCGACGCCGGGATGACCGACCTCATCCGGCCGACGCTCTATCAGGCTCACCACCCGATCGCGCCCGTGGTTGAGCGGCCGGGCGCGCCGGTCGTGGTTGACCTAGTCGGGCCTATCTGCGAAACGAGTGACTTCTTGGCCCGCGAGCGGCCGCTGCCGCCGTTGGGGCCTGGCGATCTGCTGGCGATTCTCCACGCCGGCGCCTATGGCTTTGCCATGAGCTCCAACTATAACGGCCACCTGCGTCCGGCCGAGGTGCTGGTCGAGGGCGACAGTTTTCGCGTCATCCGCCGCCGCCAGACCTACGACGACCTTCTCTCGGGGACGTAAGAGGCTCACGCAAGGAGCGCCTGGGGGAGCCAAGGACGCGAAGAAGAGCAGGCTAAATTGCGTCCTTCGCATCTCTGCGCCTTTGCGTGAGCCTCTGCTCTTACGGCGTGTAGGGCGGGAGGTCGACGACACGGTAACGGCCGTCATTGCCGCGGGCGACGCGGATGGGAAAGACCGACACCGGGGGTTGCTCCGTCTCGTCCGCGCCGCAACACGGGCCGAGAACGAATCGTTTTCCCTCGCGCGTCTGAAATTCCACGTCGAAAACATACTCGCCCTCGCCGGGGCGGTTGCTGAGCGTCACCGTGCTCGCTTTCAGACAACTGAAGCCGTTGATGGAACAGGCATTGCGCCAGAGGGTGGCAAAGTCGTCGGGGGCGACGTCGGGGTTGTAGCCTTGGATCACGTCGTAGGAGCCGCCATAGTAACCGGCCGCGTCCCGGTAATCCCCCGCCTGAAGCTTGTCGAAGAAGGTGTACAGGGCATCGACCGCTACGGCTTCGTCAGCGGACGGGGCGAGGTTGGGGGTCGCTGCCGCGTCGGGCGCGGCCGGCCGGCATGCGGTCAAAAGCAGCGCCAACGCGACAAAAAGAAACACAGTCAACCATTTCATCATGCGGCTTCTCCCGTAAGCCTGACAGGCCGGCGGAAGTGGACGCGAGACCGGTCAGGCCAGTTCTGTCAATCCAGACATGCTTCGTATAGATAGTCCCAAGTGTAGATGCCGCTGTCGTGGCCGTCGTTCCAGCGGAGTTGAACCGCGTAGCTGCCGACAGGCGTGATCGCCTCCAGGTTCAAGTCGGGATTCTCGGCCCGGTGCAGCAGCAGCTTGTCGGCCGGGCGGCCCATGTTCTCGTGGCCGCCCTGGCAGAGAACACACGGGCACACTGCGCGCAGCCCGGCAAAGGAGTAGCGGCATTCGCGGCCGTCGCTCCAGTTGATGATCAGCGCGCGTTCGGTCCGGTTGGCGATGACGTTTGTGGGACGTGTTTGGGTAGACATGACAACTCTCAATCATGCAGGGGAGCAGGAAGGCAGGGCAGTGGATTTTCGCCCCTGCGCCCCTGCACCCGCGCTTCCCCGCGTTTCCTACAGCGCCTCAAGTCGGGCAGCGATCTCCGCGCGGCTCGCCTTCAGTCCAGTCAGCTTTTCGCGCTCTTTCTGGACGACGGCCGGCGGGGCCTTCTGGGCAAACGGGGAGTTGAGCAGGCCGGTCAGTCGCTCGATCTGATTGTCCAGTTCGGCCGTTTCCTTTGCCAACCGTTCCCGCTCGGCCGACAGGTCGACCATGCCGGCCAGCGGCAAATAGGCCGTAACCGGGCCCAGGGCGAGCGTGATCGCCTGCGCCGGCGGTGCGGCTGAAGCGGCAACGACCAGGTTGGCGTCGTCCAGCCGCGCCAGAGCGACGAGGACCGGCCGCTGCCCCGCAATGAAGTCCAGACGGTCGCCTGCGGCGATGACCGCCGGGATGTAGCGCGCCGGCGGCACGCCCTGTTCGGCGCGGGCATTGCGGATGCGCCGGATAAGTTCGCGGACAAGTTCGAAGTCGTCCGCGGCCTCTGCCGCGGGGAGAGGGACGGGCGTGGGCCAGTCGGCAATGATGAGCGCCTCCGGCCAGCCCTCGGGCGGCGCCATACCCAATCCGGAGTCCAGGACGGCCCCACGCAACTGCTGCCACGTTTCCTCAGTCACGTAGGGGACATACGGGTGCAACAGGCGCAGCGAGTAGTCGAGCGCCGTGCCCAGCACGGCGAGCGTCGTCCAGGCGGTCGTCCCGCCCCCGGCCATCTGCACCTTGGCGATCTCCACGTACCAATCGGCGAAGTCGCCCCATAGAAAGTCATAGACCTGCCGGCCCGCTTCGCCGAAGAGGTAGCCATCCATCAGCCGGTCGGTCGTGGCAATGGTTTCGTTCAGCCGGCTAAGAATCCAACGGTCGGCGGCGGAAAAGCTGGCGGCCAGGTTGGCTGGCCGGTCAGCGGCCGTGGCCCGATCGAGGCTGCGGGTGATGAATCGCGCCGTGTTCCAGATCTTGTTAGCGAAGTTACGATTGCTTTCCACGCGTTCAAGCGACAGGTTGAGGTCGTTGCCGGGCGTGCCGCCGGTCAGCAGCGTGAAGCGCAGCGCGTCGGTGCCGTACTGGTGGATGACGTCCAATGGATCGGTGACGTTGCCCTTGGTCTTGCTCATCTTCTGGCCGTGCTCGTCGCGCACCAGGCCGTGGAGGTAGATAGTGTGGAAGGGCACATCGTTGGTGAAGAGCGTCGCCGTCATCACCATGCGGGCCACCCAGAAGAAGAGAATGTCGTAGCCAGTCTCCATCACGTCGGTCGGGTAGAAGCGGGCCAAATCGGCCGTCTGTTCCGGCCACCCGAGTGTCGAGAAAGGCCACAGGGCGCTGCTGAACCACGTATCAAGCACATCGGGATCTTGCGTGAGGGCCGCGCGGCCGCAGCGCTCGCAGGTGGTGGGGTCGATGGTGGCGACGGTCTGGTGGCCGCAATCGGCGCACGTCCACACCGGGATGCGATGTCCCCACCAGAGCTGCCGGCTAATGCACCACGGCCGGATGTTGACCAGCCAGTTGTCCCACGTCTTAACGAAATGGTCGGGCACTATCTGAATGCGGCCGCTGTGAACGGCGGCGAGGGCCATGTCGGCCATCGGCCGCGTGTTGACGAACCACTGCTTGCTGATCATCGGCTCGATGATCTCGCCGCCGCGCTGGCTGCGGGGCACGTTCAGGCGGTAGGGCTCGGTCTTCATCGCCAGCCCGGCCGCTTCCATGTCGGCCCACAAGCGCCGGCGGCACTCGAAGCGGTCGAGACCAGCGTAGGGGCCGGCGGCAGCGCTCATCGTCGCGTCCTTGTTCATGACGGAGATGATTTCCAACCCGAAACGCTTGCCGATTTCGAAGTCGTTGGGGTCGTGGCCGGGCGTCACCTTCAGCGCGCCGGTGCCAAAGGCCATGTCCACATAGGGATCGGCGATGATAGGGATTTCGCGGTTGAGCATGGGCACGATCGCCATGCGTCCCACGTACTCCGAATAGCGCTCGTCCTCGGGGTGGACGGCCACGGCCGTATCGCCCAGGATTGTCTCCGGCCGCGTGGTGGCGACGGGCAGGAAGCCACCGCCGGCCACAGGGTAGCGGAAGAAGTAGAGGCTGCCCGTCTCGTCGCTATACTCAACTTCGAGGTCAGAGACGGCCGTCTGGAGGCCGGGCGACCAGTTGACCAGGTATTCGTCCTGGTAGATGAGGCCCAGCCGGAAGAGGCGGACAAACGCCTCGCGTACGGCGGCGGACAGACCTTCGTCCAGCGTGAACCGTTCCCGATCCCAGTCGCACGACGCGCCGAGGCGGCGCAACTGGCGGGTGATCGTGTTGCCGTATTTTTCCTTCCACTCCCAGGTGCGACGCAGGAACTCTTCGCGGCCGACTTCGCGCCGCGACGTGCCCTCATTGACCAGCATCCGCTCAACCTGGAGCTGCGTGGCGATACCGGCGTGGTCGGCGCCGGGAACCCAGAGCGCGGCGCGGCCCTGCATCCGGGCGCGGCGGATCATCAGGTCTTCCAGGGCGACGAACATGGCGTGCCCCATGTGCAATTCACCGGTCACGTTCGGCGGCGGGATGGAGATGACGAACGGCTCGGCGTCGGCCGGGCGCGCCTCAGGCTTGAACCAGCCGTTCTTTTCCCACCACAAGTAGAGCCGTTCTTCCGTTGCGCGGAAGTCATAGGCTTTCGGCATTTCACTCATTGATGAACCCTCTTCAGTCAGACCTGTCAGGTCTAGAGACAAAAAAGCGCTCTCGCCCGATCAAGGACGAGAGCGCAATGCTCGCGTGGTACCACCTTGCTTCCGGCCGATGGCCGGCGCTCTGGCGCTGTAACGGGCGTTCCCGCCTTCGCTTACCGTGGCTCGGCGAAGGGACTCCTGGGCGACTTCGGCCGTTTCGCTCCGGCGGGGCTCTCAGCCTTGGCCCCGGCTCTCTGTCGGGCGGTGGGACGGCCTACTCCTCCCACTCATTGTCTGTCGACTATGAATTGATCCCTTTGAGTATAGTCGGTGGAGCGACGACGCGCAAGCGCCAGAAATAGGGCAGCGACAAGCGGCAGATAGGCAACAACGCGCCATTCGGTCGAGAAGCGTTCGACCCGCCAGTCCATGAGCGGGATGCGACCAAAGACGTTGAACGGTAGGACAAGGAGCCCCAACCCGGTCAGCAGCCGAGAACCGGTCACGGCCAGCCGCGTTGGATCGGCCACCGCGACGGCCGCCCAAGCTGCCAACAAGGCCACGACGATAGGATACGTCCAGATGCGCGCCGTGTCCCAGGCGATGAGGTGCAGGCTAAGGGGCAGGAATGCTAACAGCAGCCCGGCGACCGTCAGTCCGCGCCGCGCCCGGCCGGTACGCAGGGCACTTTGGGCGTAGAGGAGCAGGACGAGCACCGTCGGCAGTATCGCCGCGGCCAGACCGGGGTCGAATAGCCGGCCCCAGACGCGCGGGCTTTGCGAGCGGAAGTGGGCCACGAACGACTTGGCGAACGAGCGCGGCACGATCACTTCCTGGTCATACTGGATGAACGGGAACGTCCGCAGGTAGTCGGTCAGCTGGCTTTCGAGCGTGGGCGCGTCTACGGCATAGGATTGGTAGAGAAACAGGACGGCGAAGGCGACGGCGGGCAGCGCCAGCGGGGCCAGACGGCGCAGCGTCGTGTCGCCTTTACCGCGGTTCGGAGGCAGCAGCGCGGCCCAGACGACGACGGGAAAGCCGATGACGACGATCGTCTCATGGATGAGCAGCCCGATAGTCAGGGCCAGGGCCGCCAGCCACATCCGGCCGCGCAGCGCCAGAACCATGGCCAGGATGCTGAGCAAGATGATCGGCGCGTCGAAGTAGCCGTTGAGGTGACCGCTCATGACGACGAAGGGCGACGTGACGAAGGCGGCCACGGTGGTGACCGTGTTTCCGGAGAAGTTGGTGCGCCGCAGCAGGTTCCAGCACAACAGCACAAGGACAACGCACAGGGAAAGCGTCAGGGCCGTGGCGACGATGGTGATGGCGCTCTCGGCCCGTTCCGGGCGAGCGGCGATGAACGGCCGCAGCAGCGTGGCCGGCAGCCCGCGCTTGATGGGGCCGAAGGCGTAGCTGATGAGCCAGTGCGCTTCGGCCCAGTCGTTCGGCTGCCGCAGCCCGCGCCCCAGCGTGACCGCGAAGGCCCACAGAAGACCCAGGGCGACGAGCCGATGGCGGGCGATCATGATGGTTCGCGGCCCGACCTCTCAGGTCTGGCCGATCTTACTTCTCGAAAATGGCGATCTCCTCGATCTCGTCCCCTGGGGTGGTGGCGGTGTCGGGATCGCGCAGGTTGATGCTGCTCAGCACGTCATCCCCCTCGATGAGTTCGCCAAAAATGGTGTGCAGGCCGTCCAGGTGCGTCGCGGGCGCGAAGGTGATGAAGAATTGGCTGCCGTTAGTATCGGGGCCGGCGTTAGCCATCGCCAGCAGGCCGCGCTTGTCGAACGTCAGCCCGTTGTCGACCTCGTCCTCGAACTGATAGCCGGGACCGCCCGTGCCCGTGCCCGAGGGATCGCCGCCCTGGGCCATGAAGCCCTCCAGCACGCGGTGGAAGGTCGTGCCGTCGTAGAAGCCCTGGTTGGCCAGGTAGACGAAGTTGTTGACGGTAATCGGCGACTCGTCATCGAATAGCTTGAAGCGCATCTCGCCGCCTTTGGTCAGACGGATAACCGCCTCGTACTCCTTGGCGGTGTCGATGGTCATCGCCGGCGCGGCGTTGTAGTAATCGTTGCGAATGGCCGGGTCGACGGCCGCCAGCGGCCGGTTGCCGGTCAACTCGGTTCCGGCGGTGGTGTCTTCCGGCTCGCGCGAAAGCGCGTAGGCCAGGATCATCAGCGCCAGCACGGCAACCGTTGCCCCGCCAATGATCAGGTTGCGCCGCTGGGTCTGCTTGCGGCGCAACTCGTCCTGCTTGCGCCGCTCCGAGACAGAGGGGGTGCGGTTCGTGTTTGTGTTGGGCAACGGCGACTTCTGGCGGCGCAATGCTTCCTGCCGCTGCCGCTCCGTCTCGGATCGCGTGCGATTCGTGTTCTTAGCCATGGGTATCGGTGATTACTCCTCAGGATAATGTTCTCGTCAAGATCCGCCGCTCGCCAAGCACGTTCCAATCGAGCTCGGTCGCCGGCGGCCGCACTTAGGGCGCTCGGTTCAATGGAATGTAGCTAACGTTCGGGGCGGGGAACGTGGCTTGATTGACAAGGACCGGCGGGCTCTTGCTATCCTGCCACATCGCGGCCAACGTTGCCCCGTCCGCGCCGCCCCCTCCGGCCAGAAAATCGATGTAGTCGCTACTGGCAGTCTGATAGTAGAGCCTGGCAACGACGCGGACTGTCCCCGCGGGAACGTTGTAGGTCGTGTCGTCCCAGTACTGGCCGTCGGCGTAGGTAGCGCCCACGGGGCGCAAGCCAGGCCGGTCGTAGGCAGCCACGGTGTAACCCCGCGGCGGGATACGGTTGTCCTTATAGACCGTGTTATTGAGCGCGAAGTGGAACGTCGGGCCCGGTTGCATCCCGACGACCGCGGCCATCTCCGGCGTCAATCCTTGCTTTGCCTCGTAGACCTTGATCGCCGCATCCTCGGTCAGCTTGCCCGTTTGTGGGTTGTAAGCGCCCGACTCATAGACAAGTTGCCCCGCGGCGTCATAGGCGCGCAGGTTCAGCCACATGCGCCGCCCTTCGGGGTAGCCGGTTGGTAGTTTGTGACCCGTTTCATTGATAACGCGAACGGTAGCCGCTTTTTGGTTGCCAGCGGCGACCAGATCGACCTCGACCGTGGCTGCCCGCTGGAGCATGCTAACGGCTGCGGCGGCCGTCGCGTCAAGCAGCGGCGCGTCCGGCGCGTTGTGCAGCCGCCAGCGCGCATCCTGGAGAATCTTGGGAATCCAGGCATTACCCCCGGCAAAGATGTGGGCCGGCAGGCACCCGGACGTATGGCAGTCGCGATAGTCGGCGTTGAAGAAAACCTCGGCGGCATAGCCCGTCTGCCGCACCATGTGACAATCCTGGCAGGAGCCGACCAACCCGTTCAGCTTGGCTCCGGCGAACTGGGGCGCGTATACGCCGCCGTTGGCATAGTCGCTGGCCCGCCACTCGTCGAACGTACGCTCCAGCGGGAAAAGGTCGCCGTTGTCGAAGGAGGGCGCAGCCGCATTGAGGTCGTTGGGCCAGTACTGGGCCGGGCCGCCGCCGGGCGGGTTCTCCGTCCAGCTCAGAAGCGGGTTATCGACGTTATGGCAGCTGCCGCACACGCGCGATTCGGTGACGGCGTTGCCGCCCTGGCCCAAAAACTCTGTCCGGAGAACGGGGTGCGGATTGAACGGCCGCGAGAACGGGCCGCGGCGCCGGTCTTGCGGGTCAAGGACGAGCATGCCGCTGCCGACATGGCCGGAAGGCGGGGGAAACTGAAGATCGGCGCGTATCTGCGCGTCGATCGCTGTCGCTTCATCTTCAGCGCCGGGAACGGGGTCTACAAGGCGGTGGCAGGTTTCACAGGCCACACCGGCATCTCGGTCAACGTCCGTCAGCGCGGAGCCGTCGGCGGGGTCGCTGCGACCGGCAAACCAGCCTCGCGGCGCGTGGCAGCGCAGGCAGAACTCACCGGCATCGGTCGCGTCACTCTGGGCCACCGCGAAGGCTGACCAGAACAACGGATCGCGGCCCGCCTGGCCCATCATGCTGCCGCGCCAGGCATCATAAATGGGCGCGGTGTGACATGTGTTGCAACTGGTAGGGTCGATAAGCTCCGCCAGCGGATGGGCGGGCGAATTTGGCTGCGTGCCGGGCAGAAAGAAGTCCTGGCTGGTTGTGGATAGCGGCAGCGCGGTTGCGGCGCTGGCTGAATTCGGGGCTGCTGCGCCCCGTTCACTGCTGGCCGCGGCCTGGTTGATGCCCACGACCAGCATCAGCAACGCCACAGTGATACCGGCCGCGCTCACGATGGCCCATGGGTCGCTGGGGCTACGACCGGAGCGCAGCGCGCTCTTGCCTGGTGTGCTCATGATGCTCCACTCTCCCTCCATCGGCGCTCGAGCCAGCCGATGGCGGCCAGAGCCAGGAAGGCGCAAACGCCGCCGACGGCGTAGCCTTCGAGGATGTTGGCCTGGGTAATATAGAGCGCCATCATACCCAAGATGCCGCTAAACAGGTAGAGAATCAATACCGCTTCGCGCGGCGAGAAACCGAGCCGCACGAGGCGGTGGCTGGTGTGGTCCTTGCCTGCGGTGGTCGGGCTTAACCCGCGCCGCAACCGCGAAACGACGACCAGGGTCATGTCAAAAATGGGTAGCCCGAAGAGAAAGACCGGGACCATCCAGGTGACGAAGTGGGAGTTTTGGGGAAAGCGCAACTGAATGCCCATGACCGCCAGCAAAAAGCCGAGAAAGAGCGAGCCGACGTCGCCCATGAAGATTCGCGCCGGCGGGAAGTTATAGCGCAGGAAGCCAAGGCACGCGCCCAGCAGCGCGGCGGCCAGCGCCGCGACCAAGAACTGGTTGTTGGTCAGCGCGAGCAGCAGGATAAACGAGGTCGTGACGGCCGAGATGCCGGCGCTGAGGCCGTCCATGTTGTCGAGAAAGTTGACCGCGTTGGTGATGCCCAGCAGCCAGAGCAGGGTAATAGCGTAGTCCACCGGTTCGGGCAGCGGCAGTCGAACGCGGATACCGAAGGCGACGAGGATGAGGAAGCCAAGGAACTGCCCGCCCAGCTTGGCCCATGCTGGCAGGGGGCGATAGTCGTCGATCAGGCCGGTCAGGGCAACAACCGTCGTTGCCAGCAGCACGCCAATGACCGTTGGCTCCGGGTCGCCGCGGTAGATGATGAGGACAGCGACGATGGCGCCGAGGAAGATGGCGGCTCCGCCCAACAGCGGCATCGGCGTGCGGTGTACCTTGCGTTGGGCGGGAACGTCCACAAAGTCGAGCGCGAAGGCAGCCCGCCGCGCCCACGGCAGGCTGACCAGGGTAATCGTCAGAGCGATGAAGAAGACGGCGAGCAGCGCGGTCATGATGGAGATCCGCCCCGACGGAGCTGGAAGAGCCGGTCAGAGCCGTTCGTCACTCGCCCAACCCGGCTAGGAAGGATTCAATCTGGGCCGCCGTCTCGGAGGAAGCGGTTTCCAGGGCGCGCTCCGCCAGTTCGCGGGCCGCGGCCGTGTCGCCCAACCCGGCGGCCACTTGCGCGTCGAGATAGTCAATTTCGGCCGGCGGGATGCGTGGCGGGTCGTTGTGGGCGCGCGCCTGTTCCACAGCCACCCGCGCCGGCTCGAAGTCACCCAGTTGGCGGTGGATCTCGGCCAATTGCACCCACGCCCGGACGTTGTCCGGATTGTTGGCCAGCGCTTGATCAAGGGCGCTGGCGGCCGTGCGGTAATAACCGTCGCGTTCAGCTGCGGGCAACGGCGTCCCGCAAACGATGTAGGCATCGGCCCGCGCCAGTTGTGTCTGCGCGTAATAGGGGTCTATGGTCGCTGATTCATCGTAGACAGCCAGCGCCCCCGTACAATCGCCTTGTACGTCTAGCAGCAGGCGGGCGTATTCGTTGCGGATGATCGAGTTCTGCGGGCTGAGAACGAGCGCCTCCTGATAGTAACGCGCGGCCAGATCGGCGCGTTCTCGCTTCTCGGCGTCGTCGTCGGTGGCCGCATACCAGCGCGTATTTAGACGGGCCAAATTGGCTGTGTGATCGGTATTGAGCGGGTTGATATCCTGGGCTTCGAGCAAAAGTCGCTCGGCGCGCGTCAGCAAGGCCGCCTGTTCAGCCGCGTTCTCGGTCAATGCCGCGCGTTCCAGCAGCGCGCGGCCGAGGAACAGGAAGTAGAAGTCCTCGCCCGGCGCGCGCGCAATGGCTGTCTCGTAGATGGCGATGGCCGCGTCCCAGGCATCGCGACGACCGGCCGGGTCGCCCTGCGTGGCGCGCGTGGCCTGGTCGTCAAATGGCTTGGCTCGTTTGTAGATCATGTCCGCCTGGACGACGCGCACGTTGGTTTGGAAGGCTAACGCCATTGACCCAAACGCCAGCACGGCCAGGGCGCTGTAGGCCAGCGCCGGCGGCGCGCCGGTCGTTGCCCGGCGCTCGCGGAGCGCCGACCAGCTTAGGGCCAGCGATAGCAGGATAACGATCAGCCCCAGGAACACGTAGAAGGCCGTCAGTAGCCCGCCGGTTTGAGCCGCCTCCAGCGCGCGTAACTCGGCCGCGCTTTGGTTAACAGCATCCCCCTGGTAGAACAGAACCGCCCGGTAGCGCAGGGCATGGGCAAAGGTGTAAAGGAAGCCCCCGGCCAACGAGCCCAGGGCGACGGCCGTCGCCGGCAGCAGCGACGAGCGCCAGCGGTCATCCCAGAGCAGCCACAAGAGCGCGCCACCCCCGGCAACCATTATGAGGGCCGGCGCAAGGCCCCCCGCGATCAATACCGGCAGCGCCAGCGTGATGAGCGCCCCGCCGAGAATGCCGCCCGCCAGGCGCGCCGCGCGCTGGTTGAGCAACAGCAGGACGGCGACAACGACGCAGACGACCGCGCCGAGCAACGCCAGGCTTTGACCCATGGCCGCGGTCATGGTATTCGTGGCGCCGAGGAATCGCACCGCCAGCCCGCCAAGCGCCAGAGCGCCAAGCAAGCCGGCTGCGATTTGCCGGCGGCCGGCAGCGCGCAAGACCCCCGGCTCTGGCAGCCGCACTTCGCCGTACTTGAGCATCTCGCTCAGGAACACGAGCCAGCCCAGCAACCAGGCCAGGATGATCATTGAGAGGACAAAAGGTGAGGTGATGAAGTCAGCGCGCGCGTTCTGAAGTAGCGACTGACTAAAGATCTCGACCGCGGACAGGTCGCCCGGGCCGGTGATGGTCTTGTTCGGCGGCAGAGCGTAGGTTATGAAACTGTAACCCAACAGGCCAACCATGAGCGTTAGCAGCAGCGCGGGCGCCAGCAGCGCGCTCCAAACGCCGCGGCCGGTTGGGTCGGCTGCGGGGGGCGGAGCGGCCTTGCGCCGCCGCTTGTCCGATTTGCTGAGGGGAGCGACCGGCGCGGGCTGGCTGACCGGCCCGGCCGCGCCTATTGCGGTACTCTTTAGCGCCAGCATCAGGGCCACGTAGGCGAAGAAATAGAGCCTGGTGGCTGAAATGGCAATGCCGAAGTGGATTTCCACGTAGTGGGCCAAAACGGCGGCCACGAGGCCGTTCATCATCAGCCGGTCGGCGGCAAATGGCCGGGCGGTGAGCCTTTCGCTCGCCGTGCCGGTTTCTTCGTCGCCCGCCGCTTCCGCCCGGCTGGACAGGGCGTAGTACACAAGGTAGGCGATGACCCCAACGATAACACCGGTGGGCACGGCCACGCCGAGATAGATAGGTCCGGCGGCAAGCTGGGCCGTGATGGCGGCCGCGAGCGCTCCGCCGAGCCACAGACCGGCCAGCACCCACGCGTCGCGACGATTGCGAACCACGCCCAGATAGCGAAAGGCGAAAAGGATGACGCTCAGATAGAGCGCCTGCCACGCCAGGAGGCCGGCAAGGCCGGTAATGGCCAGGGCGTCGAACGTTTCATTGTGGGAGCGGTCGGGCGAGGCGTTGCGGGCCTCGACCGTCGCCAGTTCGGGCGGGTAGAAGCGGTTGTAGGCGACGTACATCGACTCCGGGCCATAACCCAGCACGGGCCGCAGCCAGTTGAATGGATCGGCGCGACCGTCGGGGAATTGGAGGGGTTCGTGGGGCGCAATTAGGTTGACGACGCCTTCCCAGATCAAGACGCGCACGCGACCGCTCTTCTCGCGGCCGGTGGTGTTACTGGGGTCGAGCATTTTGCCGTAGGAGCCGATGGCCGGCAGCGCGCGCCATTCATCCAGCGTGGCGAACAAGCCGCCAACGACTGGGACGCCGCGCAGGGCGGTCGTTCGCTGTGGCGGAATATTGAACAGGAGCAACCAGCCGGCCATAAAGACAGTGAGCAATATCCAGGCCAGCCACAGCCAGGACCAGCCGCGCCGCAACGCGACCAGCAGGAAGATGCCCAACACCGACAGGGCGGCCACGCCGGCGAACACAACGAACGCGGCCGTCGGTCCGAGGGAGGTACTGAGAACGCCGCTGAAGAGCAGCGCCGCCAGCGCCGGTAACAGGAAGAGAAACGCCGGTAGAATCCGGCGGCCCGCTCCCGCCTCCGGCGCGCCGCGTAGCGAGACGAGCAGGACGAGGGTGAACGAGAACAGACCGACGCCCAGCCCGATCAGCGGCCCCCGGCTACCTGACCAATAGATGGTCAGTAGCTGGATGGCGAGGATAAAGACGTAAACCGAGGAACGCGCGACGTCCGCAGCGACAAGCTTTTCGTCGGCCAGGATACTGCTGAATGCATCGACGATGCGCGCCAAAGTCAGCGGTACGACCATCATCAGGTAGGCGGCGATGAAGATGGCGTTGCCCAGATGACCCGCGACACGGGCCTGCACATTGCCACCCCACGGCAGAGGGTCGTGGCCGAAATGTTGCAGGATGCCATAGAGCGCCACCGGCACGCTGGCTACGATGGCCACCGTGACGACCCGTCGCACTTGTTCGCCTGTGCGAATGGTGCCGGCCATGACGGCCAGTACCACGATATAGGCGAGCGTGGTATACGTCCCTTGCAGGCGCTGATAAGAGCCAGCCCAACTGACGCGTGGTGTGACGGAGAACAGGGTTGCCAGCAAGTAGACGACGATGAGCGCCAGAATGGGCAGGACCAGCGGCCGGTGCCAGATGGCATCCGGGTTGGACGGCCGCCACTGAGCCAGGTCGCGCCAGCCGCGCCGATCGATAAAGCGCACGACCCAGATCGCCGCCATGATCAGCGCCAGCGACCGCAACAAGGCCAGCTTGTCCGGTTCAAAAACGCGCTCGGAATGAATGTTGAAGTAGAGGGGAACGGCGAGAATTGCGATGAGCCAGCCGGCCTCGAGCAGGCCGTCGCACCAGCGTGAGAGTCGGGTGTCCATCGAAGGCGAAGCATAGCACAGAATGCGCGCAAAGAGGAATGGCGCATGAACCGTTGCTTGCCGCGGCCAATGAACTTCGTTACACTTTTGCCGCCTATGGAACCGCTGCCCGTGGATGTTTTCCAGCTACAGCGCCGCGATCCGGCGGCGTGGACAGCGTTGCTGTCGCGCGAGCCGGAGACGGCCGATGTGATCGTCACCGCCGTCACAGCCGAGCCGCTGTGGGAGACGTCGCTCATCGCGCCGGGGCGCGCCACCGCCGGTCCTGCCCGGCGCGTTCGCCGCTATCTGCTGACGCTCGCCGGGTGCAGCGACCCAATCTCCTTTATCGCCAAGCAAACCAATGCCGCGGAGGCGCTCCTCTACCAGAGCTATGGTGACCCCCCGGCCACAGGCATGGCCGGTTGCCGCTACGCCCACGTCGACGGCGACCATAGTTGGGTAATTCTCGAGGACGTGCCCGACGACTTTCCGCCGCCGGCCTGGCGGCCGGCGCAAGTCGATGCTCTGATGGTGACGTTGGGCCGTGTTCACGCCGCGCACTGGGGCGCTGAGCCGTCGCCTTGCCAATCGATCGCTCATTTCCTCCACCGGCCCGAAGGGCCGTTTGCCTGGGAAGAGTTGCGCCGCGACCACACTACCCTGTTCGAAGATGGGCCGGGGGCCGTCCTTTCCCGACACGCGGTCCGCGCCGCTGGGCGGCTGGCCCCGCAACTCCTGCGGGCCGCTAACGGCCTGGTCGTCATGCGTGATTTGGGGGGGTGGCCGGGCGTTCTGGGCGAGAGTCATCTGGCCGCCGCGGCCGACCTGCTGGATGACCCCGTGCCGCTCCTGAGCGCGCTTGATGACCTGCCGACCACCCTACTCCATGGCGCGCCCCACCCCGACCACTGGCGGCTGACTCTCTTCGACGAGCAATACCTGATCGACTGGAGCGCCGCGCGCCTGGGGCCGGGCGTGCTCGACCTGATAGCCTTTATTGAGCGCTACCCGCTGCTCTATGATCGGCGGCCGGAAGCTCCCGCCGAGGAACCGCCCGTGCCGCGCTTGCGCCTGCGCGAGATGAGTTGCCTCTTCGAGGAGACCGTAGTTGATACCTATCTGCTGACGCTCTCGGCCGAATTGGGTTCGCGTTTCTCGGCCCGCGCCATGCGAGCCGCCCTGCCGGCGGCGCGCTGCCTCCACGTTCTGACAACGTGGTTCCCCTTCTTTGCCGACCTGGCGGGGGACATGCCGGGCAAGTACGTGTGGCAGAAAATCAACCGGCTCAGCGAGTCAGAAGTAGGCTATTACCACGACGGGCCAATGGCCGGGATGCGCCCGTATCTGGCCGGCGTCTTTGAGCGCTTTCTGTACGCATACCGCAGCCTTTAGCGGCGGCTACGCTACAATCCAGAGCCGGCCCGCGTCGGGCGCAACCCCGTTTGTTTCATTGCGTATAGACAGTTGACTATGGAAGCTCTTGGCGAAAGTCTCGTTCTGCTTGTCGTCCTCGTCACCTTTGGCTTTGGGCTGCTGGGTGCGTTCGTGCCTGTGCTGCCGGGCACGCTCCTCGTTTGGGCCGGCATCCTGTTCTATGCCTGGCCCTATAACGGTTTCGCGACGTTTTCGCCGTGGCTGTTCGCGCTCATCACGATCATCGCGCTTATCGCGGGAACGGCCGATTTATGGCTTCCGCTGCTGGGCGCGAAGTCGACCGGGGCGTCGTGGAAGACATTAGCCGTCGGTTTGCTGGGCGCCATGCTGGGTACCTTTCTGTTACCATTGCCGGTAATTGGAACGGTGGTCGGCTACGGCCTCGGCATCCTGCTGGCCGAATACCTGCGTTTGCGGGCCTGGCGTCCTGCCCTTCGGGCGACCTTTGGCGGGGTTATTGGCTGGGGGCTAAGCGCCGCGGTTGAATTGATAGGCGCCGTGGTGATGATCCTGTTGTTCTTTACCCAGGTGTAGGTCCGGCGAGGCGATCGCGCTTAATACCCGTTCCGCGACTGAGCAGCCCGAATGGGGCGCGGCTCAATGGACGGGTTCTCTGTGAGGCTGTTTAAAGATGGAAGAATTTCTGCGTAATTTTGGCCTGGTGCTGGCGGCCGTCATGGCAGTCAGCGGAGTGCTGGCGCTGCTACTGCTGGTTATCATTATCGTTCAGGTGCGCCGCATTCGCGTCCCCGAGGGGGCGGGCTTCGCCGAGACGCTGCTCTACACACCGTTCCTCGTCGTGGCGTTTCTCGACTTGCTCGATCTGTCGCTCGATTTCCTATCCGCTCCCATCGCCTGGATCGTGCTTGACCGGCTGGGCCTGAAGGGCCTGCGAGGTTTTGCCACGCTCGAATCCTTCATCCCTTTCACGCAGTTGATCCCGACTATGACTGCGTCGTGGATCGCCGTGCGTCTCTTGGGCAAGGAGCGGTTCCTGGAGAGCAAGTACTACAATAGCAACTAGGAATTGCGAATTGCGCGGTGGATTGCCCCTGAGTTCCTAATGCGCCTCTATTGGCAAGGCCAGGAAGAAGATACTGCCTTGACCGGGAGCGCTTTCGCACCAGACGCGGCCGCTATGCTGGTCGGCGATCGACTTGACGATAGCCAGCCCTAGCCCGGAGCCGCGCGATCGCTCGGCGGCGCTTTGCTTGCCGCGGTAGAACTTCTGGAAGAGGTGAGGCAGGTCAGCGGGGGCAATGCCCGGCCCGTGGTCGCTGATGCTGAGGACGAGTTCGCGGCCGCTCTGCTCCGCGCGCAGCGTCACCGGTCCGGAATTCGGGGCATATGCCAGCGCGTTGATCAAGAGGTTCGTCAGCGCGCGCCGGAGCTGGTTGGGATCGGCCTTGACCGGCGGCAAGTCGCGCGGCGCATCCACCGCCAGCCGAATACCGGCCAGCCGGGCCGTGGTCATATACTCCTGGGCCAGCTCGGTCAATAACTCCTCGACGTTTACCCGGTCAAACTGCAAGTCGATGCCCGCCCGGATCCGGGTCATGTCCAACAGATCGTCGACCAGGCGCGACATGCGCTCGATGCCGACGTGGATTTTGGAAACGTACTCGCGCTCAAGCGCCGGGTCGTCGATAACGGGGAGCATGCCGGCATAAGTGCGCATGTAGGTTAGCGGGCTGCGCAGATCGTGGGAAATGCCGTCAATGAAGTCGGTCTTCAGGCGGTCGACCGCCTTCAGGTCGGTCACGTCTTGCAGGACGGCGACGCGGCCGATCGCCAGCCCGTCGCTATTGTGAACGATTGAGATGCTGGCCAGGTAGTCGCGTCCGCCCGCGCCCACTTCCAGCTTGCCGGCCGCCGGGTCGGTTGCGGCGTTGCTCGTTGTTAGCCGTGCCCCTAGCTCGACCCATTCGCCGCGGCCCAGCGCGTCGGCTACCGGCCGCCCGGCCACCTCAACCGCGGCCACGCCCAGGGCACGCTCCATCGCCGGGTTCAGAAGTAACACGCGATCGGTTTGATCGGTAACGATGACAGCGTTGGTTGTGCTAGTCAGGATGGCCGACAGGCGGCGGCGACCGCCTTCGGCGGCGGCAAAAAGGTAGGCGTTCTGAACGAGGACGGCTGCCTGTCCGGCCAGCGTCCGCAGCAGGTTACGCTCGTCGCTATCGAAGTAATGCGGCTGGCGGTAGCCCAGGTAGAGCGCGCCCTGATACTCGCCGGCCAGCCGCAGCGGTAGCGCAAAGATCGCGGCCACCGGCGCGGCGTGTTCAAGTTCAGACTGTATCTCCTGGGGTGTCGCCAGCCCTAATTCATCCACCGCGCGCATTCGCCGCACAACGGCCCGGTCGAGCGGCGCCAAACTCTCGGCCGCCGGCCCCTCGCCGAAGACGAGCGGTGCGGAGCCTACCGGATTGCGGATGACCGCGCGCGCGCCGGCCGCCCCCGTGCCTCTGAGGATGCCTTGCAACACGGCCGTCATGCCCTCGCTCAAATTGACCGTGGCCGCAACCTCATTGCTAACGCTGAGTAGCAGCGATAGTTCATCCAGACGCTGCCGCAAGGCGCGCTGCATCTGCGAGAAAGCCAGGGTGAGCTGGCCGATCTCGTCCTCGCGATGCCCGCGCACCGGCCGCTCCAGCCCGCCGCCGACGGCAATGGCCCGCGACGCCTGGCTGATTTCGGCCACCGGACGGGTGATTGCCCGGCCCAACTCGGCGACATAGAGGAAGAAAAGCGTGCTGATGACGAGCAGCAGCCCCGCCAGCGGCGTCATCACGCCGAGCGCCTGGCGCAGAATGCGCGCCTGTGGGACGATAGTCACAACCTTCCAGCCGCTTTCCGGGACGAGGGTGTAATAGACGAGCTGGCGAGCGCCGGTCGCGGGATCCAGCCGGGCATAGACGGCGCTGCCGCGGGCGTCGCGCAAATAGGCCACCGCTTCCTCGGCGTGTGGGGTTTCCCACAGCCCGGCATCGACCAGCGTGCCCGTTGTGTGGATGACGCGCGATTGCTCGTCGAGCACCGCGCCGCCGCTGGCGCCGCCGGCCAACGGCAGATCGGTCACAACCGCCGCCAACGCCGCGGGCGCGATGCGACCTAGCAGGACGACGGGATCGCCGCTGGTCGCCTGGCGCGGCACGGCGATGGTCACTACCTGCTCCCCTCCCGCCGCGGCCTCGATGCCGAAGCGGGCCGCGCCCGCCTCAACGGCGGCGGCCACCAAGGTCCGTTCAGGGGTGCTTAGCGTGGCCGACCCGGGTTCGCTGCTCGTGACAGCTGTTTCGCTGACCAATTTGATCTGGCTGAATTGCGGCGACGAACGTTGCAGCCGGCCGAGGGCCGCGCGGCGCAGCCCGAAGTCGGAGTCGGCCAGGGCCGGGTCCGCGCCGTACTGGGCCAGGGTGTTAACCGCGCTGCTCTGAAAAGCCCCCAGGCGAACGGCCACGGCGTCGGCGTTGGCCGCCATTTGCTCCGCGATTGCCTGACTGGCCGCCCGCTGCGACAAGGCGAAGGCGAGCAGCGCGCTGAGCAGGAAGACGACGGCGGCAAACGACAGGAAAGCAGCCGCCAACTGACGCCGCAGGCTGCGGCGGAGAGGCGAGGGAACCAGACCGCGGCTGGCCCGCCACTCAGGGATTATCCAGAGGCTGAAGGTCAGCAGTAGCCCGCCGACAAGACCCTCGAATAGTAGCGGGGCCGCGCTATGGGTGCCTAGGAACAACGCCAGATCGAGCGCGCCCAGACGCCCGGCGCGGGTCGCTGCCGCGGCGAAAACCTCCAGACCAGTAAAGATAACGAGTATCCCCTGTCCGGCAACGGCGGCGGCGATTGGCTGGCGCGCAAGGCGGAAGATGCGGCCGGTATAGTTTTGCTGCATGAGCCACGCCGCCAGGCCGGCGGCCAGGGCCGTCGCGGCCACATCGACCGGGGAGCCTGTCTGCGCCAGCGCGCGGCCGCAGCCGGCGAAAAGTCCGACGACCATCGCCGCCGGAACGTTTAGCGCCGATCCGGCGATCAGCCAGGCCACGGTGGAGAAGAGCAGTAGATAGGCGGTCGCCGGGTGGGCACGTAGCAGCGGACTAGCCCAGGGCCAGGACAGTGGGAACAATTGCCCGATGGCGAACGCCGCCACGCAGAGAGCGGCGAACAGCGCCCATTGCCCTCTACTCATGGCTCGCAAAACGCCCGGGGCGCGCAAACGGTAGAGCAGCCCCAAAAGGAGCGCTACGGCCAAGGTCAGCACCCCATAGGCCAGGGGGCCGTTCGGCCGTACCAGTCCCAGGGCCGCGGCCCCCCATATGTCGTAAGCCGAGGTCACTTCGTCGCCACCCGTTTGTCTCGGATGTCCTTCGCGGGCCGAAACTGCTGCCCCACCAGAGAGATATCGAACACCGACAGTATATCAGCCGCGGCCTTATTTGTCATTTGTATGGCACTCCACTATGATTCGCCTATGGATATGCGTCGCCGGACCTATGCCATTCTTGTTGGCATTATCCTTCTCACCATTCCCTGCTACGTGTCCGGCATCCTTCTCCTCTCGCGCGCGTCTGGTCGCGATCGAGTGCCGCCTACAGCCGAGGCGACGGCTGCGGCCACGTCGACCGCCACGCTCACGCGTTTGCCGCCGTCCATTGTCTCCGTGACGCCGCCCGGTACGCCGACTCCCCAACCAACCGGTACGCCGTCGATTACCCCCACGGCGACGCCCACCGGAACGGCCACCACTACCCCGACCCTGACGCCGACGGAGACACCGACCGAAACGCCGACGGAGACGCCAACCCTAACAGCCACGCCAACGGAAACCCCAACCGAGACGCCCACGGCCACGCCGACGGAGACGCCGACGGAGACGCCCACGGAAACGCCGACGGCCACGCCGACCGAAGAGGTCTTGGACAGCACAACAACCCCAACGGCAACGGCCGTGCCCTGATGCTTAGGTGCGCTCTATGGAGATCTATCCCCTGCTCAAACAGCTGACCGAGGCTCCCGGGCCATCGGGTGACGAGACCGGCATTGCCGGGGCCGTCGAAAGCCTGTGGCAGCCGCTGGTCGACGAAATTGTGACCGACCGCGTTGGCAGTTTGCTCGGCTTCAAGCGTGGCGTTGGTGACGAACCGCGGCCGGCAATCCTGCTGGCCGCTCACCAGGACGAGCTCGGCCTGCTGGTCTCGCGCGTCATCGACCACGATGGCAGCGGCTTCCTGCGCGTTAGCGGCCTGGGTGGCGTCGACCGCCGGCAGTTGTTCGGCCAGATTGTCGAAGTTCACGGCCGCGAAAAGCTGACCGGCGTTCTTGGCGGGCTGCCCGACTCGATGCTGCCCGAGAAGGAGCGCGGCCAAGCGTACAGCTACGAGAACCTCGCGCTCGACGTGGGCCTGCCCTACGACCGCGTGCGCGAATTGGTATCTATCGGCGACTTTGTAACCTTCCGCCAGCCGCTGCGCCAGTTGCTCGGCAGCCGCGTTTCCGGCAAGGCGCTGGACAACCGCTCATCCGTCGCCGCCGTAACCCTCTGCCTTGAACTGCTCCAGACCCGCCGCCACACCTGGGACGTGATTGCCGTGGCGACCTCGCAGGAAGAGACGGCCTATCTGGGAGCTTATACGAGCGCCTTCGCCCAACGGCCTGATGTGGCCGTCGCCATCGACGTCGGCCACGCCAAGGGGCCCGGCACGAACGATAGCGAATTGCCGGAACTGGGCAGCGGCCCCCTCATCGGGATGGGGGCGGAGATTCACCCGGCGGTTTTCAACGCGCTGCGCGAGGCGGCCAAGGCGCTGGAGATGAGTGTCGCCACGTCGCCCAATGCTCGCGGTGGCGGCACCGATGCCTATGCCCTCCAGACGGCCCGCGAAGGCATTCCGACCGGGTTGGTGGAGATTCCGTTGCGCTACATGCATACGATGGTCGAGACGGCCGACACCAGCGATGTCGAGCGCGCCGGCCGGCTGCTGGCCGAGATGATCGCCCGGCTGGACGACAAGTTCCTGCCTAACCTGAAGGAAGATCTGATGCGGCCGGACAAGCGCAAGGATAAGAGCCAATGAACGACTTGTTGCGGCAATTGACGGAAGCGGTTGGCGTGTCCGGCGCGGAAAAGGAAGTCCGGCTGCTCATTCGCGATCTGATCGCCGACCACGTTGATGAGTGGTCGGTCGACGCCATGGGCAACCTGCTGGCCACCAAACGGGGCACGGGCGAATACGACTGGCGCGTGCTGGTTGACGCCCACATGGACGAAGTCGGCCTGATGGTGACCGAGATCGAGAGCGGCGGCATGTTGAAGTTCACTACGGTGGGCGGCTTCGACGACCGCACCCTTCTGGGCAAGGTGGTGCAGGTCGGGCCGCAGCACGTAACCGGCGTCATCGGCGCGCGGGCCATCCACTTACTCAAGTCAAATGAGTATTCCAAGACGGTCAAGGTCGATGCCATGCGCATTGACATTGGGGCCAAGAACAAGGATGGGGCCGCGGCCAACGTCAAGGTGGGCGACTATGCCGCCTTTGTCACCGCCTACGAGGAGATCGCCACCGCCGGCGGCCGGACGGCCATCGGGAAGGCGTTCGATAATCGCGCCGGCTGCGCTGCGCTAATCGAATTGCTGCGCGGCGAGCGCTACCCGTTCGATCTGATCGCCTCCTTTAGCGTGCAGGAGGAAGTTGGCCTGCGCGGGGCCAAGATTGCAGCCTATAGCACGCGGCCGGACGTGGCGCTCGTCCTTGAATGTACGCCGGCCTATGACCTGCCCAATGAGAGGGACGCCAGTCCCAACGTCGCGCTGGGCAAGGGCGTCTCGGTTTACGTCATGGACGCGCGCACCATCCAGGACCCGCGCCTGGTGGCCCACATCACGCGCACCGCCGACGAGCAGGGCATCCCCTTCCAGATCCGCCAGCCCGGCGGCGGCGGCACCAACACCGGGGCGATCCAGCGCGCCGCGGCCGGCGTGCCTGTGGCGACGCTGGCTGTGCCCGGCCGCTATGCCCACACGCCGGCGATGATGATCAGCCTGGACGACTACGACAGCATCGTCCGGCTGGCCGAGACTTCGCTGCGGAGCCTGACCCCCGACATCCTGCGCCGCGGCTAGGCCCGGCATATTCGGAGAACCACATGAACGACCTACTGCGTGCCCTTGTCGAAGCATTTGGCCCTTCGGGCTTTGAAGATCGATTGCGCGACATCATTCGGCCGGAGGTAGAACCCCACGCGGACGAAGTAACTGTCGATGCGATGGGTAACTTGATTGCCCGCAAGCGGCCGGCCGCCGCCGCCAACCCGCTCAAGGTCATGATCGCGGCCCACATGGATGAGATCGGCGTGATGGCGAGCCACATCACTGACAAGGGCTTCGTGCGCTTTACCAACATCGGGGGTGTGTTTTCCCACACGCTCTTCGGCGGGCGCGTGCGCTTCGCCAATGGCACGCTGGGTGTCATCGGCACCGACCGTCTCGACGACATGAGCGCCATCCACCCGCTCAGCAAGCACTACATCGACGTTGGCGCAACCAGTCGCGATGACTGCCCTGTGCGCGTAGGTGACGCGGCCCACTTTGAGCGGCCGCTGGCCGTCCAGGGTGACCGGCTGACGGCCAAGAGCATGGACGACCGTATCGGCTGCTACGTCGCCGTCGAGGCCCTGAAGCGGCTGGGGGCCACGCCCCACGATGTGTACTTCGTCTTCAGCGTGCAGGAAGAGGTGGGCACGCGCGGCGCTGAAGCCTCAGCCAACCGCATCCTGCCCGACATTGGCATCTCGCTGGACGTGACGCGCACGGGTGACGTGCCGGAAACGCGGGCGATGGACGTCCGTCTGGGAGATGGCCCGGCCATTAAGGTCAAGGATAGCGGCATGATCGCCCACGCCGGGCTCGTGCGCCTCATGCGCCGGCGGGCCGAGGAGGCGGGGATCGCGTACCAACTGGAAGTGCTGGAAGGGGGCACAACGGACGCGAAACCGATTCAACTCGCCGGGCCGGGCGCGGCCGCCGGCTGCATCTCCATCCCCTGTCGCTACATTCACACGCCCAGCGAAACCGTCGACGCCCGCGATGTGGAGGGGGCTATCCAGCTCCTCGTCGCCGTGCTCGAAGGCGCGATCGACCTGTAAGAAGAAGCAACCACAGATTACGCAGATTTCACAGATTCTGAACCATAATCTGTGAAATCTGCGTAATCTGTGGTTGCCCTTCCTTATCTTGGAAGTAGAGCCAGGACGGCGGCCAGGTCCTCGGGGAGTTCAGCCGTCAGGTGGAGTTCTTCGCCGTCGGAAGGGCGGCGGAAGGTGAGTTCGGCGGCATGGAGAAAGTGCCGGTGTAGTCCCAGCTGGTCCTTGCGCCGGCCATAGATCGTGTCCCCGGCGATGGGATAGCCGATATAGGCGAGATGGACACGTATCTGATGCTTGCGACCGGTGCGCGGGCGGCATTCCGCCTGGGTGTAGTCCCGGTAATTCGTGAGGACACGGTAGGCGGTCTGCGCCGGGCGGGCGTCGCCGCGGCCGTCGGAGATCACGGCCATTTTCTGGCGGTGGCGTGGGTCGCGGCCGATGGGGGCGTCGATGAGCGCCTCGGGTGGTTGGAGCACGCCGTGGACGAGCGCCTGGTAGACCTTGGCGACGCTGCGCTGCTTGAACTGGTTCTGCAAGTACCACAGAGCGTGGTCGTGCTTGGCGGCAATGATCAGCCCGGAGGTGTCTTTGTCCAACCGGTGGACGATGCCGGGCCTTCGCTCTCCGCCGACGCCTTCCAGATCGGGGCAATGGGCCAGCAGCGCGTTGACTAACGTGCCCCCGGCGTGACCCAGCGAAGGATGGACAACCATGCCGGGCGGCTTGTTAACCACGATCAGGTCGGCATCCTCGTAACGGATGTCGAGCGGGATCGCCTCGGCCGTCACCTCCGCTTCGACCACCGCCGGGATGATTGCCGATAGCCGCTCGCCGCCCTGGATGCGGTAGCTGGCCCTGGCGCGCTCGCCGTCGACCGCCACCCGACCCTCACGGATGAGACGCTGCCACTGCATGCGCGATAGCTGCGGCAACGCCTCGGTCAGCGCCTTGTCCAGGCGCTCGCCCACTGCTTGCAGGGTCAGTTCAACGTGTTGTTCTTCGTCGGCCATCGGTCTCTGTAGCGCGATTCTCTAGAGTCGCGTCCGCGCGCCACGCGATTCTGGAGGATCGCGCAACGGGCACGCCGCTCACTCCAGCGGTCTCGGCTCTGCTTGCTCGGCCGCGGTCTGCGCCTGTTCCGCCCGTTTGACTGCCTCCTCGCGCCGCATCTCACGCAGGTATGCGAAACCGAAGAGGATAACGCCGCTGACGATGGCCAGGTCGGCCAGGTTCCAGATGTACCACGGGCCGGTGTCGACGAAGTCGGTGACGTGGCCCTGCCGCAGCCGATCGATCAGGTTACCGAGCGCCCCGCCCAATTGCAGCCCCAACGCAACACGGATAAGCCACTGGTGTCCGGGCAAGGTCATGTTGAAATAAGCGATGGCGATCGCGACGACAACGGCCAGCGCGGCGAAGAACATGCCGCTGCCCTGAAACAGCCCGAAGACTGCGCCCGTGTTGGCTGTGTGGACGATGCGGAAGATACCCTCCAGGGCCGGGATGGGCGCCCAGACGCCGTAGAGCGGGATACGTGTCTCGACCAGGTACTTGGTTAGCTGGTCAAGGAATATCACCACGGCCAGTATGAGGAAAGGCAGGAGCTTCTCGCCCCAGCCCGCGCGGGGCAACTCCGCCGCGGCCGGTTCCGATACCGCCGCGGAAGGTCTTTGTTCAATCATGGGGTCATTGTACCAACCGGTAAAAGGGTAGGGCAAGGGCCGTTAAGAAGAGGGAACACGGACCTCTCCGCGTCTCCTCTGTGCCCCCGTGTCCTCCTTGTCCGCCAACATCGTTGCTAAAGTAAGCGCCGGGCGACGACCACTGTTACGGCGCTGTCGTCGAGGGCGATACTATGAACGGCGACATCGAAGCCGGCGGGAGCGAGGCGGCCCGTCCAGAAGTCATCTCCTGTCGCGCCGCCAGGGAAACCGCGCTGCCCGGTTGCTTCGTATAGCCAATTGATGATGCGGACGAGTGACGAGCGGCCGCCCAGCCGCGCTTCGGGCACGATGACCAGCGCGCCGCCCGGGCGCAAGACGCGGTGGACTGTGGCAACCGTCTCCGGGGCGACAATGTAGGAGGTCGGGAACGTCGCCAGAACGCCATCGAATGCGCCCGGGGCGAAGGGCAGGGTTTGGGCGCGAGCGCAAATGAGCGCCGGCGGTTGGGGGAGGCGCGCCACCCGGCGCGCTGCCTGCCGGCCCATCTGGGGTGACAGATCGAGGCCGGCGGCGTCATAGCCGGCGGCGGTCAAGGCGATTAGCATGTGCCCCGGGCCGTGGCCCAGTTCCAACACGCGCGGCCCGGGCAGAAAGGGTAGCGCGGCCGCGCCCCACGCCCGCCACTGGCCCAACGAGACGGCCGCGGCCACGGCGTCATACGCCCACGCGGCCTCGTGGTAGAGCAAATGGAAAGCCGAGACAACCAGATGAGCCGGTAGCCTCATCAATCTATACGACCTGCTGCCAGAGCGTTGCGCCCTGTGGTAGTTCCGGCAGGGCAAGAGCACCGTCGCGCACGACCCGTTCGACGCCGGTCACCAGATTGACGAAGCGCGTCCCATCGGCGATGCCGGCGTGGTCGAGGTCGATGGGGCCCGCGGGCCGAGGCTCTTCGCCGCGGTGGGCGAAGACGAGCAGCCGGTCGTCGGCCGTCTCGCGCTGGTAAGCCACGGTGTCAGGCTCGGCCAGCAGCGACTGGAAGCCCCCGTGCTGCAACGCCGCCGAGCGCCGCCGCAGGTGGATGAGGTCGCGGAGGTAGTCGCGCAACGGGCGGTTCCAACGCCTCTCGTCCCATATCATGCAGCCGCGCGCGCCGAGCAGGGGCACGTCCTCCATGCCGATCTCGTCGCCATAGTAGAGGCCGGGCACGCCGGGAAAGGTCAGCAGCACAGCCGCGGCCAGCCGGTGGAGGGCATCGTTGCCCTTCACGAGGGTGCGAATGCGCGGCGTATCGTGGCTGTCAAGGACATTGTACTGCTGTAGCGCCACGGCCCACGGCACGGACGCCAGGCGGCTCTGCCACGTTGCTGTCATTGCTTCGGTCGGCCACGGCGGCGCGACGAGCGATTCGGCAAAGCCATGGGCCCCTTGTTGATAGCCGCTCAGCCAATACCAGAGCGGGTGGGTGAAGCCGCCATAGTTCATCACGCCATCCCACTGGTCGCCCTGTAGTTGGCCTGTGGCGTCGAAGAAGTGCTCGCCCATCAAGTAAGCGTCGGGGCGCGTTTCCTTAACTGCCCGGCGGATGCCCTGGGCAATCTCCCGTCCGATCTGCGTCTCGCCTTGCCGGCCGAGCATGTTGGCAACATCTACCCGCCAGCCGTCGGCCGAAAAGGGGGGGCGCAACCAGCGGCGAAAAACCGCATCCTCACCTTCGTAGATGCAGCGTCGCAGCTCGCGGCTCACGTAATTCAACTTGGGCAGCGTCCACACCCCAAGCCACGTCGCGTAGTCATCTGGATGGCGGCGAAAGGTGAAGTACGCCGCTTCCGGCGCGGCGCTATCGGTTAGCGCGGTCTGGAACCACGGATGCCAGTAGCCGCAGTGATTGGGCACGATGTCGAGGAGGTAGCGCATGGCCCGCCCGTCTAGCGCCTGGCGGAGTGAGGCGAGGGCCGCGTCGCCGCCAAAATGCGGGTCAACGTGGTCGTAGTCAGCGACGTCGTATTTGTGGTTGGAGAGGGCGGTGAAGATCGGGTTCAGGTAAAGGGCATTGACGCCGAGATCGGCCAAATAATCAAGCCGGCCCTCGATCCCCGGAAGATCGCCGCCGTAGAACACGAGCGGGAAGAGTTGCTCGGCGGGCGGCGGCGTCTCCCACGGGTAAGTCGTCGGGCGGTGGCCTCGATACTCGTACTCTTCCGGCCGCGGGTCGGTAGCCGGGTTGCCGTTGGCGAAGCGGTCGGGGAATATCTGGTAGAAAACGGACGACAGCGGCCAGGCAGGAGCGTCGTAATCGGCCAGGATGCGGAAGTCGGTGTTATCGAGCGGCACCCACGCCGATGGCCCGGCGGCGCTGTAGTGCCACAAACCATCTTCGGCGTCGATGATAAAGCGGTAGTGCGTCAGTTGCTCGGTGATCGGGAGGTCAATTTCCCACCACTGGGTGGCCGGATCGTCCGGGCCAGGGCGCATGGCGGCCAGTGCCTGCTCGCCGTCGGGAAAGGTGCGCAGAATGACGCGGCGGATGGCCGCGCGCCGCGCAGCGCGCAGCCGCAGCCGCACGGTTTCGCCCAGGCGCGGGTGGAGCCTGGAGACATACTTCTCCGAGCCATCGTGGTGGACGGACTGTAGCCAGGCCGGCGGGATCATTGAGCGCGCACGATGAGCAGCGGCCGGTCGATGCGCTGGAGGATGCCCGCGGCCACGCTGCCGTAATAGACGTCGGCCAGTCCACCGCGGCCGTGGCTGGCCATAGCGATGAGCGCGGCCGACTCCTGCCGCGCCAGCCGCAGGAGGGTCGCCACAACCGGCCCATACTCCACGAGTCCGCGAGCTTCGATGCCCTTGGCGCGCTCGCGGTCGATCAGTGTGTCCAGATAGTGTCGCGCCTCCTGCATTTGCCGATCGATATCGGCCGCGGTCATATGCGGCAAGGCCTCAAAGGCGTCCCCTTTCACCTGGTCAACGAGGTGGGGGATCTCGATAATCTGCGCAAAGATGATGGCGCCGCCGCCCAGGCGCGCCAGTTCTTCAACGTGCGGCAAGATCGCTTCGGCCAGTTCCGAGCCGTCCAGCGGGACGAGGATAGTCTTGTACATGATGACTCCTGTGACGGCCCCTGAAGGCCGATGGCAACACCCTTACTTTACGCGGCCCCGCGC
Source organism: uncultured Ardenticatenaceae bacterium (assembly GCA_964608255.1). Lineage (GTDB taxonomy): Bacteria > Chloroflexota > Anaerolineae > Promineifilales > Promineifilaceae > Promineifilum. The sequence continues at coordinate 76,584 of CAZSOD010000006.1, forward strand.
ATTTGGCAAAGAATGGGTGCGGCTAGAAGAAAAAGCGCCGGGATCGTCTGACAATCCCGGCGCTTCCAGCCGCTTGTAATCAGGTCCTTCAGGGTGCTGCGAAGCGCGTTGAAGCGCGCCACCAAGAACCACATAAGACCTTGGTCCTAACCGGCCAGGTAAGCCTCCAGATTGGCCTTGCTGATGCGGAAGGCCGCGCCGATCTTCTTGGCCTTCAATTCACCGGCGTCGATGGCCGCAATGACGTCAGCCGGCGTTACCTGCAGGATAGCTGCCGCTTGCTCCGGAGTCATGACGTCTGGCATCACCGGCACGCTGCCCGCTGGCGCTGGCGGCGCTGCCGGCGCGCCCGGCGCCGCTCCGCCGCCCTGGGCCGCTTGCTGCTGCTGCAACCACTGCTGTTGCATCTGTTGCTGTTGCATTTGTTGCTGCTGCATGGCGGCCATGCCCATCGCCCCGAACCCGACCTCGCTCAACGCGCCACCCGATGGATTGCTGGCCGCGGCCATGAGGGCGTCGGCCTGCTGCTTCTGCACGTAGCTCGTGCCGTAGCCCATGTTCGTGACGACTTTCAGCGAGTCGGGGTGCAGCGTCATGTTGATGGCGAAGTCCACCAGGGTCATGCCGATGGCGTCGAACTCCTCCTGGAGCAGGCCGACCAGCAGGTCGTTGAGGTCCTTGGTGAACGACTGGAGTTGGGCCGGGCCCAGGTTCTTGGCCTGGGCCAGTTCGCTCATCTTATCGGCGATCATGACCGCCAGCATCGGATCGAGACGCAGCTTAATGTCTTGCTGGCGCACGCTCTCGCGGAAGGCGTCGAGCGCGTTCAGGAAGCGCCACGGCTCCTTGACCTTGACGACGTAGGTGCCGTTACCGACGATGGCGCTGGCGCCGGGCATTCGTTGCGGGTGCTCGACAACGATGGGATTGACCGTGCCCCACTTAAGGGTCATATCCGTTGTCTTGACGAAGTAGACATCGGCCGTAAACACGTTCGCCCCGCCAAATAGCCCCTTTTCCAACAAGTCGGTCAGGAAGGGGATGTTCTCGGTCGTCAGGGTGTAGCGGCCGGGCTCGAACGTGCCCAGCGCTTCGCCGCCGCGCACGAAGACGGCCGTCTCGCCCGGGTTGACGATCAGCTGCGAGCCGAGCTTGATATCGCCCAGACCCCCGCGCGGGAACTTCTGGACGACTTCGTCGCGTCCCCAACCTTCTACGGCTACACGATCCAGGATTTTGGGCATTTCTCAGTGTCCTCCTCTATTACTGGTTGTCTTTCTTTTCCTGTTCCTTAAGGGTCTCGACGTCGTAGGCTGCGGCATCTTCGCTGTACAGTGGTTGCTTGGAGCCACCACCCACCTGGTTCAGCACTTCCTGTCTTGAGTTGAAGGCCAGGTTCGCCGCTTGCAGGCCGCGGTTCAGCGCCGCGATAGCCGCATCGATGCCGATCCCGTCTTCGACGGCCTTGCTCAGCGCGGCGACATCACTGGTGATCTGGTCGATATGGTCGAGCATGGTTTCGTCGAACTGGTAGAGCCGGGCCAGGTCGTTCTCGTCGACGCGCACGGCATCGAAGAAGCCGGCGTAGCCCTGCGGCGCGTCCTTGATCTTGCTGATGAGGCCCATGAGCAGGTTGTCGGCGCGGCCGACAGGCTCGGCGTACTCGATGCCCATCAGAATGTCGCGGCCCATCGTCTGCTGCACCGCGGCCAATTCGAGGCGCGTCTGCTGCAGGCGGCCGCTAATCGTGTCGCGCAGCAACTGATCCGCGTCGCGCCGGCTTTTCTTCTCCATGTAGCCCCGGAAGCCGGGTATCTTGCTGAGCAGCTTGCCGAACAACCGCCGCTCATCGCCAATCATCTGGTTCAAGTCCTGAATCTCGTCCATTATCGCCTTTCTCCCATCTCTTGAACTATGAATCATGAGTTATGAATGATGAAAGCGAGCCGGGAGCACCGGCTTTGCTCGCCACTCTTGATTCGTAATTCGTAATTTGCCTACGTCAGGAAGTACTCCGTTCCACAGTAGGGGCAGCGGATCACACCCTTGCCCGCCAGTTCCAGCTGCCCGCCGCAGTTCTTGCACTTATCCAGGTTCCGCAACTCGCTGGCCTGGCTGGAGTACAACGTGCCTTCGTCCCAGTTGATGTAGCCGCTGTAGAGGCCCATGTTGACCACCTCGTAAATCAGCTGCTGCACCTGATCGCGCGTCAGACGCATCTCCAGGGCCAGGTCGGAGATATGAATCTGGCCGCGGGCCTTGACCATGCCCAACAACTGGCGTTGCTTGCCAGCCGTCTCGGCCACGGCCGCTTCCTGCTGGCCGCGCATGAGCAGAAAGGCTCCAAAGCCCAACTGCGGCAGCGACAGTACGAGCAGTCCCAGGACGATGCCCAGGGTGGCTGCGCCCGAAGTCAGGCTGCCCTCGTTGCGATAGACCAGCATCAGCGCGACGACGATGGCCCCGACGACCACGCCGCCGATGATGAGGATGATGCCTAGTGTTCGCCCCATTGTCCCTCCACCACAAGGGGCCAGAGACCAGGTTCCGAGGATAAGCGCCTCGCTTCGCCCTCGGAACGTGGAAACCGGCCCTTATTATCCAAAACCAGCCCGGCCGCCGCCGCCCGACGAGCCGCCGCTGAAGCCACCGCTATGGCCGCCGCTGAAGCCACCGCCACCGAAGCTGCCGGTGCGGCCCGCGTTTGATGGCGGGGGCGTGCTGCGCATGACGGTATTGGCGCTGTTGAGCATCCGCGTCAGTCCGGCCGACATGCCGGACAGGCCGCCGGTCAAGCCGCCGGAAATGTCGCCCAGCGAAGGCATTCCGCCGCCCGAGCCGCCCGGACCAGCCGGTGTGCCGCCGGGCCGCGGGCCGCCGAAGATCGGTCCCATGCCGCCGCCCAGTGGCCCGTGCATCGGGGCCGGATAAGGCGTGTACCACGGTGGAATCGGCGCGGTTGGCGATTGCGCGAAGGTGCTGATGAAGGAGCGCTCCTGGCCGAAAGCGATGGCATAAGCCAGGTACTTCTCAAAGATCTCGCCGGAGCTCTCGACATCCGCGTACTGGCGGATGTTCTTGAGGTAGGTCTTGAAAGCGTTCCATTTGGCCGCAGCCTCCGCGCCCTTGGCCGTCTTGCGCGGCATGTGGCGGGCAGCGATGAAGAGAGCCACGGCCGTCAGCATGATCGCCAGCATCGGGAAGCAGCCCAGGCCGGCGTTATCACCCAGGAAAAAACCCAGGAGAAAGAGGCTGGCAAAGCCGAGAACGAGCACAAAAGCCGCCACTATCGAATAGCTGGTGCGGACGCTCTGGGGTGAACGCGGGACGTAACCCTCCTTGACCAGCGCGTCTTCGATTTGCCGCTTTAGCTCGGGAATGGCGCTGTAGAACTTGTTTTGCAGGCTACTGAGCGAGCGGCTGTTTTCGCCGCGGAAGACGCGATTGAGGAAAGTACGCTCGTACTCGCGCAAACCGCTATCGACCTTGTCGGTACGCGTGAAGTTGTAGCCGCGCTTCTCCTCTTCCATCAGGATGTAGCCGCGGTGGGCCAGATCGACCATGGTCGAGAGGATGTCCTGCATGTCCACCTTTTCATCGATCAGCGCGCCGACCAGCGCGGGGGGTACCGCCTCTGGCGGTTCGGGCAAGTAGTCGGGGACCACAATGCCCAGTTGCGGATCGCGGCCGCGCAAGTACCACAGCAGCACGACGCCCAGCGGACCGGCCACCAGCAGGAACAGCGACACCCCCAGGACGCCCAACCCCACCACGTCGTCGCGCTGCTCCGACGCCTGCCATGCCGGCGTCTCGGCCGGCAACAGCCCGTGGGGAACCTGCACGCGCACATCGAGCTTCTCGCCGGGCATAATGGGCCGCAACGTCTCGTAGGTGATGATGCGCTCATCGTCGCTGACGGTGATCTGCACGTCATCGGTCGGCGTGTCGTTTAGATAGGCCTCGACAAGGTAGTCTTCGGTGCCGGTATACTTCTGCGGATAGACCCCTTCAGGCAGAGTGATGGTTGTCCGGCTGCTATCGACGCGGGAGGGGTGGTCGCTGGGCAAGACGGTCCAGAAGATTTGGTCGCCGGAGCCTTGCTCGCTCGTTCCGGCGCGGACAGCGCCCAGAACGGTATAGCTGAACGTATACGTGTTGGGGCCCAATGCCGGCTCGAAGTACCAGTTGATGACCGCTTCGTCGCCCTGCTCCACTACTTCAAAGGTGCCGGGCGCGTTGGAGCCGGATTCCGTGTAGACGAGATCGGCCTCGCTCACGCTAACGTTGGCGATGCCGTCGTTATTGCCGGCGCGGCCGACGGGAATGCTCCGAAAGCCGAAGGTGAAGGGCGCACCCATGAAATTGAGCGTCTGCGTCTCGGTGACGTTCAAGCTTCCGTCTGGTTGGAGGGCGACGTCGATATCCCAATTGACCCAGTGAAAGGTCTTGGTCTGGGCCAGCGCCGCGGGGGCCAGGGCCAGCAGAAGGGAGATCGCAATCAGGGAGAATAGCAATCGAATGAAGACGGAAGATTTCTTGGTGAGCATGCGCTTGCGTCCTTTCACGCTCTTGCCGCTAATCGAGGGGACAACCCCATTATAGACGATAATTTCTCAAATGCAGAAGAACTATGGACCTAACCACCGGCTGACAATCGCGTCCAGTTCGCCGGATTCTGCCAGCGCGCGCAAGGCCTCGTTCAGCCGACGATGAAGCGTCCGATCCCCTATACGCACGGCGATGGCGTAGGGTTCCGACGTCATGGGCGCGGCGACGCGGGTCAGGGCTGCATCGGGATGGTCGCGCAGGTAAAGCCGGCCGCTGACGCTATCGATCAGCGCCGCGTCGGCCGCGCCCGTCGCCACGGCGGCCAGCGCCTCGTCCACACTGCTGTATGTTGCCACGCTCAGGGCTGGCAGGCGGCGCTGCCACGCCTGCGCCTCGACGTGGCCCAGCGCACCAAGCTCGACAGCCAGCCTGCCGTTGCCCACATCACTCATCCCGGCGACGGGTGCGCCCTGCGGCACTATCAGTACCTGTCCGGCGTCGTAGTAGCCATCAGTATAGGCCACATCCTGCGTTCGCTCGGGCATGATGACCAGCGCCGAAGCCAGCGCATCGACCTGTTTGGTCGCCAGGGCGTCATAGAGGCCATCATAGCCGAAGTAGGTGAACCGCGCCTCCAGTCCCAATTTAGCTGCCAGGGCTCGCGCCAGGTCAATATCTAGCCCCCACGCTTCCGGCCCCTCTGCGGCGGCAAACGGCGGAAAGGTGGGATCTACCCCCACCCGCAACACGCCCGATGACTCGATTTGCGGCCAGGTGTCATCGCCGCGGGCGCAGGCAGCCAGCAGGAGCAGGGCGGCGATGAGGAGCGGGCGTTGGGCGGACGACCACAGACGACGGGCTACGGACGACGGTCGGAACGCGCCCGCTGTGACCAGTGGTCTGTGGTCCGTGGTCTGTGGTCCGACATCCATTTTAGTTACCTGTATAAGCCTTGAGCGCGTCATAGATCGGCTTGGCCACGAACTCGGGCGTCACCAGGGTGAAGTAGTCGGGGTAGCTGCGCGTCGGCGCGGGGTAGCGGAAGGCCCAGATGGCGACAGCGCGCACCCACGGCCAGTTCGCCGCGGCGTAGTCCAGCGCGTCGAGCGTGTACTGGATGCGCTGGGCGGGGCGGACGGCCATGGTCCAGCGCGGGTGATCGTTCCAGCCCGTCTCGGTGATGTAGACGGGGGTAGCCTCGTCCCCGTTTTCGACCATGATCTGGCGCAGTAGTTCGATGCGCCGGAAGTTGAGCACATCCGGCGCGGGCGGCGCGTCCGCGGGGAAGGTCAGGCCGTAGGCGTGGGCCGCCAGACCGTCGAAGTAGCCGGCCGCGCCCGCTGCGTACATGCCACGCAGGTAGGTCAGGTCATTCACTGCCCAGGGCGATCCCTCGGGCTCCAGGTTGGGAGCCAGCGCCCCGGCCAGGACGACCATGTTCGGGTTGGCGGCTTTGACCGCCGGATAGACAACGCGGAGTAAGTCGACATAATCTTGGGGCGTCGTTACCCGGTAGCCCCATTCGAAACTGAGATTGGGCTCGTTGCCGACGATGAGATAGCCGACGCGGTCCCGGTAACGCTGGGCAAACAGGGCGGCGAAGGAGGCGAAGTCGTCATAGGCGTCGTGGTCGAGGTAGGTCATGGGTGTGTCCGGCGGCCGCGCCCAGTCTGGCGTGTAGCCAAGCCGGGCGATCACGTGCAGGCCGTTGGCCTCGGCATGCCCGACGACCTGGTCGATGTGCTCCCAGGCCACGCTGCCGTCAGAGGCCTGATAGTAGGCCCAGGGAAAGAACTCGACGATCCACGACGCGCCCATCTCGCGCACCATGCGCAGCGAGCGCTGAATCTTCCATTCTTCGACCTCATCGGTCAGGCGCGTGTGGACGCCCAGGATCGGCTGAGTCGTATGCACCGCCTGTCTCGGGCCGTAGGTCACCAGCACCGGCGCGGGCTGGAGCGCCGAGAGGAGCAGGACCAGAGCCAGCAGCCGCCAGCCGAGGCCGAAGGAGGGAGGCAGAGGCGCGCGTCCGCGCAATGAGGGTCTCAACATGACTTCCCGGCTCCATTATAGTCAGCGCGAAACGCCGGCCAACGGATGCCAATCGCCGGTTCATCTGCGCCACCGCGATTCTGGAGAATCGCGCTACAATTGACCGGTAGCGCGATTTTCCAGAATCGCACCGCAGCGAACGGAGTCCTTATGCGCGTATTTATCACCGGAGCGACCGGCTTCGCCGGCTCCCACCTGGTCGACCAACTGCTGGCCGCCGGGCACCACGTCCTGGCCCTTGTCCACGAGGCGACCAGTCACCAGGGCTTGCCGCAACATCCCAATGTCCAGCCGGTCGGCGGCGACTTGCTCGACCTGCCGGCGCTGACAGCCGCTGTCCGCGCCGCGCGGCCCGACGTCATCTTCCACCTGGCCGGGCAGGCCTACCCGGCGCGCTCATGGGACGACCCTGCCCTGACCGTGGCTGTCAACACCGGCGGGACGGGCAACGTGTTGCGCGCCGCTGTGGAGTGCGGCCGCCCTCGCGTCGTTGTCGTCACCAGCGCCGAGATCTACGGCCCGGTTTCGCCCGGCGACTTGCCGTTGACCGAGGAAACCCCGCCCAGCCCGCGTCATCCCTACGGCGTGAGCAAGCTCGCCGCCGGGCAATTGGCCCGGGTCTACTGGGAACGGTTTGGGTTGCCAGTGGTGGAGGCGCGGCCGTTCAACCACATCGGCCCGCGCCAGGCGCGGGGCTTCGTCGTCCCTGATTTCGCCAGCCAGCTCGCGGCCATCCGCCTCAGCCGCC